>JAHBXQ010000006.1 GCA_019636345.1 Pirellulales bacterium | reverse complement strand
AAAACGTGCGCCGCTCACGCCGCGGCTCCCCCGACGAGGGGGCCTGAGAATCGCTGGACATCGCAAGGGTCTCCTTCGTGCGTCATGCTAACGACTGTCAAGGAGAATTCCACTTCCGACTGAGGCAGGACAGGGAGAGCAGGCGGAGGGGAGCGACGAGCTCGCAATACAGTCTGTTTCCAACGGGACGCTTGGCGAACGGGTGCGCGTAATCTCAAGACCATGAGGTGGTTGGCAACGCCTGTTGACTTGCCATGCGTATGGTAGTCAGATGTCGCCCCACACTGAAGAGGCGACTCGACAATTGCAGGAAGTGTCGGGCTGCGGCAACGCCAAGAGTGAGGAAGAAGCTATTTCAAATGTCAATCACATAGACACGCTAGCCTTCGACCGCAGATTGCGGCTTGATGCCTCAGACTCGTTCACAGCTCAAGGACGCACGAATTGCGGAGAACCCCAATTCCTTCGATTTCCACCTCGCAAAGGTCGCCGTCTTGAAGGTAAACGGGAGGTCGGCGAGCAAAACCTACGCCCGGAGGAGTTCCCGTGAAGATAAGATCGCCCGGATTGAGAGGGAATATGGCCGACAAGTACGAAACGACGGACTCGACCGAGAAAATGAGCTGATTCGTATTGGACTGCTGCATCGTCTCCCCGTTCAAGCGGAGGGAGATTGCCAGAGACTGTGGGTTGGGAATCTCATCCTTCGTGACGAGCCAAGGACCAATCGGAGCAAACGTCTCAAACGATTTTCCGAGCGTCCATTGTCCTCCCGGTTTCTTGAGCTGCCAGTCTCGGGCCGAGACGTCGTTGCCGATTGTATATCCGGCGACGTAGTCCATGGCCTCGGACATTGGGACGTGGCGTGCTCGCCGCCCGATGACCACGACCAGTTCCGCTTCGTAGTCGACCTCGCTGCTCGTGGAAGGCAAGTGTATCGCCTCGTCCGGCCCCGCAAGGGCGGAGACGCACTTAACGAACACAATCGGCTCTGACGGGATGGGCATGCCGCTCTCGAGAGCGTGATCGCGATAGTTGAGCCCGATACCGAGGATGCCCCCCGGCTTGAGTATCGGGGCTGCGAGGGGCGGGCGGGCGAGGCGCGGAGTTGATTTGTCGTGAAGAACTTGTTCCGCTTCGGCGAGCAGATCAAGTTCGAGAACTTCCTGAATCGAGGACGGACGCGCATCCAGGTGCGTCGAAAGGTCGATCACGTCGTCGCCCGACATGACTCCAGGAAGGAACCGGCCATCGGCGGAAACAAAACTGACAAGTCTCATTGGATCAGATTCGCTCGGTGTGCGTTGAAGACAGGGACGCGAGCAGCGTCCCGAAACGAACGGACGGAGCTAGATCGCGGTCCAGCCGCCGTCCACCATCAAGTTGACGCCAGTGACGTATCGACTGGCGTCGGAGGCGAGAAATACGACAGCCCCTTGCAGATCTTCCTCGTTCATCATCCGTCCCAGCGGACAGCGTGCGCAATAGGCTTCCTGAAACGCCGGGGGACTTTGCGGGTCGAATCCTCCTGGCGAGACGGCATTGACGCGAACCCCGCTCCGCCCGTACTGGGCGGCCAATGCCCGGGTCAGATTCGTCACGCCCCCTTTGAGGAATGGATACACGATCGGCGGTCGATTGCCGGCCGAAGCATATAGCCCCGGGTCGTTCCCCACCACGCCGTAGATGCTCCCGATGTTTATCACGCTTCCTTGGCCGCGTTCGACCATATCGGCGCAGAATCGCTTGCAAGTCCAGATCAGGCCCACCAGATCCGCCTGCGCTGAGCTAGCAAGGGACTCGAGCGTGACGCTTTCGATCGGGTTCATGTCTGGAGGACGCGACAGTGCGCTGTTTACCAGAATATCAACCGGACCGAAACGAGAGGCGATTTCGTCATGGAGCGCATCAATTGACCGGCCGTCGCCCAAATCGACCGAGAGACCGTGAGCCGCGAAACCCAGCTTGCAAAGCTTTCCGGCGTAGGCTCGGTTATTTTCCAGCGAACGTGACGCGGTGATCACCGTGGCGCCTGCTTCCGCGAGCGCCTGCGTGCAACAGGAGCCGAACAGCGGACCGGCTCCTCCGGTCACCAACGCGAGCTTTCCGTCGAGGCGAAATTTATCGAGAACGGACATGGAGGCGTAAAGTTGTGATCGTACTGGGCTATCAATAAGGGACCTGAGCTAGCGACTTGCGTATGAGACAGCTATTCGAGCGGCGGATGGACGGCAATCGCATCAACTTCGAATTTGAGAAGATCGCCCAAGCATCCGACGATTGTCGTCCGCGCAGGATACGGCTGGTCGAAATACTCGCGGTAGATCCGGTTGAACTCCGGCAGATCCTCCTGTTGCGCGACAAATGCGGAGAGCTTGACAACGTTCCGTAGCGTAAGTCCAGCACCCGCCAGCACATGCCTGAGGTTTTCGAACGAGCGTCGCATTTCCCCGGAAAACGTATCGCTGACAATGCGCCCTTCCCCGTCGACCGAGGCTTGACCGGACACGAAGACGAACTCGCCGCAGCGCACGGCCGGGCTGAAAGGGAGATCGCTGCTCGGAACTCCCCGCCCGGCAATTGATTCGAATAGGCGATAATCACTGCTCATTGATCGATCGATCCGTTGGGTAAGCTTGCCACCATCAAGTGATTTGAATCGGTTCGACCCACCGCTGCTCGCGCCACGAGTCGAGCACTGCCTGACAGGCGGCAAGAGTCGATGCGCCCTCGACAAGACTGCAGGGAGGATCGACGTGTCGTTCGACTGCGTCGAGAAACGCTTCGGCTTGTCGCTGATAGAGATCATCGCGGTTGCGCAGCGGAGTCGGAACGTCGTGCCAAGAGCCGGCGACGCCGTCGATCCACTGCCACCGAGACAAGTGGTTTTCGAAGCGGCACATTCCCCGTTCGCAGACGACTGTCATCGTCAATTCGTCAGCCCCTTGAAACTGGTTTAACACGTAACAACCCAGAGCCTCGCCTTGTCGGGTCAAGACGGCGGCGGCGTCTTCGACCTCGACGCCTGGCAGAGCCAAATGCTCGGCGTCGGCGCAGAGGCGGGTGATCGGACCGACAAGCCAACGCCCGCAATCCAGTAAGTGGGTGAGAGCATCCTGGACGGCGCCCCCTCCCTGAGCGGGGTTGTTGTAATAGATTTCACGGTACTGAGGACGATACGTCGGGAAGTGCTGGCCGCCAACGATAATGAACTGCTTGGGTGTACCCCAGCGTTGCGACGCGAGTTCCGCCGCCATTGCAGTCAACGCTGGGTGTACGCGGTATACGTAAGCGACGCCGGCAATGAGATCCTGACTCTTCACGATGTCGAGAAGTTCGGCGACCCGCTCCAGTGACGTGCTCAACGGCTTCTCGATCAGCAGGTGCGATCCTCGACGGGCAAGTGCGATCGCTTGGTCAACGTGCAAGTCAGCGGGCGTCGCAATCACAGAGATGTCAGGAACGTAATCCGTCAGTTCATCCGTGCTCTTGAAATCTGCGGCCAGATCGTACCTGTCGGCAAGTTGTCGGAGACGTAACTCGTTCGGTTCGCACACAGCGACGGTACACCGTCTTGTGGCGAGAAAGGATCGGACATGACGCTCGCCGATTGATCCGCCGCCGATCACGAGAACTTGATGAGTCTTACTCACGCGCATCTCCTTGACGATACTTATCCGTCCTCTCCGGCGAAGCCGGCCCGCGTTCGACCACTCGTCCATCGTCGGCCTCGTCGACGTCTCCCTCGCGCAGGGCTCGCCACAGAAACCTGAGATCGAACGCTCCGCCGACTGCGACAACCAATGTAAATAGTGCGCACAAAACGGCGTTGATCGCTACGTACCAGAAGACGAACTGCGACCAGGGGGCAAGGTCCGAGTTGAAAGTGATAGTCCACATTGGAAGCGGAGAGGAGGGGGTGCTGCGGGGTTCGCGTGAAATGCTATGCCTCAGCTTCGTTCTGAACTTGCACGTCGCGTGCAAGATCCCAGAACCGAGTGGGCCCGCCGGATGCCAGCGAGACGACTACCAACGCGACGAGCGCAATGACGTATGTCCCGAGTCCCGTCGTTTCTGAAGCAATGGGATAGATGCCGTCCGGATGTCGCATTGCGTAAATCTGTCGCGAGGCCAAGTCCGCAAGCGGAAGTATCAAACAGATCAGGACGGCCGCGTAGGCTCCCGCTGTCGTCGTTTTGGACCAATACATGCCCATGAGCATTGCGATCCCCGTGCCGCCGATGATATTGGCACACAGCCACAAATAGTCCCACAGCGGCAGAGTCGGCGAGTAGAACATGCCGAATACGAAGAAGAGGCCGCACAAGGCGACGATCGTCATACGAACGGCGCGGATGTGCGTTTCGGGCGACAGGGGACTCTTCAAGAACGGGCAAATGCAGTCGTTGACGATCGCGGTCGACCAACTCAAGACATATTGATCTGTCGTCGAGATATCGGCGAACACCAGACCGGACAACAGCACGCCCATCAGTACGGGCGGTACCACGGACGACAGGTAGTAAGGCGTCGCCAAGGTACTCCATTCGGCCTTTGACGCTCCCAGCGCGTCTGGGGGAGTTTCGCCGAGCGCGGCGAGCGCGCACACACCAAGCCCGAGAACCACGAACGTACGACCGTTCGTAAAGAGAGAGCTTAACAAGAATGCGCGCGAGACCGTCTTGGGACGGTCCATCGAGGCGTACTTCTGCAGGTAGGGTCCATAGGAGAACTGCAGCAGAACGCTCATCGTCATCAGCCAGGAAAACCAGACGAAGCCGTAAGCGTCGCCTTCAGCGGCAAACGGATAAAAGCCTGCGAGTCCTTTAGTATTCTCCAACGTCGTCCATAGGTTTTGAACGCCGATGTCGGCGATCAGATAGAAAAATAGCCAATAGATCGCCACCATTATCACGATCATCTGCAGAAAGTTCGTGACGATAAGCGTCACGTAACCGCCCAGAAACGTGAATATCACGGTGCAACTCAGGAGCGCTCCCATGAGAATCCATTCCGTGGGGGCGGTCAGTCCCCACTGGGAGACGACGGCAGGCGCGTCGATTAGAGCCCGTAGAAAGCGAGCGCCGATGATCGGAAAAATGCACATCTGCAGCACGCCAGCCAGTGCATTGAGAATGCCGGAGAGGATCCTCAGTCGACGCGAATAACGCATCTCGAGGTACTGCGATACGGTCATCACTTTCGACGCTCGAAATCGCTCGATGCCAAAACCGAAGATTCCGAACAGGGGTGCCAGGATGAGTGTGCTGAGCAGGCCGATAAGAATGAAACCAAATCCGCGGAGATAGCCCTGCTCGCAGATGGAGACAATCGTGACTAAACCGACCTCGCCTGCGATGCCAGCGCCCATGCCCAGCCACAGTCGCACTTTGCGGCCAGAAATGAGATAGTCCGCCACGCTGCGGCACTGCTGGTTGATCTTGACAGCGATCGTCAGGAGCAGAACAAACGAACCTCCCAGTATCCACCAATCAACCGGGGCCACGTTCATCGCGATAAGCAGCGACTGAGTCGGCGTCATTGATCTTTGGAGAAAGGGAACATCAAGCGAGGGACGATCGGTCAGCGTCGGATCGCGCTCCAAGATGCCTGGTATTGCAGCCCAACTCGTGCAAAACCAGTCCAAGTCAGCGCCGACTTGCGGTGGTTTATTTTGCTCGTAAAATAACTCTCTGTCAATGGCGTATCCCAAGCCTATCCTGCTGCGCATGAGTCGAGACCCATGGGGACGATTGAAGTTGTCGGCACGGGAATCGTTTATCGCAATCCGCTGCCCCATTTGCACAGTCGCCATGCGTTCTTTCCGACGGCGGCAGAACTTCCGTCGGGCGAGGTCTTCGTCGCTTTCGACCTCGGCAGCGCCTTTGAGGCGATCGACGTTCGATCGGTATGCAGCCGATCGTGCGACGGCGGCGAGTCGTGGAGCGAGCCGGTCGCGATTCTCTTGCCCGACGAGCGGACGCACATTGTCTCGACGACGTGCCGCGTGGGACAGGTCAGGCCGGGCGAATTGTTGGCCTGGGGATGCCTATTCGATCGGAGTCGCCCGGACCTGGGACTCTTGAATCCCGAGACGCGCGGGTTCTGTCGTACCGACTTCGTAACTCAGCGATCTCTCGACGGAGGCCGCACATGGTCCCGGCCGCTCTCCGTCTCGCTCCCCGTGGACTGGCCATCGTTTGAAACGTGCGCCCCCCCCTTCTCCATAGGGGAGGACCGACTCTTGGTAGTCACCAGCGCTTGGCCGGATTGGTCAGGCCGAGAAAGCCCTTGGCGTCACGACGGACTGGCGTTCGCCTCTCGCGACGGGGGCGAAACGTGGGGCGAGTTGGTTCAGGTCGTTCGTCAAGACCATCCATCGCTAGGCGCCTTCGAACAAGCCTTGACTCGACTCAGCGACGGCCGCGTCCTTGCGATCTGCTGGAACTACGACATCGCGCAGTCTCGCTCGCTGTCCAATCGGATCGCCTTCTCGAACGACGGATTCGCGTTTGGAGCATGCCGCGATGCGCCGCTGAAGGGAGAGACGTGCCGCGTTTTGGGATTGCCGTCCAATCGCGTGCTGGCAGTGTATCGTCGCGTCGACAGACCGGGTCTATGGGCGCAACTGGCGCGAATTGACGGCGACCAATGGATTCCAAAGGCCGACTTGCAGTTGTGGACGGGGAGCCCCAGCTATGGCGACGCTGCTGACTTGGACGGCGGAGTTGCGAAGATGAGTTCGCTTAGATTCGGGTGTCCGACCGTTGTTCACCTGTCCAACGGCGAGGCGTTCGTGGCATTCTGGTGTTTTGAAGATTGCATTTCGGTCATCCGCTGGTTTCGCCTCGCCATTCAAGCTGAATAGGTTTGTCATGCCCTTGGACTCAGCGCTTGCGCCCTGCTTCATTTCGGCGATCGGCACCCCCTTGGATGATGGCGAGGAGCTCCATCGCGAAGGACTACGAGCTCACTTAGAGGATCAAGCCCGCGGCCAAGTGGACGGAATCCTGGCGGCCGGCACGATGGGCCTTCTGCAACTGCTGTCGGACGCGGTCTACCGCGAACTGATTAAGGAATGCGCAGAACACTGGGCATTGCACGGCCCTACGCTGGCGGGAGTCGGTGATTGCAGTTTTACGCGGACGCGTGATCGCATCCGTGTCGCCAACGAGTTCAAGATTGACGGCGTCGTCGTCCTTGCGCCGTATTTCATTAAGTTCTCTCAGGAAGAGTTGATCGATTACTACCGGGCGTTGGCCGACGAATCGCGGACGCCGCTCTATCTTTACGATTTGCCCCAGCGAACAGGAACGACGTTAACCTTGGACACCGTACGGACGCTGGCGGTGCACCCCAATATTCGCGGCATCAAGTGCTCCGGGGACGTCGCGCAAGCGCGCTTGCTGGCCGATGAGTTGGCGGGGCCCGCATTTCGCGTAATTCTTGCACAACCTTTGCTCGTCGATGCATTGCTTCGGTCGGGCCACGCCGAGCACCTCGATGGGGCGTTCAGCATATTCCCCAATTGGGTGCGGCTCATGAAACAGGCGGCGAAGGACCACGCGTGGAATCGCGGACAGGAGTTGTCCCGAGCAATGGCTGCTTTAGTCGGGGTTTTGCAGCGCTACGGCGTCTTTCAGGCCATGACTGGCATTCTCAACGCCCGCGGGATTCCCGGAAATTTCGCTCCCCGCCCGTATCGTCGATTGTCGGAAGCTGACTTGTCTTCTCTGCATGCCGAGGCGGCGGTCGTCGCGCTGCGCCAAGCGTAGCAGAAACCCTCACCGGACCTGTTGCCGTAGCAACATATTCTTGCGAACTCGACATCACAATTGTCGCTTTCTGGCAGACGCGAACAGGGTTGCCGCCAGAACTAGGACGAGGTGCCAGCGGCCCGTGGTCCGTTGTCAATCTCCCGATAGAGATGAAGCACAATGTTGTTTTCGCCCGGAGCAGCTGGTGCATCGTAGTGATACTCGACCCAGACGGGGCGATCAGGGCCTGGGGTGTCCAGCAGGTGTACGACGCCGGCTTGCGGATCGTAGCCGCCGCCAAATTCATAATCTGCAATGATTGGCGTGCCAGGGCGCTGCTCGGCGTTGACGCAGTAGTAAGTCGACAGCCAGTCGCCGCCAAAGTAAGCGTCCAGGTATAGATTGTAGCGGACGCGTCGACCCAAGTGACTGCGGAGAAAACTCGCGTCGTCGCCATCGATTTCGAAATTGCGGTTGAAGTCGTAAGCCGGAACGAAACCCTCGGCGCCGACGTCGCCGTCGAAGTACGAGTTGGCTGCGTAACCGACTTGGCCGAAGCAGAAGCGCGCGCCTATTCGTCGCTCGAGTTCGTACAGATCTCTCGCATCGATCGTGCCTGTCGTTTCCGCCGGAACCTGAATAGTCCGTCCGAACGAACGGTTCCAGGCGGGCCGACCCGAGACGCGAATCATTCCAAGTCGCGGCTCGTCGAGCGGCACGTGCATCGCGGCTGCCAAATACTCCAAATCGCCGCATTCGCCAGTCTCGGGATCAAACACTCGCGTCAAGGGATCTTGGGTGTCCGTCAGGTACAACCCGTGGCACTGCACTACCGGCGTGCGGGGCGTGGTCACGTAGACGGCGTTGTGCATCGACAACAGCTGGACGGTGCGCTGTGTGTAGTAGTTGCGACCCGTCCTTTCAGGATTGTCCCACACTCCGCGCACTGCGCTATTGAGCAGCGGGTATTGCACGTTGCCTTCGATAGTCGTACTGAGAGGCTTGTTCGCAACGAGCACGGATCGACCCGTCGCCGCGTCGGTTGCAGCTTGCTCCAACGGAATGTGCGTTCGGAATCGCGTATGCAAATGGCCGTGAACGAGATCCCACTCGTATTCGTGAGTGTAGAGACCGTGATCGGCGTACGGATAGCACAACAACGTGTGCGACACAGCCCATCGGGGACGACCGGCGGGATACTCGACGCGCGGATCACAAGGATAGATGCCGCCATCGGTGAACGAATCGTCCTGCACATGAAGGTCGTCGCTCCATGCCACTCGTCCGGACGACGGGTCGCGGAGCGCGCCGGGAAAGAACGTGGTTCGACCGTCGCCGCTCAAATGAACTGTCACGCGATTAGCGCGTCCCCATCGCTTCTTGTGAACACGCCACCCCTGCGGCGTCCAAATTCCCATCCATTGCGCGGGGTCGTGAATGATGTTGGGCTCGAACAGTCGCTCAGGGTATTTCATCGCTGAACGGCATCTCTGAAAACGAGAATCGGGGCAGACAGAACAGTATGCAATGAGTCAGAGGCGATCGCGTGCAAGTAGGTAAGCTCGCGCGAATCGGCGGCCGATTTCGAGTTTAGCGTCTTTGCCGAAATGGATGCCGTCGGACTTGAGCGCGAGGTCGCGAGTCCCGACGAACGACGCATCGTCTCGATGTGTCGCCAGTGCGAAGTGCTGGCGCGCCGTCTTCGCACGGCGGGGGTCGGACTGGCTGGCGGCGATTTCTCCGATGACGGCGTGCATGCCGTCGCTCGCTCCGGCGTATCTCGCCTCCAGCCATGCGTGCAGATCGTCGATAAACGCGTTCAGGCGCGGTCCAGCCGCAGCCGCTTCAGCGTCGCTGTTGCTTTCCCCCTGGAGGTACAGCAGGCCGCAGACGCGAAATCTCACGCGTTGCTCCACCAACGCATCAAGGCAGCCTCGGAGAACGTCGAGAAGGTGTCCCCACATGTGCCCTTGCGCCGGAGCTTCGCAGAACGCACGGCGGCTCCAATAGGTGTTGCCCCCTCCTCCACGACTGACCTTGATCAGCGTGAGGCGACGCCAACCGGCGACGTGCATCGCACGAGCGAAGGCGAACTCAGGACCCCAAAACGTTCGATCGGCTCCTTCGCCTTGTTGGGCGTGCAGCGTCCGGAATTCGTTGTTTGAGTTGCCGTACAACCGCGGCGGGTATTCCGTATTCAAGGCGTGAACGTTCGACCACGCGAATTCCACGTGTTTGTCGGCCGTGTTTCGACCGGGATCGGAGGCCTGTTCCTCCAGGCACGTCGTGCCGAGCATATTTGACTGCCCGACGAGGAGGAACACGGGCGTAAGCGGGGCCGGTTCCGCAAGGAGATCGGACATGGGCTCGTCTTCGTCCTACAGCGCGGATTGCGGATGAGCCAACCGGGGAAGGTCGAACAAGTCCCGCGCCACGAGTACGGCGGCACCCAGAAGCGGGGCTTTCTCCTTGGCGGCGGCCAAACGGACCGTGAGGTGCCCTCTCAATTGCGGCAGCACGCGCTCGGAGATCTGTTCTCGAATCGCCTCGAGCAAGATCTCTTCGGCCGTATCGATCGATCCGCAGACGACGAGTGCGTCAGGGGCCAGCAAATTGACCAGATTGGCCGCGGCCAAGCCGACGTATCGCCCGACGTCGCGCACAATTTCCGTGCAATCTTCATCGCCCTCCTTCGCAAGTCGATAGACAAGCTCGGGCCGGAGCAATTCGCCCTTTGCGACGGCCGCAGCGGCGGCTCGGCAGCGGCCCTTCCGCAACATGTGCTCGACTCGTTTCCTAACGGCGTCGGCGCTGACAAACGTTTCCAAGCAACCCCGGTTTCCGCATTCGCACAACTCGCCGTTGAGGTCGATAACAGTATGCCCGACTTCTCCGTCGAATCCTCCGGCGCCTTGATAGACTTCTCCCTGCCGAACCACGCTCATGCCGATGCCGGTTCGTAGAGACAGGATCAATTTCGTGTTGTTTTGGCTCGAGCGATCAATCCAATCCTCATGCATCGCGGCAAGGTGAAACGACCTTTCGAGTTGCGGTGCATGCCCGAGCCGTTCGGCGATCATGTCGCGAATCGGCACGTTCCGCCACTTTGGTAAGTTCGTGGAACTGATCAGGATTCCTTGCTCGCGGTCTATGAGTCCGGGAAGGCTCAAGCCTATGCCGTCGATACGACCGCGCCGGCCGTGACTGAGCATATCCTCGCACAGCCGTATGATCTCGTTGATTACAGCAGCCGGCTGGCTATGCCGATCGACTACCTGCTCCTCGTACTTCACCAAATTGAGCGTCAGGTCCACGATCGCGACGCGAACGAGCTCAGGCTCAATATCGATCGCCAGGAATCGACGAGCATTCTTGTTGAGTTCGAGCATCGTGGGAGGGCGCCCTCCAGTCGGCCCTGGCGCCGGGACGCCGCCGGCGACTTCTTTCAGCAAATTGCTCTTGATCAGGTCGGTCACAATGCCAGTGACGGTCGCCGGGTTGAGATTTGTCCAACGCGACACCTCAGCTCGGTACGTCGGCTGCAATCGGCGCACTGCTTGGAGAACGAGACACCGATTCACCTGGGTGATCAGTTCCGAATTGCCTATGTTGGGAGATTCCATGATCCGCTTTGAGTGAGATGGTGCTGAAATGCACGATGACAGTGTGGAGGTCGGACGCGGCGCGGCCGGCAGATCAGGAAACTAATGCATCTCGGAGAGCCATAATCGCCAGGCTCAGTCCTCGGCAACCCGCCTGTTCACGTGCTTAATCATGCTACCCGTGGCGCGGGGGGAAATGCCAGATCTTCTCAATTTCTCCGCGCTCCGTTACGAGCCCGCACAGTCATTCGCCGCGGCGGATTGCCGCGGCAACAAAGTCGACGGGATCGAGTTCGACTCTCCTGTCCTCGCTTGCTGATTGCCTGCAGCCAGCCAGGACGGATTGTATCCACAATCCTTGGCGTCCCGAAGCGACGGGCGGACAACCATGTCGAATCGCATCGCAGAAGTCGACGACCTGGGAGTGATACAGATTCCCCTGGGGCAGGGAGTATGCCACGGTTGACGCAGGATTCACGAGTGAAGGGTCGACGACGTCCTTGTCGGCGGGGCCCGTGGCAGTGAGCTCCAGCGTCCCGGTTTGAATTTGGCCGAGCGTGTTCTCCGCCAATAGCGAACCTTGGGAGCCGTAGAGTTCCAGCCGATTGCGTACGCCCGCATCCGGGGTGCTGAACAGGCAGTCGACTGTCGCAACGACCCCGGTTGAAAACTCCAGGAGTATCACGATGGTGTCTTCGACGGAGTACGAATGGACCCGTTGGGCCTTATGACAGAAGACACTGTGCACTGTCGCCCCAAGGATGTACTCAAGCAAGTCGATGCAATGCGAAGCAAGATCCGGCAAGGCTCCGCCTCCGCCGCGTTCGGGCATCTGACGCCAAGCGCCCGCCAGCGGCGGATACCAGTACGACAGTTGGGCGCGCGCATAGACCGGAACGCCAATCGCGTCGCTTTGCACCAGGGCTGCGGCGCGCTGGTGATGAGGATGGTGCCGCATCATGAACCCGACGCCCAGCAGAACCCCAGCGTCCTCGCATGCCTCGACCATCGAGCGTGCGTCGTCGACGTTCAGGGCCAGCGGCTTCTCGCAGAGGACATGAAGCCCGGCGGCGGCCGCTTGCTCGACTTGCCGACGATGGCAATCGACGGGGCTAGCGACGTACACGGCGTCCAGTCCGGCGGCATAAACGTCTTCTTCGCGATCTGCCGCGCGCACGCCGAATTGCTTGGCTACGTCGTGCCCCGAGTTCGGAGCGTAGACGATCTCCAACTGTGCTTCAGGAACTGTGAGAATCCCTTCAGGAATCATGCGGCGGCGGGCGATCCCGCCAGCTCCAACTACTCCCCAGCGGACGACTGCCATTGCTTAAGCTCCTGCCGGCTGTGGTCGGGCAATAGGTCGACGGGCAAACCTGCGGCCGCTGTGACATGGGGCGCGATGGCGATGCCCCCAAGTTCGAAATGACCCGCTTGGCTGACTAACTGATAAGCGTCCCAGCGATTGAGCCCAAGATCCGCTGCTAACCAATCCAGGAGTCGTGCGTAAGCGGTGCTCACTGCGGTTCGCAGATCAGACGCCGTAGCGACGGCGAACAGCTTGCCGTCGACGAGCAGCCGGGGCGCCGGCGTTGGCCGATTGGGAATTCGCCGGACAGCGATATAAACGACTCCGCTGGTCTCGATTCCGCCCCCCACGATCTCGCCGGGCCCTTGCGCGGCGTGAATGTCGCCGAGCATGAGCAGCCCTCCCGGTTCGTAAACAGGCAGCCAGATCGTGGCGCCGGGTCTTAGCAGCGGCAAGTCCAGATTCCCGCCGTAGACTCCAGCGCATAAGCTTGACTCTACTTGCCCCCGCGGCGGACAGACTCCGAGGCATCCTAACGTCGGCTGCAAAGGGATTCGTAGCTGGTCGCATCCCAGGGGATTCGCGACTTCGGCGAGGCCGTTTGGGACATCGATTCGCCAGCGATAGAGATGGCGCGGGATCGATTCGCCCGCAGCCGGCTGCATCCCCAATGCCTCGGTTCTCGACAGCAGTCCATGGTCTGGGGCAAGCAGCGTTAGGCCGTAATCGCGGGTGAGTTCGATGGCCTGCAATTCTACGGCCAGCGAATCCCGTTCAGTGACTCCTTCGACGTAAATCGGCCCTGCCAGAGGATTCGCTTCGAGAAATGTTGCGCTGGAGGGGACCTGCCGCCGATGCCGAGGCAGGTCGCTGCCGTCGGCCAGGCCGTTGTCGGCGTCGGGACAAGCGACCGCCACGGCGGAACCGCTCGGCAACCGAAGAGTCGGCTGATGCGGGCCCCAGGCGTAGCAGAACGTTTCGCTATGCCAATGCAGATTCATGAGTTGGGACTCAATGTCCTGTCTCATGGCGAGCCGCGACCGCCGCCGCGTTCAGGCTCTCGCCGGATCGCAAGAGCTCGGCCGTCAGCAACTCGCGTTCGAAAATTAGCGCAGCTTCCGCCGCCGTTTCTTCGTACATGCTGGCCGGAACGATTGTGACCCCCGACCGGTCGGCGACCACCCAATCGCCGGGATTTACTGGGACGCGACCGCAACAAATCGTCGTTTGCCATTCTCCGATTTCAGCATGAGTCCCGGCACGCGGACAAATATGACGAGCGAAGACCGGGAGCCCGATGGCAATGATTTCGTCGACGTCTCGAACGGCGCCATCGACGACAGCGCCTGCCAGTCCGCGAGAACAAGCTCGCTGCGACATCAGCGCCCCCATCACGATGAGGTCGGGGCGTCCTCCAGCGTCGACGACCAGGACGTCGCCGGGCGAAGCCAATTCAAGCGCCTGCTCAAGCGCCCATGTCGCTCCGGGATAGCAGCGAACTGTAAAGGCCGGCCCCGCGAGACGATGCTCCGGCGTCAAGCCGGGGAACGAGCCTTCGAGAGATTGAAACGCCCGACCGAGCGCTCGCAGTGCATCCGAAACGCAGGCGCTGCCCCACTGGCCCCAGAGGGCGGGTTCGATTCGGAGCGGTGAGGACGACGTAAGTAAGGATTCGGGCATAACTGCCATGATTTCCTAGGAACTCCGAGCACCTGCTTGCCGGCAGTTCGCTTCGTTGCCTCTTCACGGAACACCAGCCTGCATTGTCGCCCGATAGCTCCTCGATAAGGATCGAGAACTCTAGCGAGTGCAGCCGGACCATGTTACTTTAACACATCAACATTCTATCTGGGTCGTTTGACCGCCGCAACCTGAAACAGCCTCACGGGGGAGGCCGGCCATGGATTCCCTCGCACTTTGCCCGGCGGGTTGTCGCACCCGGCAAAGCCGCCTTGTCAGTCAGTTCGCCGGTTTGGCGATCGAAGGCGCCCTGATCAAAGATCGCCGCCACATTCAATACTTCACAGGTTTCTGGCCGACCCCCCACGACGCTGCGCTGCTGTACGTTTCCGCGGAGGGCACCAGCGTTTTGGCCGTTCCGGAACGTTTGGCGACTGGTGAATTTGCAGCCGATCGCTGTTTGGGCGTAACGGAAAACCGTCTCGGGACGATGCTGCAGGACCCGTACGCCGCCTCCTTCCATCGCATCAAGGACGTGCTCCCGACTTCAGGGCGGGTGGGCACGGATTCCCCGGAATTGCTATGGCTCGAGTCGCCCCGATGGAGGGACATTTCCCCCACATTGCTAGATCTTCGACGCACCAAGGATGCTGACGAAGTCGAGCTTGTTCGCCACGCCATTCGAGGATGCGAAGCAGCCTACGCACGGGCCCGCCAGATACTGGCTCCCGGCGTGCGAGAGATCGATCTGTACGCGGAAATGCAGTCTGCGGCTGTCAAAGAGCTGGGCGTCCCGATCGAGGAACTTGGAAACGACTTTCAGGCGGGGACCCCGGGGGGACCGCCGCGGCGAAGAGCGGTTCTGGCGGGCGAACTCATGCCTCTAGACGTTGCTGTGAGCGTGCGCGGCTATCGCTGCGATCTGTGCCGGACGTTCGTGGTCAATGGTCAGCCGACGTCAAAGCAGCAGGAGGCCGCCTTGCTCGTCCTCGAAGCATTGCGTTACGTTGAGCAAAATGCGAAGCACGGCGTCTCGGGAATGCACCTATACGACGAAGTTCGCGGTATGCTGTCCGGCGTACACCCGTGGACGTTTCCTCATCATCTTGGTCACGGGACGGGGCTCAACGCTCACGAATCGCCGCGACTCAATCCTCATTGGAACGATACGCTGCAACTTGGCGACTTGGTGGCTGTGGAACCAGGTCTGTACGGACCGGACTTGGGCGGCGGCGTTCGCATCGAGGACGACTATTGGATTACGGCGGGCGGATCGACGAAGCTCAGCACGTTCCCTCAGGAACTGGTCATACCTGACCGCTAGGCCGACTTGACATCAGCTCGCTCAGTTCGCAATCGTCCACCAGGGGACAGGCCGACAAGTCGCACATCGCTTCGGCAGCAGCCAAGTCTTTGAAGCCGCTGCCTGTCACAAGGCAGACGCAGGAGTCCGTCGCGTCGATCTCGCCTGTGGCGAGGGCCTTGAGACATCCAGCCAGCGCAACGGCCCCCGCCGGTTCGCAAAAGATACCCTCGCTGCGAGCCATACGACGCTGTGCCTGGAAGACTTCGTCGTCAGAGACCGTGAAACCGGTCCCGGCCGACTCTCGACAAGCGGCAATGGCGCCGTCGCCGTCGATCACGGTGGGCACCTGCAAGCCGCTAATGCGCGTCTTCGATTGAACGGCCACGGCATGCTGCCCTCCGGCCCGCAGCGGAGCGGTGATCGTTGCGTTGCCTTCCGGCTGAACGCAGTGAATGCCAGGCATTCTCGGCAAGCAGCCGTTTTCGACGAGGTCACGAAAGCCTTTGGCGACCGCCCAAGTCAGTCCTCCTCCTCCGGCTGGGGTGAAGACATGGTCAATCGCGTCCAACTGAGTCGCCAGTTCGTAGCTGATTGTCTGCACTCCGACCATGCCGTCGGGACTATAGCGATAGGCGCTGATCTGCAGCGACGCGTCCTGCTGGCGACCGATCGCTTCGAGCGTCGAAAAAGTCCGCTCCGTGACAAGCGGATCAAAGCCGAAGCCTCGAACGCGAAACAATTGAGCTCCGTAGGCCAGCATCTGCACAAGCTTCCCCGCTGGCGCCCCCTCGACGATCGCGATATGGCAGTCGAGGCCGTAGGCCGCGCAGTAGGCAGCCAATGCTGAACCGGTGTTACCGCTCGAAGTTGTGACGCAACGTCGTTTGCGGGTCTCTCGCATGTGGGAAATTGCCGCCGCTGCGAAACGGTCCTTGTAGGAACCGGTTGGGTTGCCGCTCTCCAGCTTGAACCACAAATGCGGAAGCCCAACCTCGGCCGAAATTCGTCGCGAGGCGATTGTCGCTGTGTCTCCTTCTCCGAGCGACGCTTGGAGTCTCTGGTCGACCCGCTTGCCTAGTTCACGCCATCGCCAGATGCTCATGCATTGCCTCATTTGCCTAACGGCAGTTGGATCGTTGATCAACGTCGCATGACGTGCGACTCGGCACTGGCAACCGATCGGAAGTCCTCGGAACTTTGTTGCCGTCGTCAGGACGCAGCGCGACGTCTCCGCACATGGCGAGCGTCCTCGAGATCACTGTCCGAGTGAACCGTCCCCGCTTTGTCGCGAACGGCCCCTTTACTGCGAAGATGTGCACTCAATCATGCCAGCAGGAAGAGACTCGTGACAGTCTTTCTTGCTACGTCAAGGGACCGGAGATTCAAGAAACGACTCGATGCTGCAACCATGAGCTTGCCGTCGAGGCGTTCCGCAAATCCCCTTTAGTGCATTTGAACCTCGACTTCGCCAATGCCGCCTCGATAGTAACTAAAGCGTACGTTGGGATGCTCAGCCAGCAGCGACATGGGAACCGAGGCGTCCGCGATACCTTTGCTGATCATGAGCGCGGATAATCGGATGCCAAACGGATTGTCGTGATGCCCGGGGTGCCAAATGGAAACGCATTCGGACTGCCAAGTCTCGACCGGCCCGACGGTAACCGCTGTCGTGGGCACCTGCGGCACGTAGCCGCCGCCCGACGTGCGTGCGTTCTGAATGACCGTCATGGGATGGAGATCGGTGATTCGCGTTGCGAGTTGACGATATTCTGACGGGCTCGGAGGTTGATCCTTGTAGGCGCCGGTTCGTCGAGGCGGATCATTGAACGCCCAGTGCTTTACCTCGCCTTGGCCGCCTTGCATGAGGACGCAACGAATGTCGCGAAAGCTGCGTTGGTACTCAGCGATTTCGATCGGAAAGTGGATGTTCGCGTCGGCCATGCGAAGTTCGCGTCGGATCCGATTGAAGCACAACTCCAAATCGGCCTTCGCGAACGAAAGAGGGTGATCGGGAGCGACCGGTCGCCCGTCCTCGACCCATTCGTCCATGCCCCAGAAATGCGCGTCGCGAAGATCGAGATCCAAGGCGTTGACAATCGTCGCCACCAGCGGGAGTTGTTCGGTAGGGCCGATCGGGCCGCAAATCCCTGCCGGCGCATCGGCCGACGATTTCCGCCACGCTGCGACGTACTCCAGGGCCTCGGCGCAGTAAAACTCTTCGAGCGTGTCGTAGATGGCGACATGAAAGCCGTCTCGCGACAGTTCCGCGAGGTCCGTCGCGGAAAGGTTCGCCGCGTCGCGCAGCAGTTCCGAGTCAAGCGTCGTGTAGTCCCACCAGTCCGGAGCGACTTTGCTAAGCGGACGTCCCATCGCCTACGCCTCCCCGAACAGTTCGAACAAAAGATCAGTCTGCGGATAGGCATGACCGCGGTGCTGGGCGAATGCTTCCGCGTAGGGAACCCCTCGTTCACGTCCCCGCCGCGCTACGTGCCTTGTCATGGCGAGAACGTACTCGTCAATTCCGTGATGGGCGCGCAGCCACTCTCGTTGAGAAGCATGACAAGCAAGCATCTCGGTTTTCCGTTGCAGCACTTCGGCGATATTGACGCTCGTGGTCGCGGGAGCCGGTTCGCCCGTGTAAGGGTCGTAACCATCCAACGGATCGCAATAGTACAGCCACGGCACGATCGACCCGGCCTGCACAGGAATCGTCGATGCATTGGGAATCGGAAAGCTGAAGCTTGCGGCTCGAGCAAGCAAGTGGACCTGCTCGTGGTCCAACATGTAGTCGCGGCGCGGATGCGTGAACACGATCGAAGGAGCAATTTGACGGAACAGATCGATCGCCTTGCGAAGGGTCGGTTTGTCTGCGACCACTTGCACGTCTCGCTCTTCCAGGCAGTGGTAGCGGGCGCCAATCTGTCGAGCAGCGGCTTCGCTCTCGCCGCGGCGGATCGAGGCGATGACATCCGGGGCCAGCGTAGTGGATCCGCAATCGCCCGCCGTCGCCGTTGCGAGATGGATCTCCCAGCCAGCGTCGGCAAGTCGAATCAATGTCCCGGCACACAGGATCTCCGCATCATCAGGATGCGCAAGAAATGCCAGGGCGACTTCGCGAACGGGCGGCGAGGACATCATGAACGAGATGCGATGGGTGGAAGAGTACGAGACGCCGCCGCAATCTGCAGGAGCATGAGGGCCACGCGCGAACCCGCACAATCTAACGAACATCGCCTATGACTTCGCCGCCGTCCCGCGTCGTCAATGCGGCGAGCACCCGTTGATCGATCGACTCGTTGATGAATTGCACGCTGGAATCGGCCAACGTGAAATGACAGCCGGAGGGGTGCAGGCTGGCAAATCCGTTTTGGGAGACCACCCAGGGATGCAGCGGCGGCTCGCGCAGCGGCAGATTGATGCCATTCGCCGTGTGGAGCACGTTCCAAGTCACCCAAAAGAACGCGTTATTTGGGCCTGAGCCGATCGTCTCTCCGACCAGCAGCGTGTGACTCGTGCCATCCACGATGTCCTTGACGGCCGTCTTGGAGCGTTGGTAGAGAACGCCATTGGCGCTCGCGCTGGGCCAAGTGCCGTCGCAACTCCAATCGAGACTGTCCGCAACGCCCGCCCAGTTTGTTTTGGCGAGATCCTCGTCCGGTGCGCTGCCGTTCTGAAGCGTGCTGCAGCAGAACACCAACTCCTGGCCGAGCGGATCGGAAGGGCAGGCGTAGGCGGGAATGAATTCCGCGCCCGCCGCGAAGTTCGGACCTTCCGCGTAAGAGGCGCCGGACCGTTTCTGAAAGTCAAAGCGACTGTAAACGTTGGAAGCTTCCATGTAGGGAATGACATAGACTCCCCAGCCCCAGCCGTAATAGCGATCGGAATCTCCCTCGGGCGCTCCGCAACTCGCGCGGCCTCGGGAGCCCGCCCCCCACATCTCAATGCCCGTAGGAAAGCGTCGAAGCGCCGCATGGTAATTCTGAAACGCGATCCCGATCTGTCGGGCGTTGTTTGCGCATGTTGTGCGTCGTGCCGCTTCGCGGGCCGCTTGGACGGCGGGGAGCAAGAGCGCAACAAGCACGCCGATGATCGCAATCACGACCAACAACTCGACCAGCGTGAAACCATGTAGGGGCCGAGCGAACCGGGAAGATCTCGACGTCGGGGCCGGCGTCGCTTGCGGGCACGGATAAGTTACGAAACGGCGAGACAGCTTCGTGCGTCTGTGGCCTTGCACGCGCGTCGCCGCTGATCTTGAACTCAGACCATGCGTTCGCCTCGCCAATCCGCGAATTGTGTTTCGATCGAGACTGAGCGAATCAGGGCGTGGCATGCTTCGGGCCTCTACTTCTCAGGGCGTTAGGTCAAAGTCCTGCACGGCGCTGGCGGAACCTGCCTCGAAGGTGGCCGTCAACGTAGATTGGCGGTTAAATTTGTCGGGCAGCAGTTGACGGACGGGCGGGTTGCCTGGACCGCGCGGGGCGTTCGCGTACTCCTCGGCATCGTACGCCGTAATCTCGACCCGGTGCGTGCCGTGCGGGACTCCAGACGAGGCTTGGGTCGTATAGCGACCGTTCTTGATGGCCGTGACCGTGATGGGGCCGCTGGTGCCCTCGGCAGGAATGAATCTTATCTGACCGACCGCCACCGGTTGCCCGTCAAAGTGCACATGGCCTGCGACGAGAATGCGACCCTCTCCGGCAGATCGGCCGCACCCGGCAGCGAACGCCGAGACAACGACGGCTGAAAACAGGGCGAATTCTTTGCAGCGCTGAGGCAAGAAGCAGTGCATAAGTGCGTATCCTACCGCCTGGGCTATGTTTATTCAAGACGTAACGATACCTCGGCGAGGTTTTTCAAGCCGGGACAATCCTGCGTGCGGGGTGGCGTCGCTGTCACCTAGAGCACTCCGCTGGATGAGCCCCTTGCACAGGTTGATTGTGAGAACCGAATCCGTTCTGAGATTCGAGGACCACGACTCGCGGCAGTTTTGAGAAATCGGGGCGAGGGTTTGTTTATTGCTTGACAAAACCGGTTGCGACGACAACCCTGGGAATACCGACGGGGAGGCAGCGACCGGGGGTGAACCCGAACCGCAGCCTGTCGGGCGGCGTCGAGTCCGTGATCGGCGTTGATCCAAAGTGAGCAATTGACAAGGACGACACGGAACAGCAGGGCGAGAGGCTCGTAGTCAGGCGGTTTCACTTGGCCATTCACCATCGCGAGTGGTCGCAACCTGGAGAACGCTAATGTCGAAAGTTCTGCCCATTTTTGCTGTCGCGTGGTGCGCAGCGACACTACAGATGCCGCAAGCGGCGGCAACGCTGTTGTTAGAATTCAATGCCGCCACAGCTGGGGCCGGCGTGACTCCCAGCGATCAGGGTTGGACCCGCTTTGGGACGCCGATGGTCAACAACGGAGTGTATTTGCTCCAGGACAACACGGGCGTTCCCGGGGAGCAATCGGGCGAGTATCTCTCGCCGACTCTGCCTGCCGGGACGTTCAGTCGCGGCGGAGCGCCCTACGGGATCGAATTTCGGGTCCGCCCCCTCACGGACGTCAACTTCGTCGGCGCCGCTTGGCCGGAGATGTATCTGACCTGGAGCGACGATCAATTCAACTACAACATCACGGTCGACAAGTTCGGCAACGCCGCCACGAGCGGCACGGGAGACATCGTTTACGGACGCAACAGTTTTAGTCCCGCCATCACGGGTATCGACTGGTCTTCGCCTCACACGATTTTCATCGGGCATCGCGGCAGCGGAGGAACCAGCGTGTTTGACTTCTACCTCGACGGCGTCCTCCAGTCGACTATCACCGACGGCAGCATCGCGAGAACCGGCAGCTTTGCTCGCGACGCGGTCGATTTCGGCGACGGGACCACGGGCAACCAGGACGTCGCGGGCGAGTGGTATTTCGTCCGCGTGTGGGATGTCAACAATCCTGCTGCCGCGGCCGTTCCCGAGGCCTCCTCGCTTGGCTTCGCGGCAGTTGCGGCAACGGCGGGAGGTCTTTTCGCTCGGCGGAGAAACCGTCAGGTGCGATCGTAATGTGGTCGGCAAGGAAATCATGGCGGCAGAATGCGAGGAGAGTTCTATGAAGCAGCCTTGCTTCTTGTTTGCGATGATCGCCTTGTTTGGCTTGACGTTCACCATGCCCCGCGCCGCGCTGGCGGCCGGGGCCATGGACGAGGCGGCGTTGGGATTCGGACTCTACTGCGCCACGTTCGAGACCGAAGCGGAAACGACCGCCTTTATCGCGAAGTGTCGGGAATTCGGCGTGCGTGCTCTTTTCCCTTCGCTCTCCGGGGGGAGTACGGTGTATTGGAAGACTGACCGCGAGTCGCTAGGCGCGGTCTACAAAAGGGGGCTCGACGAAGGCTACGATTCGCTCGCTTCGATGATCGAACGCGCTCATGCCGTGGGGATTGCGGTCTATCCGTCCGTCGCAGTCGGTCCTGCCGGAAAGCTGCTCGAGCAGAATCCAGAGTGGGAAACTCGCGATCGCGAGGGCCGCGCCTCTTCGGAAACGACGACGCGTTCCGTATCGCTCGCCTATCCCGAAGCTCGAGCGGCGAAGGTCCGGCTGCTGATGGATCTGGTCGAGGGCTACGCCGTCGACGGCGTGATGCTCGATTATTGCCGCTACCCCGAGACCACGGCTCAACCAAAAACGGCTTACGGTTTCTACGGCTACGATCCGCCGTTGATTCAGGCCTGCTTGGCGATTTACGGATTCGATCCTCGCGAAGTGCCGATCGATTCGCCGGAGTGGATGCTGTTCAACGACATGCGCAGCGCCTCGGTGACCACCTTTGTGGGCGAGTTCCGCGCTGCCGTGATGCGCAGCGGGAAGCACATTCGCGTAGGCGGATTCGGAGACACCGATCCCGAGCGGGAAAGACGCATGTGCGGACGCGATTGCCCAGGGTGGGCTCGCGCCGGCTTAATCGACGACTATTTCTTGGCGACATACAACGACACAATTGAAGAGATGCCTGCCAAGGTGAGCCAGGCTCGGCAATTGGCGGGCGACAAAGTCATGCTGCGATCATCACTGGCGCCGTTCAATCGCTTTCTTACGACGAATGAACAAATGATCGCGGCCGGAAAAGCTCAGTTGGCCGGCGGCGCGGACGGCCTATGGATCTATCGCTCGGATTTTCTTGAGGATCTTGGTCTTTGGCCAGGAGCTGCCGCCGCCTCGCAGCTGACTCCGCAGTGACGACGAGTCAAGGTTGACTTTGCGTCAGTTTGAATCACGCCATGCCGCTTGGGGAGTGTTGTTCCATGATCAAGCAAGTTCAATCCGCCTTCTGTCTACTGCTCGCGTGCGTTCCGACCGCTGCCCCCTGTTCGGCAGCGACGAAACTGCTGGAGTTTGACGCCTCGATCGCCGGAGCGGGCGTGACGCCGACGGATTTCGATCCGAATTGGGCGAGGTCGGGAGCTCCCATGGTGAACACCGGCCAGTTCCTTTACCAGGACCATGACGCCGACGTCGATTTCAACTACGGGGAGTATTACTCGCCGTTCCTCGCCCCGGGCACGTTCACGCACGCCGGGGCCGACTACGGAATCGAGTTCCGCGTTCGGCCAGTCGACGACCTGCCGTTCTTGAACCCCGCTTGGGCGAATCTGTATCTCACGTGGAGCGACAACGTCTATAATTACAACATCTCAATCGATCGCGACGGCAACGACGGCTCCGCACCTGAGCCGAACGGCGATATTGTTTACGGGCGCGGCAGTTTCACGCCCGCCATCTCGAATATTGATTGGTCGACGCCCCATACGATCTTCATCGGACACCGCGGGGACGGCACGACCAGCGTGTTCGATTTTTATATCGACGGGGTAATCCAATCGACGCGAATCGACGGCAGCATCGCGCGTTCGCTTTCAGGATTCGAGCTGTTTCAGGATTCGATCGGATTTGGCGACGGAACAACCGCCAGCATCAACGTTCGCGCCGAGTGGTACTTTGTCCGGGTCTGGGATGTCAGCAACCCGGCTCTGATTGCAGGCGCGACCGCGAACTTCAACGGAGACGAGGGCGTTGACGGCTCCGATTTCATGATCTGGCAGCGCAATTTCGGACGCAATGACGCGGGGGTGTCCGTCGCCACCGGCGATGCGAATAACGACGGCATGGTGGATGGGGACGACCTTGACGTCTGGAGGACTCAGTTTGGAAGTGCTCCGATCGTTGCGGCAATTAGCTCTGTTCCCGAACCTTCTTCTTGGATCAGCATATCAGGCGTGATCGTTGTGATGGCGCGAATCCGCAATCGCATTCGCCGTCCAGCTCTTCGTCGCGCCTAGAATTTCGTCGTTGATCGCATTCCGCGACAGGCGGACTCCGATTTACGGCATCAGTCTGGCCTGGTCTCGAGTCGGCGGGGAGAGGGGCGGGGCGGCGCCGCTGACTCGGATCAGGCCTTCTCTGACGACTAATTGCACCCGGTGTTAGCCCTCGTCATGGCTCGTCGTACACACAATTTCGCTCTCGGCAGCGCAGCCTTAGATCTCGGGGGGCGATTAGCCCTCTGGGCGGTGATCTCAGCCGCGCCGGCGCGAGCGGCAACCCCTCTCCTGGCGTTCAACGCCGCCTCGGCGGGGGTCGGGGTCACGCCGACCGACTTCGGCTGGACGCTCTCGGGGTCTGCCATGACCAACAATGGCAGTTATCTGCTTCAGGACCAGCGAATGGTCCCAGGGGAGCAATACGGCGAATACTATTCGCCATTGTTGCCTGCCGGAACCTTCACGCACGGCGGAGGAGCCTACGGAATCGAGTTTCGAGTGAAGCCGCTCTCGGATATTGCCTTTTCGAGCAGCGCTTGGCCCAATTTGTATCTCACTTGGAGCGACAATCTCTACAACTACAACGTTCACGTCGATCTTTTCGGCCAGGCGGCTGTCAGCGGAGTCGGCAACGGCGAAATCGCCTACGGCCGAGGCAGTTTCACTCCGGCCATTACGGGAATCGACTGGTCGACGCCGCATACGATTTTCATAGGTCACCGCGGGAACGGTTCGTCGAGTTGGTTTGACTTTTTCCTCGATGGCCAAGCCGTATCGAGCGTCCCCGACGCAAGCATTGCCCGTTCCTTGACGGGTTTCCAAGTCTTTCAAGATCGAATCGGGTTTGGCGACGGGACGACCGGCGGCGCCGACGTCGCCGGCGAGTGGCACTCCGTACACGTGTGGAACGCCAACAGTCCGAGCCAAGTCTTGCCGCAGCCCGGACATACGCAACAGCCCAGACAGACCCGGGCGGTCGACGTCTTCGTCGGCGGCGTGGGCTATGCCAACTACCGCGTGCCGACATTGGCAACAGCCCTCGATGGAACGTTGATCGCCCTAGTCGAGGGGCGAACTGGAGAGGAACCAGGCTTTGGCGGCGACACCGATCTGGTCATGAAGCGCAGCTACGATCATGGAGCCACATGGTCTGCGCTCCAGGTGATCGAGAGTCCGCGGGCGTTCGGCGAGAAGGTGGCAAACCCGGCGACGCTGGTCGACGAAACTAACGGGCGCGTCTGGGTGCTGTACAACCGATACGAGGGCGACCTCGGCACGGTCGACTCGCTCCCCGGCACGACGAACAATACGGCATGGGCTCGCTACAGCGACGATAGCGGAGCGACATGGTCGGACGCGATCGACATTACGGCGGGAGCCAAGGACTACGACAATTGGAACGTCGTCGCCTTCGGTCCGGGCAGCGGCATCCAGGCTCGTGACGGGCGTCTCATAGTCCCCTCGGCGCGGTGGGTCAACGGTTGGCGTTCTTACGCCGTCTACTCCGACGATCAAGGCATGACTTGGCAACGCGGCGATTTGACTCCCGGTGGCAACCTCTCGGGCGAGGACAGCATTGTTGAACTTGCCGACGGATCGATCCGCATGGACGCCCGCTCGAACAACTCCGGCGAAGTCCCGCGGAGCAACTTCATCAGCACCGACGGGGGTGAAACTTGGGGCGCCTTCATTCCCGGGCAGACAGCCGTATCAGTTCACGCTGCACTTCAGCGGTACTCCCTTGAGTCGGAGGGCGACGACCACAATCGAATAATGTGGACCGGGCCCCGCGGTCCGGACCGCAACAACCTTGTGGTGCGTACCAGCTACGACGAAGGAAACTCCTATTGGCGCGAGAGGCTTCTGTACGACGGCTACTCCGGCTATTCGGATATGACGCTGCTCGCAAATGATATGACCGGAGTGTTGTTTGAGACGAATCAGGCCCGCAGCATCACCTTCACGTCGTTCAACATCGAGTTTATCGAGCCTCCCAGCGGTCTGTTAGCGTACGAAGGATTTCGGTATCAATCGGCGACGTTGCTAGGGATCAAAGACGGCGGCATTGGCTTTCGGGGGGGGTGGAAGCGCACCGGCGAACTGACGGGCACCTCCAACGCTTTGATCGAGGCCAGCGATTTGCAGTACGCAGGATTTCCGTTTATTACGGAAGGACAGCGCCGTGCGGTCTTACTGTTCAACGTCGGCGGCAGCATGTCGCGAGAGTTTGATACGCCGCTCGATCTGGGGCTGGACCAGACCTATTATCTCTCGATGTTGATCCGACAGGATAATTTGTTGATCGACAACGAAGGCCCTAACGAAGCTTTCCGCGTCGCATTGCAGGCAGGGGAGAGCCAAGTCGTCGAGTTCGGCGTGCAAGGCAACGAAAGCCTATTCGTCAGTTTTCTCGGCAACCAGTCGGCCACGGGAGCCAATGTCTTCGCCAAGGGAATCTCCTACTACCTCATCGCTAAAATTGCCGCGGAAGCGGGCGCCGGCCCGGGAAGCAACGATCGGCTGTACTTGGCTGCATTGCCGTCCGGGACTGAAGCGCCGGCGACCGAAGCTGGGATGAACTGGACGCTGGCAAGTTCGCTGGGCTTCAATTCCAGCGAGTTGCTCGATCGAATCCTCATCTCCGGCGGATCAGGCGCCACCTGGGTGCTTGACGAGCTGCGCATCGGTTCGGATTTCGGTGCGGTTGTGAGCAATCGATTTGAGGGCGAGCCGGGCGACTTCAATGGCGACGGCAGCGTTGACGCCGCTGACTTGGCAGTCTGGAACCAAGGATTCGGAATGTCGGCAGATGCAGACTTCTCTTACGGCGACGCGAACGGCGACAGCAAAGTCGACGGGAGCGACTTCCTTGTATGGCAGCGTAAGCTGACTATCGGCACGAGCCCAAGCTCTCCTAGTGCTGCAGCTCCGGAGCCCACGGCATGCGCGATGCTCGCTGTTGCGATCATGATGGGCGGGGGAGCTGTCGCGCGGAGGGATCGCCGGCGGTAAAGAATTTAATCAGGACGCTCGGCGCGGGCTTTCGCAGACCAGCCGACTACAGGGTGATCCTGGATGTCCGGAAGCATAGAGCCCTGCAGTGCGGCGACTCGAAGTTCGGCCGCCGCTACGGCCGGAGCGTCTGTGAGCCAATCCATTTCTACCTCGGCGCTCCATGAGCTTGCCGGATCCAAGCGAACGACTCTTCCTTGCCGTTCCTCAAACGGCCGCGGATTAGGAAAGTTCGTCCCCGGCTCGATGCTGGTGACGTATCCGTCGCCAGGCGAAGCGTTGCTCCGCCAAACGGTGAGCCAAGGTAGATGCTGCTTGTTAAAACGAACTGCTAGCCCCCGTTCGCCTGCGGGCTGGATGAGAACAACCTCGGTAGCGCCCGCGTGATCCGCCCGGAGCTCAAAAAAGAACGATTGCGGGATTGAGTTTGCTTCCACGCCAGGATACGCACGGTAATCTCGCAACTCAGCGTCGACAGGATAATCGTCGTGAGGCGAGACACTTGTTACAGGCGCTACGAGGCGAGCTCCGGGAGCCAATATCGGCTCGCCGACATTGATGTGATAGAGCATCTGCATCGTTGCGGTCGAGCCGCCGAGATTCGTCACCTCGTCGTGCCATTTCCAAGACGAACTGCCGAACGCCGTGGTGAGCGTCGTCATCAGGCGCAGCTTCTGAGATTGCAGGCGACTTTCATCAACGACTCCGCGCAAATTGATTGTGCCTTTCGTCGCATCAATCGATGCCTGCAGACTGTGAGCCGGCTTGTTCGCGATTCGCCCGTGAAGGGGAAACAGCAGTCGTCCCTGTCCGTCAAAAACTGCCGAACCGTTGCTTTCAAGTCCGCACCGCACCATCAGTTCGTCGAATCCGTCCAGCCAACCAACCCCGCTTGGTTCCATCAGCGAAACAAACTGAGGATGAACTGGTCCTTGGACGGGGGCCTTCCAGCCCAATGTTTCTCCCTCCCTTTCAGCCCTCCAAAGTCCCATGCCGCGCGTGGGAATCACGATGAGAGTCGTTGCTCCGTTATTAATCTCGATAACCTCGACGCCAGCCGACACCCCCGCGGTCAGTACTCGACCGACGATCGACCAGCTTGAAGGGGTTCCTGGAACATCCTTGGCAGTCAATGAGAAGTTGACTTCCCCGGCTCTGATTTGCGAGGCAGGCAGTTCCCAAACGGAGTGGTCCATGTCGCTGAGCCTTTGTTGTTACAGCTAAGAGTGCGTTGTAAGCGTTCTCGTAAGGCCTGCCGCGACGCTCGTACTCGGCGAAGTTCGCGGGATTGTCGGATCGGAGTCGATCGCGTCGTCAATCGGCCTTGCACCAGCGTTGAGTACTTGTAGCGCAAATCCTGAGTCTTACGACAAGAGGACTTGCATGCTCACGTCGATCGCCTCTTTCGCGAGCGTTAACGCCTCGTCGTCGTGGCTGGCGCCGACATACCAGCGACCGTCGGGAAGCAACAAGACTCCTCGATCGAGCATTGCCATCTGAAAGCGGTCGCGAAGCGACAAGCTGGCTCGCAGCGTGTCCCGATAGTCTCGCGGTCCCGTCTCAAGTCCCCAATGCAGGCTGAATACCGTTTCCACGCCGGACAATGCGAGCGGTAGCCCGTTCCGAACGCCTCCGTTCTCGATCGCATTGCGAAGTTCTCTGCCATGCCGCTTCATCCCCTCAAACACACCGGGTTCCGCCAGTGCTTGGAGTGTGGCATAGGCGGCCGCCAAGCAGATGGAATTGCCATTGTAGGTGCCGGCGTGAATCGTGCGTCCGTCGCGAAGAACGTCGAACATGTTCGCTCGCCCCCCGACGGCCGAGAGCGAAAAGCCGCCGGCGATCGCCTTTCCATAGACCGACAGATCCGGTTCAAGCTGATAGAGTTCCCGTGCGCCCCCCAGCGCCACGCGGAACCCCGTGATCACTTCGTCGAACACAGACACAGCGCCGTGTTCGCGGCAGAGATCAATGACGGATTGAAGAAAGCCTGACTTCGGCTCGCAACAGCCGCTGTTGGCCAGCAGCGGCTCGGTCAAGACGCAAGCAATCTCTTGGCCTCGGTCGACTAACAACTCGCGCAACGCAGCGACGTCGTTCCAAGGTAGAACGAGAGTCTGCCCGTACTCGGACCTGGGCTGACCCCCGCAAGTCGGCTGGGTTTCGCAAGAACCGCCGGTCGCGGGGTGATAGCTGACCAGCACGTTGTTCATCCAACCGTGATAGTGGCCTTCGAACTTGACGATTTTGTCTCGCCCAGTAATGGCTCGGGCGATTCGGATGGCTGCTTGTACGGCCTCGCTGCCGGTATTTGAGAAAATTACCTGCTCAACGCCAGGAACGATGGTCGTGATGAGGCTCGCGAGTCGGAGCTCGAGCTCATGCTGCGCTCCGAATGTATAGCTTCGCGACAATTGCTCGACGATTGCCGCATTGATTCCCGCGTGATTGCTGCCAAGTATCAAAGGCCCCCAGGCGAGCGTGTAGTCCAGCAACCGCCGCCCGTCGACATCGAAAAAATAAGGCCCGTCGGCTCGGTCGAAGTACAGCGGCAACGGCGTCGCTTTTCTGCGCATCCCGCTGGACACGCCTGTGGCCAGGACTTTCTGTGCCGCGGCAAACAGCTGTACGGAATTGGGAACGTCGCGGGCATCCATCGGACACAACCATCGTGAAAGGTCGTTGCGAAATTGGCTTTCGACTGTTATTTTACCCAATGAACAAACACTGAGCTACCTGATACGTTCATCTGGGAAACGAAACGCGGCAGTTCGAGGTTCGACGGCCCGCTGCCGGAGTTGTCGAGGATTGCATGCGGGTCGGAATCGTAGCGCTTCTGCAAGAAACGAACACGTTCGCTCCCGGAGTGACCACGCGCCGGGATTTCGCTGCCGACGTGTTGTTGCACGGAGAAGCGATTCGCGAGCGATTCCGAGACGCCCACCACGAAGTCGGCGGATTCTTCGCCGGACTCCAGGAAGCTGGCGTCGAAGCCGTGCCACTCTTCGCGGCTCGAGCGGTCCCCTGGGGACCACTTTGTGCAGCAGACTATGGAACTCTGCGGCGAGAACTAATCGGAACGCTCGCCGCCGCCGGTCCTTTAGACGGCATATTGGCTGCGGCTCACGGTGCGACGGTCAGTGAGAACGTTCTCGACGTGGACGGCGATTGGCTGTCGGCAGTGCGGCAAGCATTGGGGCCTGATGCTCCGTTGATTGCCACGCTGGATCCCCATGCCAATTTATCGCCTGCCATGACGGCGGCCTGCACCGCGTTGGTCGCCTATCGGACGAACCCTCATCTCGATCAGCGCGATTGCGGCATCGAGGCGGCTTCGTTGATGGCTCGGACGCTCCAAGGCGAGGTGCGGCCGTGTCTAGCCGCAGCGTTTCTCCCTCTAGTCATAGCAATCGAGGCACAGCACACGGCAGAATCGCCCTGTCGAGAGTGGTTTGCGCAAGCCGAAGACGCCCGCTATCGCGACGACGTCCTGGCGGCCAACGCGCTGCTTGGTTTTCCCTACGCTGACGTTCCCGAACTCGGTGCGTCGACAATCGTGGTCACAGACAACGCCCCAAACCTTGCAAAGCGATTGGCGAACGAACTGGCCGATCACGCTTGGCTGCACCGGCAGCAATTCCAACGTCAGTCGATGTCCATCGCAACGGCCATCGAGAAGGCTGCTGTTGCTTCCGGGCCTATCTGCCTGCTGGACATGGGGGACAACATCGGGGGAGGCGGGCCGGCTGATGCCACGGAGTTAGCTCATGCAATTCGCCACGCTGCCATCGGGCCCAGCCTCGTCTGTCTCTGCGATGCAGACTTCGTCGCAATTGCACAACAAGCAGGAATTGGCGCACAGGTCACAGCTGCCGTCGGCGGCAAGCACTGGAAGTCCGCCGGGCTGCCGTTATGCGGGACTTGGACAGTGAAGAACCTAACCTCCGGGCGGTTCGCCGAAGCGAAACCGCGACACGGCGGTTTCACGGAGTTCGATCAAGGGGCGACGGCTGTCGTCACCGACGGGTCGGTGTTGACGCTGATCGTCACGTCTCGACGCATGCCGCCTTACAGCCTTTCTCAAATCACCAGTTGCGGGCTTGACCCCAGTTTGTTTCGTATTCTGGTCGCCAAGGGAGTCCATGCACCTACGGCCGCCTATCGCGAAGTTTGCTCGCAGATGATTCGAGTTGATACGCCGGGATCAACAGCAGCCGACTTCACGCGTCTTGAGTATCATCGTCGGCGACGACCGCTCTATCCCTGGGAGGATCTAAGCCGCTGGAACGACGACTTCTCCACGAATGCTGAACACGCCCCCCTTCCTCGCGATGAGGAAAGGTGAGTGCGATGGAAGTCGAAAGGACGACAATCTCAGGCCCTGTCAGCGGACCTCGTCTTCTCATCATGGCGGGCGTACATGGCGACGAACTTGAACCGATCCTCGCCGTCCGGCGCCTCGCACGACGCCTTCGCCGCAGTCCGCCGCTTGCGGGCAGCGTGACTCTCGTACCGATTGCCAATCCGTCCGCTTGTCGCCTCAAGCAACGCTGCGGCAGCGATGGACTCGACCTAGCCAGAACATTTCCCGGTCGTTCACACGGCAGTCTGACCGAGCGAATTGCCTGGGAACTGACAAAACTGATCCAATCCGCCGACTGCTTGATCGACCTGCATACAGGCGGCGCGAAATACGATCTCTGGCCTCTGGCAGGCTATCTGCTGCATTCCGACCCGCTGGTCTTAGCCGAACAGCGTAGAATGGCACGGGCCTTCAATCTACCCGTCGTTTGGGGAACCGACGCTAACGTGTCCGGGCGATCGCTCTCGGCGGCGCGCGACGCAAATAAACCGGCGATTTACGTAGAATACCGCGGAGGGAGGGCAGTCGATCGGGTCGGCGTGGAACGCCTCGTGGACGGTTGCCTGCACGTCATCGCAGCACTTGATATGAGTCGTCTGCCGGAAGCGACATGCCAAGTGCGTTATTTCGCAGAAGACGCCCGGGCCGGCGCCGGGCATCTCCAAGCCGCTCATCCGGCCCCTGTAGTCGGCCGCTTTTCCGCTGTCGTACAGCCTGGAGATCAAGTGACGAGAGGCCAACTCTTGGGAGTGATCAAGACGCAAACAGATCAATCGATCGAGATTCGTTCCCAGCAGGATGGACGCGTTGTCTGTATTCATCGGCCGACGCCCGTGACGGCTGACGAGGGTGTGGCCGTCGTGGTCAGTTTTCTTTCGGCGCCAGTCGCGGAGCAGCTATGACAACTACGGAATCGCCAGTCGTTCTAATTACCGGTGCATCTCGCGGCATTGGCTTGGCAGCCGCTCAGGCCTTTTCGGCAGCAGGATATCGCTTGGCGACCGTGGCGACCGACGCGTCCGCGCTTGCTGAAGCAGGAGCCCGACTGCCGTCTCCCCCATTTGTACTCGCCGGCGACTTGAGCGACTTCTCCTTCTTGGAAACTGTCGTTCCGAAAACGATCGAACAATTCGGGCGGATTGACGTGCTGGTGAACAATGCAGCCTGGCGCTCGCTGGGCTCGCTGCGGCGAACCTCTCTGGACGACTGGGAGCGTACCCTGCGGATCTGCTTGACTGCGCCGGCTTTTCTCTCTCGTTGGGCAGCGGCCGATATGGAACGCCGCTGCCGCGGAGTCATCCTCAATGTCGGCAGTATCATGTCGCAGCAGGCGGTGGGCATTTCGCCCGCATACGTCGCTTGCAAAGGAGCCCTCGAATCGCTGACTTACGAACTGGCCGCGCTCTACGGTCCCGCTGGCATCCGGGTCGTGACGATACAGTCCGGGGCTATTGACACCGACTTAAGCCGCGACCTCCGTCAAGATGACCAACCCGACGCCATTCGCGAGTTCAGCGAAGATATGATCATGTTGCAGCGGTGGGGCCGAGTGGAGGAAATCGCTAGCGTCCTGTTGTTTCTGGCCGGCGAAGGTTCGTCTTACATTACCGGGACGACAATTGCGGTCGACGGCGGTTGGCTACGACAACATCTTCCGTTGTCCCTAAAGCGAGAACTCTTTGAAGCTGACTTCAGCAGCAACCGTTCAACCCACGGGGAGGAATGACGGAGTCGTGTCGCCTACGGCGTGGGCTCGGAAGGCCAGTAAGTGGCATTCGAAAAGGGTTCATCCTCGCTGTTGGTGAACGATTTGGGCGCGATCTGCATGGTGGTCTGCGAGGTCGTCACGACAAGTGTTACGCAGCCCAGTCCGCACAAAGTAACTCCGCCTGCTTCAGCACCGTCTCGGTCGCCTGGGCCTGCTTGTCGGGCGGGTAGCCATACTTCTTGAGGATGCGTTTTACGAGCACGCGGAGTTTTGCTCGCACGCTTTCCTTCACGGTCCAGTCAATCGTGACATTGCGGCGAACCGATTCGACGAGTTCGCGGGCAATGTCACGCAACGTGTCGTCGCCGAGCACCTTCACGGCGCTGTCGTTGACCTCCAGCGCGTCGTAGAACGCGATTTCGTCTTCGGTGAGACCAAGCTCTTCGCCGCGGTCCTGGGCGGCGCGCATGTCCTTGGCCAAGTCGACGAGTTCGGCGATCACCTGGGCGGCGTCAATTGACCGATTCTGGTACTTCTTGATCGACTTTTCGAGCATCTCGGCGAACGACCGCGACTGCACGAGGTTCTTGCGGGAACGGGCCTTAATCTCGTCGCTCAACAGTTTCCGCAGCACTTCCAGCGCCAAGTTCCGCTGGGGCATGTCGCGAACTTCGGCGAGAAACTCGTCCGACAGAATCGAAATATCGGGCCGCTCCATGCCGGCGGCGGCGAAGATGTCGATCACCTCGTCCGACGCGACGCTGCGGGAAATAATTTGCCGCACGGCGGCGTCCAGGTCTTCCGGCGTCGGGCCGCCTCCGCCGCTGCCGCCGAGCTTGGCGAACTGTGCCCGCAGGCACTGGAAGAACGCCACCTCCTCGCGAATCTTCACGGCCTCGTCGTGCGTCGCCACGAGGGCGAACGCCTTCGATAGCTCGGTGACGGCCTGCACAAAGCGGTTCTGGCCGTCGTCCTGCTGCAAAATAAAATCCATCGCGGCGGGGATGACGCCGACTCGCTCCGACGCCGTGCCGGTGAAGAACGCCGAATAATCGAAGCCGTGCATCAGGCCGGTGACGACCTCGTACTTCTCGAAGAGCACCTCCAACGCTTCGTCGATGGGAATGCCCGTGTCGTCGCGGTCTTGCTTGGTGTACTGGGCGAGCGCCTTTTTGAGTTCGGCCGCCAGCCCCAAGTAATCGACGATCAGCCCGCCCGGCTTGTTCTTAAACACCCGGTTCACGCGGGCGATGGCCTGCATCAGGTTGTGGCCGCTCATCGGCTTATCGACGTACATCGTGTGCATGCACGGTGCATCGAACCCCGTGAGCCACATATCGCGGACGATCACCAGCTTGAGCGGGTCGTCGGCCTTCTTGAACCGCTTGGCCAGCGCCTCGCGGCCCCGCTTGGGGCGGATGTGCTGTTGCCAGTCGGTCGGGTCGCTCGCCGAGCCGGTCATCACGACCTTGAGCGTCCCCTCTTCGTCGGCGTCGCTATGCCAGTCGGGCCGCAGGCGAACCAGTTCCTTGTAGAGTTCGACGCAGATTCGGCGACTCATGCAAACGATCATCGCCTTGCCGTCCATCACCGCGAGCCGCTCGGCCCAGTGGTCGACGATGTCCTGGGCAACCAGCTTGATCCGCTTGTCGCTGCCGACGAGTTTTTCGAGGGCGGCCCACTTGGTCTTGAGCTTCTCTTTGGCAGTCTGCTCCTCCCCCTCGGTGATGTCCTCGAACTCTTCGTCGATCTTCGGCCGCTCGGCCGCGTTCAACTCCAGCTTCGCGAGCCGCCCTTCGTAGTAAATCTTGACCGTGGCCCCGTCCTCGACGGCCCGGCTGATGTCGTACACGTCGATGTAATCGCCAAACACGGCCTTCGTGTTCTTGTCGCCAAGCTCAATCGGCGTGCCGGTGAACCCCAGATACGAGGCGTTCGGCAGGGCGTCGCGCAGGTGCTTGGTAAACCCGTAGCTGATCTCGCCGGTCTTCTTCGCCTTGGCGTAGTGGCCGTACTGGCTGCGGTGGGCCTCGTCGGCGATGACGACGATATTCCGCCGGTCGGAAAGCACTGGGTACGTCTTCGCCCCCAACTCAGGATCATCGTCAGGGGCGAACTTTTGCAACGTCGTAAACACCACGCCCCCCGACGCGACGGCCAGCAGCTTCTTCACCTCGTCGCGGTCGTCGGCTTGCGTGGGCTTCTGCCGCAGCAGTTCGTGGCAACCGGCGAAGGTGCCAAACAGTTGCTCGTCCAGGTCGTTGCGGTCGGTAATCACGACGATGGTCGGGTTCTGCATCCCCTGGTGCCGGATCACCTTGCCGGCGTAAAACGCCATTGTCAGGCTCTTGCCCGACCCCTGCGTGTGCCAGACGACGCCGACGCGGCGATCCCCTTGCGGCGACACGGCCGCAAGCGTGCAATCGACCGCCTTGTTCACGGCATGGAACTGGTGGTACCCGGCCATCTTCTTAGCGATGTTCGGCCCGTCCACCTCGAAGACGATGAAGTGCCGCACAAGATCGAGAAACCGGCCCTGCTCGAAGACGCCGCGCACCAGCACGTCGAGTTCCGGCTTCCCCTTGGGGGCGATGTCGCTGCCGTCCACGGTGCGCCACGGCATGAACCGATCCCAGCCGCCGGTGAGCGAGCCAATGCGGGCCGTGATGCCGTCGCTGGCCACCAGGCAGACGTTGTAGGTCATCAACGTCGGCAATTGCGCGATGTAGGTCTGCAACTGGGCATAGGCTTTTTGAGTCGTTGCGTTCTCGTCGGCCGCGTTCTTCAGCTCGATCACCACCAGCGGCAGGCCGTTGACGAACAGCACCACGTCGGGGCGACGATTGTGCTTGTCCTCGATGACGGTGTACTGATTGACCGCAAGCCAGTCGTTGTTCGCCGGCTTCTCGAAGTCGACCAACCACACCTTGTCATGCACGGTGCGGCCATCGGCCTGATACTCCACATCGACGCCATCGACCAGCAGTCTGTGGAACCGGCGGTTGTTCTCGATGAGGCTCGGCGTCTCGGTACGCAACACGCGGCGAAACGCCTCGTCCAGCGCCTCGGCGGGCACTCTGGGGTTGATCCGGGCCAAAGCGTCGCGCAGCCGATCACCAAGAATCACCTGCTCGAACGAATCGCGCTCCGCGGCCGGTTCGTCCGGCGCGATCTCCGGGCCGTGCAGAATGGCATAGCCGAGTTCCTCGGCCCATTCCAGTACGGCTTCTTCAATGGTGGATTCGGTGAATGCCATAAGCTACTTCTGCTTTGCAATGTACGCGCAGTACGTCGATTCTACAAATCGTCTTAGACCATCTGGGATTCTGGCGCGCGGTCCTATAATCGCCATGCCATTCTTCTGTGAAAACGTAACATTCATTCGCGGACGTGAGGTCAATGACGCGCATAAGGACACAGCGTCTCGATTTGCAGCGTTACAGAATTCGACTAGAAACCACAGAACGTACTTGCCGCGTGTAAGCCTCTTGTAAGCGTTCGCATTCCGCAGCTCGGTCTCGAAGGGATGCGTGTCAATTGAACAGTCATGCGGCACCTTGCATTGTTCATGAATGTATTGCACTACATCGCGTTTACCTCGCGGCATTCTATTCTCTCGCAGAATACCTCCCTGTATTTCAAAGAGGTCCTGCATTCGAATATCTGACAGGTTTGCTCTCACTCCTTTTCGGCGCCAAGCAAGAATCCATGCCATGACGGAGACAAGGGAATCCAGAAACGTGTTGAATTGCTGTTCAAACAAATCGCATAGCGTGTCTACGTCGCTATGGATGGTTGAAGCGAAGCCGCACAATTCCGTCAGGACGCGACGTGCTGTTGCGCGATTGACGACATCGATCTCAATCGAATAGCCCTCTGTGACGTAGATATTGCGATCTGACGGAGTACGCTCTCGCGTAAGGTCAGACAAGTCGCGATCCACAAAAAAGCAAATCCGTGCCTTCTGGAATCGCCGCCAGTCGATATCCTTGTGAATCCGTAAAACGGAGTCTTTGTTGCCAGCAGGCCACAACTCGACTTCCCAGCAGCTTGGGAGTAACTGCTCTATAAAGCCCCGATAAAAGGCCGGGTCTTCACGACCTTCTACGAAGCCATAGACCACCTTGCGAGTCTTGGAAAATCTAGCCAAGAACTCATGGTAGCTGGCGATCTTTGACGAAATTGCTGCGGCATGTACCGCAGTCATCGGTATGGCCGCTGTCGCTGCCTTGGCCTTCATGTCACGAACTCTCCGAGTCCATGCGCGTACTTCCTTAGCTCATTGTCATAAATAAAGGGTGAGTGGGTGACTGCAACCAGCCCTGAGCAGTAACCACCGTTTCTTATGTCGAGAAGGAAACGACGTTGCCACGGCACTGACAGTGATAGCTCCGGCTCGTCGATTAGAACGAAATAGTCATCGGTGCCAGATAAATATAAGTGACTAAGAAGTGATACGATTTGCTTCTCCCCCGAAGACAGATGATGCAATTCGATCTTGACGTCCTCGGCAACTCTTGATGTCGGAAGGATAGAGAATGAGAATTTGGATGTGTCGTAGTGAAAGTCTTTGTCCACTAAATACTCGTTGCACACACGACAGAAAGCAGCGATGCGAGCCTCCTTTGCCTCAAGCTCCGCGTGAAACTCCATAAGTTTTGCAAAGTAGTGGCAGATGACCTTAGTGTGCTCGGTCTGCGCCTCACCCTTCTTTACACCATCGATGATTTCGCGCAGGTGCTGCTTGTTTTCGGACGATAGAATGTGATCCTGAATGCGATCGAGGATGCGCACCACTGTCTCGTCGGGAGCGCCCTTGATACTCTTGAGCTTCACTTCAGAGTACTGCTTCTCTACCACATCGCCTAAATACCCAAACGTCAGATTATTGAGCCGTTCTCGCGCGAATGCATTTAGTTGCTGAAGCGTCTCCGAAATCGCGCGCTCAACATCCTTCATGCCGAATTCAATCAATTCAACAAAGGTATTGTCGCCTCGTCTAGCTGAAAGCATTTCTCGTCGATTGCGCAGCTCTCTTTCATCCATACCTTTGAAGATGAGATGTAGCTCTTGCTCGATGCGGCGATAGGTGGGAAGGTACAGGAGTTGGGCTGTAAGTGCATCGCGAATGCCCTCCAATATCTTGCGAATGGGAGCGGATTTTCCTGTCGCTTGCGACAGCTCTTCAATTTCATGTAGTACAAACTGCAGTGGAATGTCGTATTGATGGCAGAGTAGTTCTAGCTCTGGAGTGACAAGGCGGCCTTCCTTTTCTTCCACAAGTGCAATAAACCTTCTTCTTACATGGGGAGGTAACCGTCGTGAGAGACGGCGATCAAGTCCATCCAACGACTTTGCGAAATCGGAGTACTTAAGTACATACCGCGTTCCTCCGATCGTGATAGCCAACTCGGAGAACCGATATCTGGCGATCGATGGCCATTGGCCCGAAAGGAGGTAATACAACAGGTGTAGGATCGTAGTTTTCCCAGCGCCGTTCTCGCCGACCAAAATGAGTGTGTTATCCTTGAGGTGAAGGTCAACATCCTTCCTGCCGTGTAGTGCTTTGATCTCAAATCGCGTTATGTGTGACATTTAAGTATCCTTAGTAAATAGAGTTCAGCGCGCCCGCTCAATAACACTGGTAACAGCCGATCTCGTGCCGCCGTCAGTGTTAGCGACTCTTCATCGTTCTGCTTCATTTGCGAAAGAGCCATCGAAGCAAACGCGCCAAATCGGTCGGCAACTCCGTTGGACGGGACGATAACTGGGTATGTGTTGAGGCAGTTAGCCGGGACTCGCTGCCGTCCGGATGTCCCCGTCATGTTCGTAATGAGGTGCTGCCGGAAGTCGTCGTTGCGGGCGAGGAAATACCCAAACTCTGCCGGCAGTGGGTCTTTCGGGCACAGAACAATATATTCTGTCGACCCGGCCCCAATTTCTCCGTCGTTGAGGAAGTCGACGTAGGCCGTCTTGCCGTTCTCCAAGCAAGGCGTGATGCGTGCGACGAGCGTATCGCCGTTCTTGAACTTCGTCCCTGAGCCAAACGGTCGACGTTCCCATGCAAGAGCACGGGCTGAACGAGTCGGCATATTCGCCATTTCAAGCCATGGTGCCTCGACACCTTTCGGCAGAGTACGAGAAGGATTGACCTCGATAGCATTGGGAACTGTCGTAGCACTCCACCCCTTCGGGATCGGCCCCAGCGTTGATTCCTCAAACTCATCCGGAAAGAGTTCGGCGATTTTGGGGTCGAGGTTGGGGAGGGCTTCGCGGCTGACGCGGGGGTTGTCCCAGGTGGGGTGCTGGCGGCGGACGGCGGCTTTGGCGTGGACGGGGTCGAAGTCGACGAACCAACTCTTGAACAACCGCCGGGCCAGCGACTCCAGCGTCTCATTCATCCGCCGGTTCAACTCGATCTTGTCGTCGATCGAGCCAAGAATGTCGGCTATGCGGCGTTGTTCGATGAGGGGCGGAAGCTCCAACGGAAAGCGACGCAGGATGCCCTCGTTGAGATTCGGCATGACAGCACCAACTGCATGCTGTTTGAGCCATGCGATTGACTCGTCCCATGCCAAACGGAATGAGAGGTAGGTAGGATCGATGTCTCCATCAAGGATGCGGAGTAGTATTGCGCCAGTGCCACATATCCAGCCCTCATGCTGAGGTTCGACTATTGCAGAATACCCGGTTGCTTGAACTCCGCGGCGGGCAAAGAGGATGTCTCCAGGTTTCAGGCGATGTCGTCCCAGTTCATTTGCTTTTTCGAGTTTGATCTGCGGTACGCCGTCAGTCCGAAGCCGGCGATGTCCGATTGCCTCGGTCGGAACAACGGGGACGCCAAGCGGACAGTAGTCGTGCTTGTGAAGCTGTGAACCAAACGGCCCCGTTTGAATGAGCAACTTCCCCTCATCGACAAGCTCACCGAGGGTTTGCATCTTGTGTGTTCCGATCATGACTTCGCCCCGGAACGTGGCGGCTTCCGCTTCTTGCTTTTGCCCTTGGCTGGCTTCTTCTTTGTCGGCTTTTTCCCCTTCTTTTGAGGGACCTTCTTCGCCGTGGCCTCCACTGCCCCAATCTCCGCCTCGATCTCCTCGACAGTCGGCAAGGCCGACTGCAAGGCCGGCGGCAGTGCCCGCGTGAGTTCGTAGCTCGATACGCCAATCGGCTTGTCGATGCCGGAGAGGGCGTACTCGGCCAGCACGTTGTCCTTCGACTGGCAGAGAATGAGGACGATGGTCGGCTGGTCGTCGGCGTGGCGAAGTTGGTCGTTGACGACGTTGCAGTAGAAGTTGAGCTTGCCGGCGTACTCCGGCTTGAAGCTCCCCTTCTTGAGGTCGATTACCACGAAGGCCCGTAGCCGCAGGTGATAGAACAGCAGGTCGATGTAGTAGTCTTCCTCGCCCACGTCGAGCCGGTACTGCCGGCCGACGAACGCGAACCCCTGCCCCAGCTCCAGCAGGAATTTTTCCAAGTGGGCGAGCAGACCCGTTTCGAGTTCCCGTTCTTGGAACGGCTCGGTGAGGGTGAGAAAATCGAAGATGTACGGGTCTTTGAGCGCCTGCTGGGCGAGGTCGGATTGCGCACCTGGGAGAAGCTGGTCGAAGTTGGTGACCGCCTTGCCGGCCCGCTCGTGGGCCTGGCTGTCGATCATCAGCGTGAGAATGTTGCGGCTCCAGCCGCCCGCGAGCGTTTGCTCCATGTACCAGCGGCGGTGGGCGGGGTTCTTAACCTTCTCCAGCAGCCAAGCATGGTGCCCCCACGGAACGGCCCAAAGCAGCGAATCCCCGGCAGTTTTTGCCACAGCTTGCGGCAATTTCTGGCCGGTCGGCAATTTTGCCACAGCTTGTGGCAAAATTAGGGCTGGATCGGGATACTCCCGAAAAAACGCGATCATGCGGCCGATGTTCCGCGCAGAAAAGCCCTTCACTTCGGGCAGTTCGTTGCAAAGTTCGGCAGCCAGCCGGGGGATCACCGACGCGCCCCAGCCCTCGGTCTGCTGGCGCTCGTCGATAAGGCGACCGATGTCCCAATAGAGGCGAACCAGTTCGGCGTTGACGGCGGTCATGGCCCGGGTCTGGGCCGACTGGATGCGGAGTTTTACGTCGCCGAGCAGGGCGGCAAACCCCATGGGCAGGGCGTCGTGCTTGGCCGTCGCTGGAAGCCGCTTCTTGGTCATACGGCCTCCGGGGATCGAACCCTTCGGAGATTCCGAAGAGTTGGCATGGCGCGAGGGCCAACTGTCCGGAAACCCCGGATAGTTGGTTTGCGAACCGGTACAAGCATCACTTGCACGATTTCGACGGCCGGATTTAATCGACGGCTCGTCATGACAGCTTCTCCGGGGTAAAGCCGAGACTGGCGAGGTTCTTGGCGATCCGCTTTTCGAGCTTGGCCGATTCGGCGAACTGGGCGGCGAGCGTGTTGGTGAGCCGCTGCATGGCTTCGTCGAACGGTTCGTCGTCGTCCTCGGCCGCCTCGGCGCCGACGTAGCGGCCGGGGGTGAGCACGTGGCCGTGGCTGGCGATCTCGTCGGTCGTGGCGCTTTTGCAGAAGCCGGGCACGTCTTCGTACTTGCCGGCGTCCTTCTCGCCGCGCCAGGCGTGGTACGCGCGGGCGACGCGGTTGATTTCTTCCTCGGTCAACTCGCGGTGCGTGCGGTCGACGAGCACGCCGAGTTTGCGGGCGTCGATGAAGAGCGTTTCTATTCGACGATCCCTGAACTTCCCGTTCTTCTTATTGCGGGCCAGAAACCACAAGCAGACGGGAATCTGCGTCGTGTAGAAGAGTTGGCCGGGGAGCGCGATCATGCAATCGACGAGGTCCCCGTCGATGAGTTGCCGGCGGATGTCCCCTTCTCCCGACTGATTGCTGCTCATCGAACCGTTGGCGAGCACGAATCCCGCGATGCCGCTGGGGGCGAGGTGATGCACCATGTGCTGCACCCACGCGAAGTTGGCGTTGCCGCTGGGGGGTGCGCCGAATTTCCAGCGGGCGTCTTCGGTGAGTCGCTGGCCGCCCCAGTCGCTGACGTTGAACGGCGGGTTGGCGAGGATGTAGTCGGCCTTGAGGTCTTTGTGCAGGTCGTTGTGGAACGTGTCGGCGTTCTGCGTACCGATGTTGCCGTCGATGCCACGAATGGCGAGATTCATTTTGCAGAGTCGCCACGTCGTGTTGTTCGACTCTTGGCCGTAGATCGACAGGTCGCCGACGCGGCCGCCGTGGGCGAGGACGAACTTCTCGCTCTGCACGAACATGCCGCCGCTGCCGCAGCACGGGTCGTAGATGCGGCCCTTGTAGGGTTCGATCATTTCCACCAGCAGCTTCACCACCGATTGCGGCGTGTAGAACTCGCCGCCCCCTTTGCCCTCGGCGTTGGCGAACTTCCCCAGAAAATACTCGTAGACACGACCCAGCACGTCTTTGCTGCGGCTCTCGGCGTCGCCGAGTCCAATCGTGCCGATGAGGTCGATCAATTCGCCAAGCCGCTGCTTGTCGAGCGACGCGCGACCGTAATCTTTGGCGAGCACGCCCTTGAGCGAGGGGTTGTCTTTCTCGATAGCGGTCATCGCGTCGTCGATGAGCTTGCCGATGGTCGGCTGCTTGGCCTGCGCCTGGAGATAAGTCCAGCGGGCCGCCTTGGGGACCCAGAAGACGTTCTCGGCCGTGTACTCGTCGCGATCTTCGGCGTCGGCGTGCTTGTCGGCCGCCAGCTTGTCGTGGAGTTCTTGAAAGGCGTCGCTGATGTACTTGAGAAAGACGAGGCCCAAGACGACGTGCTTGTATTCCGCCGCGTCCATGTGCCCGCGGAGCTTATCGGCGGCGGCCCACAGCTTTTCCTCGAAGCCGAGATTGGCGCTGGCGCCGTTCTTCTTGCCGTTTCTGGGGGAGGCAGCTTTCTTCGCCATGCGGCCGGAATCCTTACCGGATGGGGAGGCAAAAGGTAAAATCAGACTCGGCAACAGTTTACGCGATGTGCGGGTTGTTTCCCAGCAGTGCACACACCCCATCTCGAAGCGAAGATGGGGCGGCCGGGCCGGATCGCAGGTGCGGCTGCTCGCCGTCTTCCTGTTGGGCCATCATCGCTGGCCAATAGCGGATGCCTCGAACGTTAAAGGCGTCGGTCTTGACGGAGTGACTGTCTGAGCAGTCAAGGCAAACGACGGTCATCGTGGCGTCGTCAACCTCCTCGATTTCGAGTTGGCCGCTGCATTCCCGGCAGCGGCCAGCTTCGAGTTCTACGAGCATGGCGAGAATCTCCTCAAGCGAAAAGGATCGATCCGCACAAGGCAGGCCTGGTTCACAAGCGAACCAAGCGCGGCGATGCTGCCGGAGAAGACGCTAAGGCGCAACAAGTTGGTCGCCTCAGAAGAGCTGAAGCTGCTGCGTGCCGGGTCGGTGGTCGTCAGTTGATGACACGGGCGGCGATTCGTCGCGTGGCGACGGGGCACAGTCGCCGCGCGCGTCACACGCTGGCGCGGCGACGACCTGCGACTTCGCTGGTGCGCTGCCGGACTGCTGCGCGCCGAAGCGGGCCTCCGCCGCGTCAAAGGTCACACGCAGATCGCACAACTCGTCCAAGAACTTGATGGCTCGACCCACCCCGTTGACGAACGCAAGAAGACCGCGTGAAATCGATCCCAGCGGGAACCGCCATGTTTTTCAACTAAACCAGGGACAAGCTCCGAAGCGCCGCCCTTGATCCGCCTGTTGCCGGCCCTGCTCTCCGCTTGGCGTGAAGGCGACGTCAAGGGGCCTCGCGCTCGCGGAGGCTGCCAGGTCGACATTGCCTGGCAAGACAGCCGAGTCACCGCCTATCGCATCGCGGGACCGCGCGAGGGCTCCGTCGTCGTTCGCGTAAACGGCCAAGTCGAACAAGCGCACGCGGTGCGCCTTGCCGACGAGTTGCGCTGACGCCTTACGGCCTGGCAACCCTTTGGCTCACCGCTTGTGGGCGGCTCTTGAACAGGGTTCTTCCTCACTCTTGATGTCGCGGTTTCAGTGACTGCCTCACAGTATTCGGCAGGCGTCCGGAACGTTGGCAGGACAATACAGCAAACAATCACGTTGTGGAAGCTCGCCTCACTCTCACTAGGTACGTGCCATGCGGTTGAGGACGACCGACTGCAGGTGAGTTTGCCGTCGTTGAGTTTTCACGCTGTCGGACTTTCGGCTTTGTTGCAGATACGACCAAGCCGGAAGTAAGCTTTGGAGTGAAGTGCCGTAATCTCCGCTACAGAACGGAGTTAGGTTGCGTCGAGCATTTCCAGGCACGATTCCATCGCGCGCGGCGTCCGCCATGGGCAGAATAGAATCGGAAGGCACGGCTTGAAGCGACCGAGCAAACGCAAATCACGCTCCTGAAATGGACTTCTAAATCGACCGCAAAAGCGGGGCAAAAGAATATGGCAGACAAGTAGCTGTCCCGCGTGTTGGCGAGCCGCAGCCTAGAAACGCTCGCTCTGGTCCTACTTAGGAGCAACCCTTGGGGGAATCTGATCGAACTGAAGAGAATGGCACGAACAACCAGGCAGTCCTCTCTCAAGTCAAGCGGGAATTCGCCGCCGTTGTCGCGGAAGCCTTGGCAGACTTGTGGACGAAAGACCGAGCGACTGTGCCACATGCAGCCTCCAATCAAGATGGCATTCGCGCTAAAACCCGCCGCAAGTAGAATGGACTAGGGATGCCTTGTGCAGATTCGGGAAAGGAGTTCGCATGGCCAAGTCGAAACCACAGTTTGCGTCGCGTTCGGCGCGTACGTCAGTTCCGAACCGACCGACGACGACGGAACTCCGGGCTCCCGTTGAGCGACATTTCCAGAATTGGGAACCGCCCGGGATGAGCGTCGAAGAGGCGACCGTTTGGCGAAACATGCCCGCAAGAGTCCGCGAACTGCTTGTACTCGCCGAGTCGAGACTCAATCACTTGAATGCGTTTGAGCGGATGTGGGAGCAGCTTTTGACTGCGTTCCAGCGTCGCCAATTCAATGACGATCTTGAATCGGCTTGGCGTCGCTTCGGCACTCTTCGCGTCTGGATGCGCGCACAAGACTTGACCAATCGCTTCGCTGGGCTGCATTCTCTGGAGTCGCGCATGAGATATGCGTGGTCGGCTCTTGACCTGGATTTCGTTGGCCAGCACGTGTCCTTAGCGGCGAGCAAGACCGAGTTTGAGGAACGGCCGGCCTTCGACGAGTCTACAGGCGAGCTGCGGTTTCAAGGCCGGATCGTAAGGAGGCTCCGCCTCACCGGCAAGCGGACCAACATTGGCCGCATCGCGCGCGCGTTCCAAAACGCCGGCTTCCCGCGGGCGATCAAATTCCCGCTTGGCAGCAACTCGGAACTGACTGCAGTGACGTATGCGGTCTCGCAATTGAACCAGGGTCTCGAAAGCATCCGGTTCCGGTCGCGCGAGAACGGCGCCGTCGTTTACTGGGAGCCACGCTGAAGGTTTCAGACCTTGTCAGCGAGTGCAATTTGAATCGGCTGCCCCGCCAGAGGACAGCGGTCTGTGACGAGGCCGGCGAGCCTCTGCACAAGCCAGCGTTTCTTGACAGTTCGCCTCGCCCTCGTCCACTTCTCTAGGGACTAGATCCGGACATTTCACGGCACGGTCGTCCTGAAGGTTGACCATGCTGAAGAAACTGCTTCGTCCGGACTTTGAGCGGGCTTGATTGAGATTCGCTTCATCCCTCGCCGCAGCTGACCGCTAGGCGCCTAGATCTGGCGATGTTCGCACGAGTGTTCAAGTCTGCGAACGGCACATCGACGAGGTCCGCGAGCCAGTTCTGTGTCTCGCGCGAGGAAATGTGTCGAGATTCTCCGTCCACAAGTGCGCTGTCTTTCGATCGATCTGATGCGCACAGCATGCGGGCCGAAACCCACTCGAGTTGCGATCTCGCTCCGATCGCTCTGCGAAACGCATTCTGCTGAGATGAGGAAGTCCTCGTGTTCTTCACACCTGGACATCGCAGCAAACAAGTCTTTCCTTCGCGCGCCAGAACAACTATGTCACGCGCCAATCGAAGCATCCTCACGGCGTCGGAAATCAAGATCGCATTCTCCGATGGCACATGGGCCGAGACCTATCCGCCTTCGTTGTCGGTGAAGCAAGCAGCGGAACTCGCGCAGGTGAGTGTTGGAACGCTCTACGACTGGTCGTCGCGCGGCCTCCTTGCTCGATGCGCAAAGCGTCGCGGAAAGCGTCTGCGCATCTGGCGCGATCGCTTCATTGAATTTCTCTTCTCGAACGACGAAAGTGAAACGACACATGCCGCAAAATGAGGGGCGGAAAGCTGAGAAGGCTGGCGAGCTTGTATCGATCTATCGCCGCAATCGGGTCTGGCAAGCACAGTATATGGTTGGCCGCCGCCAAGTGCGACAATCTCTTCGCACCAAGTCGAGGAAGACTGCGCAACTTCGCGCCAGCAAGTTGGACCGCGACCTAGTGGCCGGTGCGGTCCATCCGACGTTTCAGGAACCCCCTCTCAATGCAGTGATCGAGCAGTACCTCGCTTACCTGCGAGTCGAGGGGCGGACCGATAAGACAATCAAGAAGTACGAATTCGCGCTGCGGATCGTCGAAAAGCTGGCAACTGCCGCGCGAATCGAGAAGGCGTCTGAACTCTCGGTGTCGTTTGTGGACCGTTTTCGAGCCGCTCGCAAATCAGGAGACGAGGCGTCCGGTCGTCGACCGTCAAGTCCAAAAACGATCCATCACGACACCGTTCTTATTCGCCAGCTTGTGAACTATGCCCTGCGGCGCGGACTAATCGAGCGAGATCCTTTGGCCGGGCTGCGGATTCCCAAGCCGCGGCGAAATCTGCAACCGTGCTGGTCGCAAGCCGAGGTGGAGAAAATTCTCGACGCGACTCGACCGCCGTATCGTTCCGCGCTCACGATGCTCGCCGAGACCGGAATGCGGGTCGGCGAACTGGTGTGGCTGACGTGGGACGACATCGACTTCGTCGGCGCCTGGATTCACATTCGCCCCAAGGACGGGTGGCGCCCGAAGTCCGGCGATCATCGATCGGTTCCAATGAGTGCGCGGGCCAGAAAAGTGCTGCTGGCTCAATCGAGGTGCTCCCGATGGGCGTTTCCAAGGCCGGCCTTGGAAAACTCACGTTCCACGACTGACCAAATCTCGCCCCGGCGACTGCTGGCTTGCGTGAAGCGAGTGGTCAAGCGGCTGGGCCTGTCCGGCCACCTTCACACGTTTCGCCATGCCTTTATTTCGAACGCGGCGATCGCAGGGGTGGCGCCCGACGTTTTACGGAAGTGGGTCGGGCATGTCGATCAGGCGACGTTCGACCTTTACTTCCATCTTGCGAGCGACGCGTCGCAACGGGCGATGTCCCGTCTCGACGAGGCGAAAATGAGCCCGCTGTCGAAACGGAGTTCAACACATTTTCAACACACGGAGGTGACAGATGAAAACTAGCGCGTCACAAGCGGTTGTGGCTCAGGAAGTTACGACGCAGCCGTTAACGTCGAGCGGAGGGCACGGGACTCGAACCCGCAACCGGTAAACCGGCACCTGAATTCCAATCAGGCTGCTAGCCAATTCGCTTACCCTCCGAACGAGACTTGTTATTCTAGGTTTCGCCGGCCCCGGCACAAGGATGCTGGCTCGTTCGACGCCGGGCGTTTCGCGGGCGATCTCGCTTGTTCGCCATTTCCAATCGAGGCGCCGGGCCCCGGGATCGGTCATTGGCGCTGGGGGCGACCGTCAGCGGACTCGGTTGTTCGCTTGTGGCGGTACATGTCCCGGTCAGCCGCTTCCAGAAGTTCTTCGGCGGCCATCCCGATACGATCGGCGTATGCGACGCCGACACACGCGGACAGGCGATACGGCTTCCCGGCTACGAGAAGTTCGCGACGAGTCTCGGCGACCAGTCGATCGGCGATCTGGCGCGCCTGCTTGATGGAGTCGATATTCCGCAACAGGACGACAAATTCATCCCCTCCGAATCGCGTCACCAAGTCGTCGGACCGAAACAGCGATTGCCAGCGCTGCGCCAGCTCGCGAAGAACCTCGTCGCCGGCGAGATGACCGTCCCGGTCGTTGATCTGTTTGAACTCGTCGAGATCCAGAAACAACACCGCTAATCGAGGCGCAACGTCTGTGACAAGCGCAGCGTCGAGCGTCGAGGCAAGTTGACGCCGATCGGCGAGCCCGGTCAGCGGGTCCGTGGTCGCTGCGGCGACGGCTCCAACTTGTCCGACCAGCAGGAGAAGGCTTTTGACGTCGGCTGTGGTCAGGGGGACGACCTCGACGGCGACGACTTGCGGCGCTCCATCCGAGCCGTTGCTGGCGGGTTTTAGCGCCAGCTCGCAGCGAATCGGCGCCTGCTTGGCGATTGCGGCGGCGGCGGCGGCTTTCGTCGGGGGTGCGGCGACCACGATTTCGGCAATGTCTCGGGCATCGACGCGCGGGGTTCCGGCATCGACGCCCGGATGGTGCATGAGCCATCCCCAGGCCAAGGGCGTCACATTTTCGGCTGTCGCGAGGATCGCCAATGCGAACGGCGTGGGGACTGTCAGGTCTACGATTTCTCTGGTCTGCACTCAACACCTCTGTGACTGGCCCGACAAGCGGAGCGACCTGGCCTCGATTCTAACCAGCCAGATGGAATGTGAACGTAAAACCCTATTCAGACAAGGGTTAAGTACGAAAGAGGGCTTGACTGTTTTCACTTCACGGACCGCTCTTTCATGTCCCGAGTCTGGCCAAAGTCTGGCCATCAGTCGTCCTAATTCACAAGCCAAATCTCGCGGGCTCCGCCCGGTTCGCGATTCCATGAATTGCTGTGGAATCTGTTCGACACGTGATTTTGCGTCATTATAATCGACGACTGTGCATCCTTCCGCCAAGGGAGGTCGCACTCCCGCCCCCTGCCGTTTGGATGAGTGCACGGGACATCCAAATTGCCCCCGCCTGCGGCCTTCGCAAACCGCGAGCTCGCCGCCACCGTGTCGCTCCCGCGGCCGTCCGTAACCCGCGCCGTTGGTTCGTTTCGCGAATCGCAGGCTGTTGAGACCCTTGCCGCAGGTGCGCGTCGGAGGAGACTTCGCTGCACACCTGCTGATTTCGAGGAGACCGAGCCTTAGGAGACATCACCCGCCGCCGTCTGTCCGCTCCCCGCTCTCACGGTTTCGCTAGGCGAGACGTTAGAGGAGTGGCGATCGGAACGACGGCGCCTCGGCACGCGCCGCACATTGCCCAGCCGAGTTCGATTGACACCGCTGATTGCCAGGACACATGACGCAACAATCCGCTCCCCGCCCCTTTCACGCCTCGTTATTGCCTCGCCGCCGAGCTTCCCTGATGAGCCGTCGACGGCAAATACGCTTCGATTACTTCTTGTCGGACGCCGACTTTCGCTTTGCCGCCCAATGCGAACGGATGCGGGTCGACCGCAACGGGTCGATCCTCTCGCTACTGATTATTCGCCTGCCGCGCGATCGCGCCGCGGCTCCGGACATCGAGTTCTTGGGCCGCGTGCTCGAAGGTCGGCTGCGCATCACCGATACGCCGGGAATGCTGCGCAACGGCGACGTCGCGGTGCTGCTGCCTGACACCAACGCCGAAGGCGCCTGGAAGGTGGCTGAGGACGTGAGCGAGGTCTACCCTCCCGGCCCCGAGCGCCCGGAGTGCGAGGTCTTCAGTTATCCGGGCCGCCGGCGCCGGCGACACGCCGAGACGGAGGAAGACGCCGCCGTGGTGTCGGGTGAGGATGCCGAACTTGACCCGGGCGAGTTTTTCTTCGCACGGCCGATGCCGCTATGGAAGCGGTGCGTCGATGTGGCGGGGTCGCTTGCCGGTCTCGCCGTCGCCGCCCCAGTTGTTGGCGTCGCCGCCGCCGCCGTCAAGCTCACCTCGCCGGGGCCGGCGTTCTTTCTGCAGGAGCGCGAAGGTCTCGGCGGCAAACGATTCAAGATCTACAAGCTGCGCACAATGTCGGTCGACGCGGAGCATCGCAAACGTGAGCTTCGCGCCAGCAGCGAGCAGGACGGTCCCGCGTTCAAGATGCGACGCGATCCCCGTACGACTCGGTTCGGACGTTTCCTTCGTTGGTCGAGCATCGACGAATTGCCGCAACTGCTGAACGTGCTGCGCGGCGACATGTCGCTGGTGGGTCCACGACCGTTGCCGACCGACGAGTCTCAAGCTTGCCAGGGGTGGCAACGCCGTCGTCTCGACGTGACCCCCGGCATGACCTGCACGTGGCAGGTCACGGGCCGCGGCAAAGTTCGGTTCGACGATTGGGTCCGCATGGATCTCCGTTACGCCGACCGGCGGAGCCTGTGGCACGACCTGAAGTTGGTGCTTGCAACCGTGCCGTCGCTGATCGTGCAGCGCGGCATGCGGTGACTTGGCCCGAATAGACAACCGTATTGCCGTCGTCCTTCTGCCGATGGCTTCATTCCGTTTCGCTCAACCTCGACGCTTGCAACAGTCGCCGAACCTGATTCCTCACACCCCTCCTGCGATGCGGCGTCGTCTGCTGCTCATTGCGTATCGGTTCGACCCCGATTTCTCGATGGAATCGCGGCTCGCCTGGCGCCGCGCCGAGACCGCCGCGACGGAATTCGACGTCACGGTCCTGTGCGCGCTGTCCGGCGATCCCGCAGTGCTGCAGGTTCCTGCGGGTTGCGAAGTGTTGCAGGTTCCGCATGATCGGCGAGAGCAGGCGCTCGCCGCTCTGCCGACGGGGGGCCAATGGGCGAACGCGCGCTGGCAACGTCGTGCGTATGCCGTGGCGGCCGAGGCGGATCGCACGCGGCCGTTCGATCTCGTCCACCATGTGAGCTACTGCGGCTATCGACAGCCGAGCGAGTGTTGGCGATTGGGAAAACCGTACCTGTGGGGTCCGGTCGGGGGCGTTCACAATTTCCCCTGGCGATTTCTGACGGCGATTGAGCCCCTAGGGGCCGTCCGCGAGATCAGCCGCAATCTGCTCAACGCCCTGCAACTGAGACACTCGCGCCGTGTCAGCCGCGCGTCTTCCGCAGCGACGATGACCCTGGCGGCCAACCGTCAAGCGGCCAAAGAGCTGCGCCGCGCGGGACGTCCGATCGCGGGCGTGATGCTGGAAACGGGAATCGACGCAGTTCGACCGACGCCGCGCGTACCGCGCGATCCAGACAAACCGCTGCGCATCTTATGGGCTGGGCGAGCCTGCTCCTGGAAAGGACTGCCGCTGCTGTTGAGAGCGCTGGCCGCCGCGCGCACCGAGGCGTCCTTCACCCTGCGCGTCATGTCGGCCGGACCGCAGCTTGCTCAATGGCGTCGTCTGACGCAGCGACTTGGACTTGACGACTGCGTCGAGTGGGTCGGCTGGCCCGGCTACGAGGGGCGCCAACCCCATTACGACTGGGCCGACGTCTTCGCGTTCACCAGTCTTCGCGATACGTCCGGCACAGGATTGCTCGAGTCGCTTGCTGCAGGAGCGCCGATTATCGGGTTCGATCACCAGGGGGCCGCCGACGTGCTCGCCGAAGACTGTGCATTGCGAATCCCCGTCGCTACGCCTCGCAAGGCGGTGGCCAATTTTCGGGAGGGCGTGATCGCGTTGGCCCGAGACGCAGAGCGACTCGCCCGACTCAGCCGCGGGGCCCTCGAGCGAGCCCGCGACTTTCTCTGGTCCGACCAGGGAGCTCGGTTGCGAATGGCCTACGCCGCGTGTCTCGACGACGGAGCGAACTCCACGGCCGCACAACCGTTACATCCTCCGTATCCTGCGAAATTCCGAGCGACATCCTCCCCGGCCGCCAGCGCGGCAGGGTGAAATCCCCGGTGCGCATGATGACAATAGACGCTGTTGCAACATTCCGCCCGGCCAGCGCAACGCAAACGACGCGTTCGGCCGAAGCGTCCCCGAATCTCCGTGGTCATAGGTCCACGCGCCATGTCCGACTCGCCCCCCTCCGCTAGCCTCGCTTCGTTCGGTCTTCGCGAACTGGCGATGATCCTCTTCCGGCACAAGAAAAAGGTGCTGTCGTGCTCGCTGGGCATGCTTGCGCTGGGGACGTTAGTGCTGCTTTTTGCGCCGCGCAAGTATCGGTCCGAGGCGCAATTATTCCTGCAAGTCGGGCGTGAGAGCGTGCGACTCGACCCCACCGCAACGACCGGCGCCATGATCGGGTTGCAGCAAAGCGGCCGCGACTACGAGATCACCTCGGCGATCGAAGTGCTCAAGAGCCGCGAGATCCTAAAAAAGACCGTCGAGCGGCTCACCCCGGAGGTCGTCCTGGGCCAAGTCGGCGACGGCGCGGCTCCGCCGAATCAACTTGCCGAAGCGGTCTTGGCGCCCCTGCGGTTCGTCGTAGGCGCGGTCAAAGACCTTGATCCGATCAGCCCGACCGAGGACGCGATCATCACCCTGGAACGAAACTTGGCCGTCGACGCCGAGCATCAGTCCACGGTGATCGTGGTCGCCTACGACGCCGAATCCCCGAAACTCGCCCAGCAGGTGCTGGCCGAACTGATCGACGTCTACCGTGAAGAGCACCTGCGTCTGCATCGCACGACCGGCTCGAAGGACTTCTTCGCCGAGCAGCGGCGTCGCCTGCAGGCGACGGTCGACAGCGCCGTCGCCGCGATCCGCGACGCGAAGAACGAGATGGGGGTCGCTTCGATCGACTCCCGTCGCGGCACGCTCGAAAACCGGTTGGCGAGCATCCAGCTCAGCCGGGTCGAGGTCGACCAGCAGCTAATCTCCTCGCAGGCCGAGATCGATCGGCTTGAGGACCAGATCGCCTCAATGCCTGAGTGGCTGCCGGCCAGCAAGTCGGTGGGCCCGAATACGGGCGCCGATACGTTGCGGTCGCAGCTTTACACGCTGCAGGTGCAACTGATGAATCTCGAGGCGAAGTACAACGGCGACCACCCGCTTGTCCAGTCGACCCGCAGCCAAGTCGAGGAGGCGACCCGCCTCCTCAAGGACGAACGAGACGAGCGCGAGACGACGATCGACGCCGTGAACCCCAACCGGCGAGAGCTTGTGCTGAAACTCGCTCAAATCGAGAGCTCCAAGGCCGGCCTCGACGCCCGCAAACAGGAGATCCAGCTCCAATCGGCCCAAGTCATGGCCGAGTTGCAGCAGCTCAACGACTACGAACTGCGGCTTGATACGCTCGGTCGCGACAAACAGATTGCCGAGGCGAATCTGCTGCGATACGAGCAGAATTTCGAGCAAGCTCGGATCGACGAGGAACTGGACCGCCAACGAATCACCAACATCAACGTCGCCCAGGATCCCACCTTCGCGGAGAAGCCGGTGAGCCCCTCGAAACTCATCGTCGGCGGATTGTCGCTCATGTTGGCGAGCGTGGGAGCCCTCGCGTTAGGACTCGGGGCGGAGAAGATCGACACGCGAATCTGGTCTGACGAGCAGGTTGAAAAGACGCTCGGGCTGCCGCTGGTGGCTGTGGTTCCCGAAGGGCGAGCTTACGCCGGCATCCCCCGCAGAACCTGAAGCGTCCCGAGCCGATCCGTGACAAACCGAATTGCCTGAGCTACTTGTTCTGCCTCCTCCCGCGGCCATGCGGAGTCTTGCGATGAATCAACCTGACGTTCCCCGTTCAACCGACGCCGGCGTCGACGCCGCTGCGGCGATCCGTCATGTCGCCCAAGGCGATCCGACAGATCGCCCGACGGCAATTCGCCAGCGCCGCAGCAGCCCGGTTTACGACCACCTGCTGTGGCGGCTTCAGTCGGTGCTCGGCGACGACGCCGGGACAGCGTACGCGCTCGGTTTGGTCGGCTGCGAGGCCAAGACCGGCGTCACCACGATCGCCGCCAACTTGGCCCTCCGCGCCGCCGAGCAGAATTGGGGTTCGGTGCTGCTGGTGGAAACTGACTGGTACGCCCCGCGGCTGGCAAATCTCTGGCACGTGCCCGGTCAGCCGGGCGCTGCGCAACTTTTCGCCGGAGCCGCGCCGCTAGTCGAGTGCGTCCAACCGGGGCCGGTCGCCGGACTCCATGTCGTTCCCGCAGGGATCGTCTCGCATCGCGAGCAACCGTTGGTCGACTCCAACGCGGTTCGCGAGTTTATGGCAGAGGCCCGCGTCGACTACCGGCTGATCATCGTCGATCTCCCCTGTCCCGATCGTTTGCGGCAGGAACTGATCCTGGCGCGATTGCTCGATCAGGCATTACTGGTCGTTCGCGCCGAAACGACCCGCCAAGGCGAAGCCAAACGGGCCGTTCGTCAGTTGCAGCAGGACGGCGTCCCCCTGGCCGGAGCAATTTTGAATCGCCAGCGCAGCTACCTTCCCGCTTGGCTTCGCCGCCGGATGTAGGTGAGACCTTTGTCAGCACCTTAGAGCTAGGAAGTCTCCCCCCTGGAATTCGCCAGGAACCGCGTCATCGACTGACTAATCTCACTGCAAAATTCGAAGCCATCGCGTTCTTATGTCGAATCCCGCCTCGCACCGTCTCGACGTCGCCGCCAACTGGCCGGTGCGGTTCGTGATTGCGCTGGGGCTGGCGTTCGTCTTCACGCTGGTCGCCCACAGCTGGCGCGCCAGTTCGAGTCTCGTCGAGTACTCCGGCAAGGGCGCCCATGAGCGCGAGAATCGATTCGCCCAGCAGCAGGCCACGACCACCTCGAGCTCGGCCATTGGGTTCTTTTTGCTGGGGGGCATGGGGCTCGCCTTCGCCGCCGTTGCGCCGACTCTGCGATTGCGCTGGCTGCATCCCGTGGCGATCCTGTTCGTTGCGTATCTCGGTTGGTGTCTTGCCAGCGTCGCCTGGACCGATAGCAGGTTTCTTACCAGCCGCAAGCTGGCCATTCTGTTGCTGATCGTTACGGCCGCTTACGGCACGGCGACGAAGGCGTCGCTGCAAGATCTGCTGTGGGGGACCGCCCTCTACTTTTTGGGAACCATCATCGCGGGGGGGCTCGCCGAACTGTCACTGGGAACATTTCGGCCGTGGCGCAGCGACTACCGCTTCGCCGGGACGACCGATCCCAACGGGTTGGGGCTCGAATCCGCCGCGCTGACTCTCATCTCGGGATTTCTGCAGTTCCCGCGCCGCGACCGACCGCAGCTGCGCTACGGCCTGACGGCAATCGGGCTGGCCGCGCTGGCGCTGACCAAATCGCGCACCGCGCTCGCGGCGCTCGTCGTCGCGACGCTGGTGGGGTTGGTGCTCCGCGTCCGCGGGCAGCAACGATTCTTGGTCGTCTCGGGGCTGATCGCCGCCGGGTGCGTGGCCGGGTTGCTCGCCAGCTTCGTGTCGGTGGCTGCGATCAAGGAATCGGCCAACGTCGCCTCAATGGGCCGGCAGGAGCACGTCTCGTCTCTCACCGGCCGAACTCCGCTCTGGCGGGCCGTCATTCAAGAAGCCGAACGCAAACCCGTGAGCGGGCATGGTTACGGAGCGTTCTGGACCGACGCGCGGATCTACAAGTACTCTGAGATGTTCCGCTGGCAGATTCCTCATGCCCACAACACGTACATCGACCTCGTCTTGGCGACCGGCGTCGTTGGATTGGGACTGTACGTGCTGTGGGCGCTCGCGCTGGCGCTTGCCGGAGTCTGGCGATATCAAACGGTCGGATCTCCCGGCGATTTGCTCGTGACTTGTTTCGTCGTGTTCACCTTGGTTCATGGATGCGCCGAATCGAAAATCCCGTCGGCCGGGGCGACGACCTTTCTGCTGTTCGCGTTGGGGGCGGCGACGGCGCTGAAACCCGCGACGGGACCGTCCGTCGCCTTGTCCCTGCAATCGCCCCGGCCTCGTGCGCCTGATCTGTCCTGGCGACCGTCGCGCCGCTCGCCGGCTTGACGGCTTGACGACACCGCCGCGGTCTTCATCCTGACAGCCGTTCGCTCCGAATAACCAGCCGAACAATGAGCATCTCTGCCGAACCCGTGCCTGCCGACGTCCCTTGCGACCGCGACGTGCAGACAATCGCCGTGCTGTTGACCTGCTTCAACCGCCGCGAGACGACGCTGCGGTGTCTGCGCGCCTTGGCCGAGCAAGCCGTCCCCGCGGGGCATGAGCTGCGGATCTACCTGACCGACGACGGCAGCACCGATGGCACGGGCGACGCGGTGCGGAACGAGTTCCCCGCGGCGACCGTTTTGCAGGGAGACGGCAACTTGTACTGGTGCGGCGGCACGCGGTTGGCGTGGGACGCGGCTTGTCCGTCAGACTACTATCTCTGGCTCAATGACGACGTCGAACTTCAGCCCGGCGCCATTGAGACGCTCGTCCAGGTCCAACGCGATTCGGGCGATCCTCGCACGATCGTCGTCGGAGCCACGCGCGATCCCGACACGAAGGCGACCGTCACCGGCGGCATGCGGCGGCAAAGCTGGCACAATGTCCGCGTGATTTCCCCTGCCGGATTGCCGCAGATGTGCGACAGCATCAACGGCAACATCGTGCTCGTGCCCCACGCGGCCGACGAAATCATCGGCGGACTCGATCCGGCGTACACCCATTTCTTCGCCGACGGAGATTACGGCCTCCGCGCCCGAAAAGCGGGCCTGCCGGTGCTGCTCGCGCCGCAGCACCTGGGCGAGTGCAAGCTCAACCCGGTCGCGAACACCTCGTTCGACGCCAACCTCTCCTTCCGTCGCCGTTGGCAGAAGCTTTTAGGGCCCAAGGGGTATCGCCCGCCGCGGCAGTGGTGGGCGTTCGTCCGGGCCCACGCCCCCCGGCCGAAAGTCCTGTATTGGGCGACCCCCTACGCCTTGTTTCTGGTCGAAAGCCTGTTCGGCGGACGCGTTCGCCTGCGGCGGCACGTCCGGCGGCCGAACGACGCCTTCGTCCCCAAGAATTAGCGTATTCACCCCGCACATTCTCCTGAATCCTTGTTATAATGGTCAGCCTCCAAAGACCGCTGCAGCTCGTCCGCAATCGGCTTCAAGCTGAGGCTTGCAGCCGGCGGATTGCGCGCGATCGAGGAGACCGGCAATGAAAGTGTTGCTCTGTCATACCCGCTACTTGCAGCGGGGGGGCGAGGATTGCTCCTTCGAGGAGGAACGCGACTTGCTCCGCGCCGGCGGGCACGACGTGCTGGAGTACCTTCGCACCAACGAAGACATGCAAGCGATGGGTTCCCTGCGAGCAGCCACGACGACCGTTTGGAACCGCCGCGCGGCGCGCGACGTGGCCGCGCTCGTCCAGCGCGAGCGACCCGCCGTGGTCCACGTCACCAACTCGTTTCCGCTGTTGTCGCCGGCCGTCTGTCGAGTCGCACGGCGCCACGGCGCCGCCGTAGTGCAAGCGTTGCGAAACTACCGCCTGTTGTGCGCCGGGTCGTACCTTATGCGCGACGGACGCCCGTGCGAGGATTGCGTCGGCCGCGCGATCCCTTGGCCGGCCGTTCGTCACGGCTGCTATCGCGACAGCAAGGCGGCTACGGCCGCAGTCGCGGCGATGCAAGTCACTCACCGGCTGCTGGGAACCTGGCGTCGGCATGTCGACGCGTTTTTTACGCTCACCGAGTTCGCCCGCAGTCGATTCCTTGCCGCGGGTTTCCCCGCCGAGCGCGTCCATGTGAAATACAACTGCGTCTCGCCCGATCCTGGGCCAGGGCAGGGGGGCGCCGGCGTCGTGTTCGTCGGTCGGCTCTCGCCGGAGAAGGGAATTCGGACCATGCTCGCGGCATGGCGCCAGTTCGCGTCGCTGCCCGCGCTGACGGTCATCGGCGCCGGTCCGCTGGCCGGCGAGGTCGCCTCGGCCGCCGCTGAGGACCCTCGGATCGAGTGGCTCGGCGAACTCCCGTCCGCCGAGGTCCACCGTCGCATCGGCGCGGCCCGCGCGCTGCTAATCGCTTCCGAATGGTACGAAACCTTCGGCCGAACGATCGCCGAGGCGTTCGCTGCGGGGACGCCGGTCGTCGCCTCGGCGCTGGGCGCGATGCAAGAACTGGTCGCCGACCGCTCCATCGGCTGGCAGTTCGCCCCGGGCGCCGCGGTGGACCTAGCCCGCGCCGTCGCCCAGGCCGCCGACTGCCCCCCTGCCGAGTACGCCGCCATGCGGCTGGCCGCCCGACGGGAGTACGAGGCCAAGTACACCCCGCAACGCAACTATCGGCGACTGCTCGAGATCTACGACGTCGCCTCTCAGCGCCGAGCAGCACAATTCGCCGACGAGAAATCGTCCGCCGGCGTCGCGATTCCGCGGTCCCCTGTCCCAACCGCTTGTGGTTCCGTTTCAAAGCCGCACTTGGCGCGGTCGCCCCAGTGAGTTTCTTGGATACGCCTCTGTGATGAGCACTTCCAATCCGTCCTTGTCGTGGGAATCGAACGCCGCCGACATCGTGATTGAGCAGGCGGCCCCTTTGCGCGCCGCTCCGCCGCTCGAAATGGCCGACCTGTTCGGCGTCAAGGTCAGCCTCGCCGGCCCCGACGAGGTGGTCGGCGCCATCATGCATCTGGCCGAACGCCGCGCGAGCGCCATCGTCGACTTCATGGGAGTCCACGGCCTCACGACCGCTCAGAGCGACGCGCAGTTCCGCTCCGCGCTCAACCAGTTCGACATCGTCGCCTGCGACGGGCAGCCCGTCCGCTGGGCGCTCAACTGGTACTTCGGGGCGGGAATCAATCGCCGCGTGTACGGCCCCGATACGACTCTCCGTGTCTGCGAGGAAGCGGCTCGCCGCGGTTTGGGCGTCTACTTGTATGGCGGCAAGCCGGAAGTGCTCGCCGCGCTCGAACGCAATCTTGCGGCTCGCATTCCTGAACTCAACGTCGTCGGGGCCGAGTCTCCCCCGTTCCGGCCGCTTACCGACGAGGAGCATGCCGCCGTCGACTGCCGCGTCGCGGACAGCGGTGCGGCAATCGTGCTCATCGGCCTCGGCTGTCCCAAGCAGGAACTGTTCGCCGCCGCTCACCGGGACGGGATGCCGGCCGTGCAACTCTGCGTCGGCGCCGCGTTCGATTTTCACGCCGGCGTACTCAAGATGGCTCCCGCGTGGATGCAGCACGCCGGGCTCGAGTGGTTCTTCCGACTCTGTTGCGAGCCGCGCCGGTTGTGGAAGCGCTACCTCGTCGGCAACACGAAATTCATCGCCATGTGCCTCCGCCGCACGCTGTTGGGGGGGTAGCCGTTCAGGACCTCGCTCGACTGACTCCGTCTGCTTATCCGTTCTCGCGTTTATTTTTATCCGCCTCTCTTTGGCCATGTCCGACACGCTCGCCAACCCGGCCCTCGACTCGGTCGATCGACCGACGACTTCCCGTACGCCCGTGCTGGCGACGACGGGGCTGTCGGTGATCGTGCCGCTGTTCAACGAAGAGGAATGCGCGAGTTTGGTCGTCGAATCCCTGAGCCGTCTCGAACAGTCGCTCGCCGGGAAGCGGCAACTCGAGTTCCTGCTGGTCGACGACGGCAGCGCGGACGACACGGTTTCGCTCCTGGAGCAAGCGATCGGCGAGCGCTCCAACTTCGTCATCCTCCGCCACGTCCAGAACCGCGGCATTGCCGCCGCCATCTGCACCGGACTGGCCGCGGCCAGCTACGAAGTCGTCGCGTCAATCGATTGCGACGGCTCATACGACGTCGGCGAGTTGGAGGAGATGACGGAAATGCTCGTCCCGGGCGTCGATCTAGTGACTGCTTCCCCCTATCACCCGCAAGGCTCGGTGGACAACGTTCCCGAGTGGCGTCTGCGGCTGTCGCGGCTCGCTTCCAGGCTGTACGCCACGGCGATCGGACGTCCGCTGACATGCTATACCTGCTGTTTTCGGGTCTATCGCCGCAGCGCAGTCGTCAATTTGCCGCTGGCGAATCCTGGCTTCGTGGGCGTCGCTGAATTATTGTGTCGGTTGCTGCAGGAGGGCGGCTCGGTCGTCGAGCACCCGGCCCGCCTTCAGGCTCGCGTCGCCGGGCACTCGAAGATGCGCGTTGCTCGCGCCGCGCTGGGCCACTTGCGGCTGATCCGCCAACTCGCGTTTCGACGCTTCCTCCGCCGCGCTCCTCCCGCGATCGATTAGACTGCGAGACGATCCATTACGCGGTCGGACGCCTCCCGCAACCTGCCGCTCGACGCATCCGATCATTTGCATTTCCCATCTTCGACTTCGACAGAAAGATCCACTCGTGTCCGCCGAATCCGCACTTTCGCTTGATCGCCTGCAACTTCCCTCGGACCAGGACGCCACCGGCCGCGAGCTGGGCGACGACGAGATGCTCAATCTCGCCGCCGCAATCGAGTCCGGCACGCTCACCAGCACCAAGGGCGAATTCGTCAAGACGCTCGAACAACGGTTTGCCGAGCACCTGGGCGTGAACCACGTCTACGCGTGCTCGCACGGCACTGCTGCGCTTCACACGGCGATCGCCGCGGTCGACCCCGAACCGGGCGACGAGATTGTCACCACCTCGATCACCGACATGGGCGCGCTGACCCCGATCATTTATCAGGCCGCGATCCCGGTGTTCGCCGACGTCGATCCGCTCACCTACAACCTCACGGCCGAGTCGATCGAAGCGGTCCTCAGCCCGCGGACCAAGGCGATCATGGTGACCCATCTGTTCGGCAATCCCTGCCGGATGGGACCGATTATGGAGCTCGCTCGCAGTCGAGGCATCGCCGTCATCGAGGACTGCGCCCAAGCGTTCGGCGCCGAAATCCACGGCCAGAAGGTCGGCACGTTCGGCGACGTCGGGTGTTTCAGCCTGCAACAAGGCAAGCACATTACGACCGGCGAGGGGGGCCTCGTGGCGTCGAACAACCCGGATCTCGCCCGCAGAATGTACCTGTTCATCAACAAGGCCTGGGGCTACGGCGACAAGAATCCGGATCATTACTTCCTCGCCCTCAACTACCGCATGAACGAGTTGACCGGCGCCGTCGGCGCGGCCCAACTTGCCAAGCTCGACGACTTCGTCGCGCGCCGCACGCGCATGGCTGCGATGTTGACCGAGGGGTTGCAAGGACTGCCCGGAGTGTCGCCCCCGGCGGTCGACCCAGGCTTTACGCACACGTACTGGAAATACTGTCTCCACGTCGACGGCAGCCGGCTGGAAGGGGGGCTCGACGCGCTTGCCGGACGGCTCCGCGATCGTGGCGTGTTTTGCGCCCCGCGCTACATTCAGAAGCCCGCCTTCGAGTGCCAGGTGCTCCGCGATCAGCGCACGTTCGGCGACAGCCGCTTTCCCTTCACGCTGGCTCGGCCCGAAGCGGTCGATTACAGCCGCGAGCGGTTCCCCGGCACCTATGCCGCGCTCGCTTCGGTGTTGGTGCTGCCGCTGAACGAGCGCTACACCGACGAGCACGTTCGCCAAGTCGTCGAAGTCATTCGCACCGCGGTCACCGACATCGCCAAGGACTAACAACGCATGAGCAGCTCCTCACAAACAAAACGACCTCTGAGATTCGGCCTCGTCGGCGCCGGCGCCATCGCCCAGGCGTACGTCGAGGCGTTCAAACGCTCGGAACGCGCCGAACTGGCCGCGATCGCCGACTGCCGGCTCGCCGCGGCCGAGGCGCTGGCTGAAGCGGCCGAGTGCGCAGCGTTCGGCAACGTCGCGTCGATGCTGGCCGAGATGCAACTTGACGCGGCCCTGGTCTGCACCCCCCCCGCGACTCATCCCGAGGTGTGTGCAGAACTGGTCGACGCCGGCTTGCACGTGCTATGCGAGAAGCCGCTGGCGATCTCCGTCGCCGCGGCCGAGGAGATGATCGCCCGCGCCGACGAACGGGGCGTGTTGTTCACCATGGCCTCGAAGTTCCGCTACGTCCCCGACGTCGCCCAGGCCAAGTCGATCATCACCTCCGGCGTGCTTGGCGAGCTGGTGCTGTTTGAAAACGTCTTCACCGGTCGCGTCGACATGACGCACCGCTGGAACTCCGCGCCCGAAATCTCCGGCGGCGGAGTCCTGATCGACAACGGCACGCACTCGGTCGACGTCGCTCGGTTCTTCCTCGGCGAGATTGCCGAGGTCCAAGCGATGGAGGGTCGTCGCATTCAATCGCTCCCCGTCGAAGACACGGCCAAGATGTTTCTTCACAGCGAGGGAGGCGTGCTGGGAAGCATCGATCTCTCCTGGAGCGTCAGCAAGGAACTTCCCTACTACATCGCCGCCTACGGCAGCGCGGGGACGCTGCTCGTCGGATGGCGCGACTCGCGTTATCGCCGAAGCGGCGACGCCGAGTGGACGATTTTCGGCTCAGGGTACGACAAGCACGTCGCATTCACCAGGCAAGTCGACAACTTCGCCGGCGCAGTACGCGGCGAGGAACCGCTTCTGGTTGCGCCCGAGGACGCGCTTGCCTCGGTCCGCGTGATCGAAGCCGCCTACCGCTCGCTCGAGCGGGGCGTCTGGGAATCCGCTAATCCGCTCGCCTCGATGTAGCGTCTGCAATTCCTGTCCGGCGAGCGGCGGGGGGCGTTTCCCCGCTCGCCGGCGCCATCTCGTGTCGCTGCAGCAAGTCGTCAATCGATCATGCTTTCCCCTCCGCGCATCCATCCGACTGCGATTATCGAGCCCGACGTCGTCATCGGCCCTGGTTCGAGCGTGTGGGACAACGTCCACATTCGTCATGGCGCCCGCATCGGACAGCAGTGCGTCGTCGGCGAGAAGAGCTATGTCGCCTACGACGTGCTGATTGGCGACCGGGTGAAGATCAACGCCATGGTCTACATCTGCTTCGGCGTGACGATTGAGGACGGCGTTATGATCAGCGCCGGCACAGTGTTCACGAACGACACGTTTCCTCGGGCGACCACTCCGGATTTATTGTCGTTGCGCTCCTCCGATCCCGACGAGGAGACCCGCAGCACCCTGGTGGCCGCGGGAGCGACTATCGGCGCCGGGTGCACCGTCGGCAGCAATCTGCGGATCGGCCGATTCGCCATGGTCGGCATGGGGAGCGTCGTCACCCGCGACGTGCCCGACTTTCATTTGGTCGTCGGCAGCCCGGCCCGGTCGATCGGCGCCGTCTGTCGCTGCGGCCATCCTGTCGCGCGCTGGCTGAAGGGCGAAACGCCGACCATCGCCCGTTGCGCCTGCGAACGCTGCGGCTCCGGCTATTCCGTAAGCGACGGCCTCGTGCGCGAACTTGCCGCCGCGCCTGCCGAAAACGGCGTCGGCACGGGGGCCTCATGACCGCCGCGATCGATTCAACGCAGTCGTGGGGCGTCGTCGGCGGGGGCATGCTCGGGCTGACGCTCGCCCATCGACTGGCCAAGCGCGGCTGTCGAGTGACGCTGTTCGAGGCGGCCCCCGGTATCGGCGGCTTGGCCGCCGCATGGCAGGTGGGCGACCTCGCTTGGGACGTTCACTACCACGTCACGCTGCTATCCGACCTGCGGTTGCGAGCGCTGTTGGACGACCTGGGGCTCGCCGACGAGCTTCAGTGGGTCGAGACGAAGACCGGGTTCTATACCGACGGCCGGTTCTACTCGATGTCGAACTCATGGGAATTCCTCCGCTTCCCGCCGTTGGGGTTTCTCGACAAGATCCGGCTCGGCGCCACGATTATGACCGCCTCGCGCCGCCGCCAGTGGCGCCCGCTCGAGCAAGTCCGCGTCGCTGATTGGCTCCGAAAATGGTCCGGACGTCGCACCTTTGAGAAGATTTGGCAGCCGCTGCTGCTGGCGAAGCTCGGCCCGTCGTACGAGCGAACTTCGGCCGTGTTTATCTGGGCGACAATCGCTCGGATGTACGGCGCCCGGCAGGCGGGGCTCAAGAAGGAGATGTTCGGCTACGTCCGCGGCGGTTACGCCCGCGTACTGCAGCGGTTCGCCGAGCGACTGGCCGAATTGGGCGTCGATGTCCGCACCGACTCGCCCGTGACCGATGCTGCAGGCGACGATAGCGGCGTCTCGATCACGACGCCCGGCGGGACCGAACGGTTCGATCGCGTCGTGTTGACCACTCCCGCGCCGCACGTGCTGCGCGCCTGCCCGCAACTGTCGGGCGACGAGCGCCGCAAGCATCAAGGGATCGAATATCTCGGCGTGCTGTGCGCTTCGGTCGTTCTTAAGCGACCGCTCGCCGGCTACTACGTGACGAACATTACTGACCCCGGCTTTCCATTCACTGCGGTGATTGAGATGACCGCGCTCGTCGACCCGGCCGAACTGGCGGGGCGCCATTTGGCCTACCTCCCCCGTTACGCCGCGGCCGACGACGAGGCATGGGGCTGGTCGGACGAGGAAATTCAGACCCGCTTCCTCGCCGGGCTGCGCCGCATGTACCCCGATCTGACGGACGACGACGTGGTCGCGTTCCGCGTCTCTCGGGCGCCGCACGTCATGGCTTTGCCGACGCTCGGCTACTCGACCCGCTTGCCGCAGTTCGCCACGGGCGTGCCGCACGTGTACGCCGTCAACTCGTCGCACATCGTCAAGGGGACCCTCAACGTCAACGAAATCATCACTCTTGCCGATTCGGCGCTCGCAACAATCGAGATGCAAGGACAATTGCCCGCCGAGAACCCGAACGAACTCGCCTACGCACATTGATCGCAAGTCGGACGCTTTCTGCTGAGGCGCAGCGACTTGCCCCGGCGTCTGGCGAAACTGCTGAGCCCCTTTCACTCGTCGACTCTCTGCGCCTTCACATCGTCGATCCCGACCATGCCTAAGCCCCTCGCCAGCCTGTCGCTCGACCTCGACAATCGCTGGTCCTACATGAAAACCCACGGCGACGAGGGCTGGGAGTCTCATCCCAGCTACCTCGACGTCGTCGTGCCGCGCGTGCTTGAGATGCTGCGCGCGCGTGAGCTGTCGATCACCTTCTTCGTCGTGGGGCAGGACGCCGTGCTGCCGGAGAACCAGCCCGTGCTCCGCTCGATCGCCGCCGCCGGCCACGAACTCGGCAATCACTCGTTCCATCACGAGCCTTGGCTTCACCTGTACACGCCTGAACAAGTCGCCGAAGAACTCCGCTCCGCCGAGGAGGCGATCCTGTTGGCGACTGGCGAGCGGCCCGTCGGGTTCCGCGGGCCGGGCTTCAGCTTTTCCGACGACGTGTTGCGAACGCTCGTCGCTCGCGGTTACGTGTACGACGCCTCGACGTTTCCTACGTTTCTCGGACCGCTGGCGCGGCTCTACTACTTTCTTACGGCCCGGCTCTCGCACGACCAGCAGCAAGAGCGAAAGGAACTGTTCGGCAAATTCCGCGAAGGTTTTCGCCCCTTGCGGCCGTACCTATGGTCCGGCCCCGGCAAGGGCCTCGTCGAAATCCCCGTGACGACGATGCCGGTGCTCAAGCTGCCGATTCACGCCAGCTATATCCTGTATCTGGCTCGCTTCTCGCGATTGGCGGCGCGGGCTTACTTCTCGTTTGCGCTGGGATTGTGCCGCGCATTTCGCGTGCAGCCGTCGATCCTGCTCCACCCGCTCGATTTTCTCGGCCGCGACGACGGCGTCGGGCTCGAGTTCTTCCCCGCGATGGATCGCGACTCCGCCTGGAAGTGCGAGTTGATGGCGTGGATCATCGATCGTCTCGCCGCTCAGTACTCGATCGTCACGATGCGCGAGCATGCAGCCGCCGTGCTCGGGATGAAGCAACTTAAGGCTGCCGGCGAGTCGCGCCCCGATAGCGACGCCGCCTGCATCGTCGGCGTCCACGCCGACGACTGACCCAGCGATCGCTTTTCGTTTCTTGCTCTGCTCTGTTTTGCTTTGTTCTCCCTTGCCGTCGATCTATGCGTCGCTTGCTTCATAAATACGTTCCCGCGCACTTCCGCAATCCGGTCCGGCTGGCGGCGCGGCTGGCGGCAACACGCGACCCGGCGGCCTTGTTCGCCATGGGCGCCGCGGTCGCGGGAATGGTTGCGACTCCGCTCGATCTGGCGATGACCCCCTGGGAGCGACGGCAGTATGCCAAGGCGCCCGCGACCACCGGGCCGTTGTTGTTCATTTGCGGCGCCCCGCGCTCGGGAACGACGCTGGTCTACCAAACGCTCGTGAACGCCCTGCCGGTCGCCCCGTTCACAAACGTCGTGCAGATCTTCCCTCGCTCCCCGCTCGTGGCGACGAAGATGTTGCAACGCTGGGGGATGAAGCCGTCGGCCACGTACCGCAATTTCTACGGCCGAACTGCCGGATTGTCCGGGCTCAACGATGCCCTGCCGCTGTGGGACCGATTCCTCGGCGACGACCGCAGCCGCGATCCGGAACCGATCACCCCGCAGGTCGCCGCGCGGATGAGGCGGTTCTTTGCCGCGTGGAGTGTCGCGTTCGGGCTTCCCGTCGCGTCGAAATGCAACCGCGTCGTCGTCGCCGCCGCAGACCTCGCTCAGGCGTTGCCTGAAGCGATCTTCATCTGCCTCGAGCGCGAACCGCTGCCGCACGCTTTTTCGCTGCTCGAGGCGCGGCGGATGATCCACGGCGACGAACGCGTCCCGTACGGCCAAGCCCCCGAGCGGTCGTGGAACGCCGAGCATCCGGCCGCCAGCGTCGCCTGTCAGGTGCAATACTACCAGGAGCTCGTCCGCCGCCAACTTGCACTGGTCGGCCCCGAGCGGTTCTGGGTCCAGTCGTACGAGGAGTTCTGTCGGAATCCCGACGCGCTGGTGCGCCAGGCCGCTACGGCGCTGTTTCCCGCCGGGCGGGCGACCGACCTGCCGCCTGTTTTGCCGCACGAACCTCGCCGCGGCTCTCGCCCAAACTCCGCTCTTGCGGCTAGAATGGAGAGAGAACTGGCGGCCCTCGGCCTGCTCGACTCGCGCGGGGAGAGCATTTCCAAGCAATCCCATGCGTGCGCGTAGCGGGACGCCGATTCCCATTCGTTCCTGCCTCCCCCCGCCCGCGGTTTGCCATACAGCCGCTTGGCGTCCGGTAGCGTGACTACGCCGTCACTGCAGTGCCATGTCCGCTTTCTCCTCTGATTCGTCTCTAGGCTGCGACCAAGCCGAGAGACCGACGGGGTCGATTAAGTCCCCCGGCTTGGAAGCCTCTGAAATGCCGACCGGCCAAGTCGTCTGCCCGCTGTGTCATGCCGCGGGATCGGCCGTGCAGTGGGCCGAAGTGCACGGCCTTGCCGTCTGGGACTGCAAAGAGTGCAGCCATCGCTTCGCCGTCGCCCCTTGTCCTGCCGAACACGTAGCGGCGATTTACGACGACGCCTACTTCTTCGGCGGCGGTGCGGGGTACGCCGACTATTTGCAGAGCGCCGCCGTGCTGCGGAGGCGGGGCGCCTATTACGCCCGCTGCATGGCCCGCCACGCAAAGTCGGGGCGAATCCTCGACGTCGGCGCGGCTGCCGGCTACACGCTGCAGGCGTTCGTCGAGGCCGGCTGGACCGGCTTCGGCGTTGAACCAAACGCGACGATGGCCGCTCACGCTCGCCGCGAGTCGGGAGTTGAGTCTCTCTACGGCCGCTTGCAGGAGATCCCCGCCGGCGTCGAGTTCGACCTTGTCGCCATGCTGCAGATCGTAGCCCACTTCGCCGATTTGCAGGCGGAGATCCGCCGCGCCGCTGCAGCCGTCGCCCCGAGCGGGTTCCTTCTCGTCGAAACGTGGAATCACGCCAGTTTCCTCGCCCGCATGCAGGGACGTCACTGGCACGAATACAATCCCCCCAGCGTGCTGCATTGGTTCACTCCCGCGAGCCTCGATCGTCTGATGGATTCCGTCGACTTTGAGCCGATCGACGGCGGTCGCCCCCGCCGGCAAATCACCGGGGCGCATGCGAAGTCGCTGCTGGCTCACGTCGGCCGATCCTCGCTGCTGTTCCGCGGCGCTGCGCTGGGCTGCCGTGTCATTCCCGACGCATGGGCGATCCCGTATCCCAGTTGGGACCTGTTCTGGCGTCTCTATCGCCGCCGCCAGACGCAGCCGTACGCTTCGACTCCCGCCTTCGACCGCACAGCAGACAACGCCGGATGACCAGCGCCGACTCGCTCTCTGATTCTCGTCGCCGCGCAATCGCGATGGCGATCCTGGTCTTTGCGTTCGCGCTGCGAGCGTGGCGACTGCATGCCGTCGGCTTTACGGCCGACGAAGTCTCAGAACTCCAATCGGCCCGCAAGTCGATCGTTTCGATGCTGCTGGACGAGGACGACGACCTGTTTCCGCCGCTGTACCGTCCGACGGCCGCGATGTGGAACCGACTCTGGGGGACCGAATTGGCGACCCGGTGGCTCAACGTAGCGTACGGCGTCGCCGCGACCTGGTTCGTGTGGCTGGCAGCGGTCGAGCTCCTTGGCGACCGCCGCGCCGTCTGGCCTGCCTTATTGTTCGCGACCGCACCGTTTCACGTCCACTACTGTCGCGAAGGGCGAGCGTACGCGCTCTACGTACTCTTCGCGGCGATCGCCTTCTGGGCGGCGCTGGCCGTGTGGCGTCGGGGCGAGCCGCGGCACTGGATTGCCCTGACGGTCGCCTCCGCAGCGGCAGTATGGACCCACTACTTCGCGGGGCCGCTGGTGGTCGTCGTCTGGGCGTGGCTCGCGGTCGCAACGTTGCGGACCAGCGACTGGAAGCCGTTCGTCGCCGCGGCCGGGGTTCTCGCGATCCTCCTGGCGCCGACGCCGTTGGTGCTCCGCCGCGCGATGGCCGACCACCCCGACGAGCATCTCACCGCGTCATTCGACAAAGAAACGTACGCTTACGCCTACCTAGTTCAATCGACCGGCTACACGCTCGGCCCCTCGATGCTCGAACTGCGCTCGATTGACGCCCGCGAGGGGGCGCGCCAAATGCTCCCTTGGGCGATCGTGATCGGCCTGGCCTGGGCGGTGCTCGTCGCCAGCGGCGTGACGCTGCTCGCCGGCGAGGCGAGCCTCTGGCTGTTGCTGACGACCTTCTTCGTGCTCGTGCCCCTCCTCGGATTCGGGGGAAACCTCGTCGGAGTCGGCTTCTTCTACCGCTACGCCGCGTGGTTGCCGATTCCCTACGCCCTGCTGCTCGGCGCGGGCGCCTCACGCAACCCGCGTCCGTGGATCGTCGCCTGCGCCACGGCGACATTGCTGTTGGTGCACGGAGTCGCGTACTACAACCGGCTGTTTGACGCTCGGTACGCCGAAGAAGACTTCCGCGCCGTCGCCGCACGACTGGACGAACTCGCGTTCCCCGATGATCCGGTGATCGTCGCCTCTCCCTACATGGCAGCGGCGCTGAACTACTACAGGCCGGCCGACCGCGCCGCGGCGAGCTTCCCCATCTTCTCGCAGGCCGCCGAAAGGCGCGAGCGCGACGTCGCCGCATTTCTGGCCGGAGTTCAACCGGGCCAGCGCTACTGGATCGTCTCGCAATGGTTGCCTCGAACCGACGTCCGGCGGGAGACGCGCGACGCGACGCTCCGAGACCTCGGCGCCCGCTTTCGGGCCGAGCTCAATCAAACGGAAATCTACGTGGCGACGAGGGAGTGAGCCGAGGCCTGATGACGATGCGGCCGGCAGATGAGAAAGCGACTCAATCGCCTGTCACGACTTCTCCTCGTCGCAGCCGGCCGCAACGCGCTCGTCAGGCGAGCCGGTGCAATCTGGCGACGGATTCGTGCATCCCTCGCACATCGGCCGGCCGTGCTCGTCGCGCAGATTGGCCATTCCTCCGCAGCTCCCTTTGATGCGACGATCGCTCAAAATGACGCCGATCGCCATCCCCGTCAGAGCCAGGATGAACACGCCCACGGTGATAAGAATTGTAAGCCACATGGCGCCCCTCAAGGGTTGATGTCGGCGGATTCGCGATTCGCCGCCTGCACGGGACCGCCGAGCAGGCGCTCGTACGCCGCGGTTGCGCGGCGAAGGGGCGGTCCTTCCTCGCGGCGCGTCTGGAACAACGCCGCCACGTCGTGCTCGTCGCACCAATCGTACGCGCGCGCGTCGCCCAAGACCACCAGCGCCGTAGCCAGTCCGTCGGCTTCCATGCAGGTCGGCGCGAGAACCGTCACGCTGATCCCGCGGAACGGCAGCGCTTCGCCGGTACGCGGATCGATGATGTGAGCGACCTGTCTTCCGTCGGCTTGCCGGTAATTCCGGTAATCCCCGGAGGTGGCCATCGCGACGTCGTGCATCGGAACCGTCTCGGCGAGAGCGCGACGATCGACTTCGGGACTCTCGACGCCAATTCGCCACGGTCCGCCGCTCGGCCGTTCGCCGGCGGCACGGACTTCGCCTCCGATCTCGACCATCACGTGTTCAAATCCCAACTCGCCAAGTCGGCCTGCGACGGCGTCGACGCCGTACCCCTTGGCAATCGAGGAAAGATCGATCTCGACCCCCGGGATCGACTTGCGGAGGCCCGGCGGTTCGCGGCGAACTTCGATCTTGTCGACCCCGACGACGCGCCGCACCCTCTTCAGATCCGCGACGGCCGGCGCCTGGGCGTCGCCGATGGAATCGTCCGTCCCTGCGCCGAAGCGCCACAGCCTCAGCACCGGTGCGATCGTAACGTCGAGCGCCCCTTCGGTCCGATCGTGAATCTCGATCGCCGCGGCGACCACCTCGGCCGTCGCCGCGGAGACCGGGAACCACTCGCCGGGCCCCGCGCGGTTGAAGCGGCTCAACTCCGACTCGGGGTCGTAGGTCGACATTTGTCGATTGACCTCGGCCAGCACGAGATCCGCCTCGGCTTGCACCTGGTCGCAGTCGGCAAGCAGCGGAGGGTCGGCCGACCAGCACTTCACGCTGTAGCTGGTGCCCATCGTGAGGCCGCCGAACTCGAGCACGACGCGCTGTGCGTCGGCGCCTTTCGCGGCCGGCGGCGCCTCGCACCCGACCGGCGTAGCGGCGCACAGCGCGAGCAGGACCCATCCGCTGCCGGCGACGCGTCGTCTTCGTAATGCTCTGCGTCGAGCTCGCACGGCGTCGCCTCCGCGGTCGTCAGCCGCCGAAATCGTCGTAGGCGATGTTATCCTTCTCGACGCCCAGATCGTCCAGCATTTTGAACACGGCCGCGTTCATCATCGGCGGGCCGCAGATGTAGTACTCGATGTCCTCGGGCGCGGGGTGCTTGGCAAGATAGTGATCGTGCAGCACTTGGTGGATGAAACCGACGTATCCGGTCCAGTTGTCCTCGGGCAGCGGTTCGGACAGGGCGATATTGAACTTGAAGTTGGGAAAGTCGCGTTCAATCTCGCGAAACTCCTCCTCATAGAACAACTCGCGTTTGCTGCGCCCGCCGTACCAATACGAGACCTTGCGATTCGTTTTGCGCTCCTTGAAGAGCTCGAAGATGTGGCTGCGGAGCGGTGCCATGCCGGCGCCGCCGCCGATGTACACCATTTCGGCGTCGGTCTCTTTGATGAAGAACTCGCCGTACGGTCCGGAAATCGTCACCTTGTCGCCGGGCTTGCGGCTGAAGATGTAGGACGACGCCTTGCCGGGGGGCGTCCCGTCGGGCGCCCGCGGCGGGGGGCTCGCGATCCGCACGTTGAGCATGATGATCCCCTTCTCGCCGGGGTAGTTCGCCATCGAATACGCCCGAACCACCGGCTGCTCGACCTTCGACACGTACCGCCAAACGTTGTACTTGTCCCAGTCGCCGTGAAAGCGGTCCTCGATGGCGAAGTCTTTGTACGCCACTTCGTGCGGGGGGATGTCGATCTGAATGTATCCCCCCGGCTTGAAGCCGACCTGCTCGCCCTCGGGCAACTTGAGCTTGAATTCCTTGATGAAGGTGGCGACGTTGTGATTCGAGATCACCTCGCATTCCCACTTCTTCGTCTCGAAGGCCTCTTCAGGGACTTCGATCTTCATGTCCTGCTTGACGGCCACTTGGCACGAGAGGCGGCACCCTTCGCGCTCCATCCGTTTGTTGATGTGGGATTTCTCCGTCGGCAGAATGTCCCCCCCGCCGGAGAAGACCTTCACCTTGCATTGGGCGCAGGTGCCGCCGCCGCCGCAAGCCGAGGAGACGAAGATCCCCGCGTCGGCCAGGGCCCCCAGCAGCTTTCCCCCCGCGGGGACCTTGATCGTCTTCTGCTCGTTGACTTCGATCGTCACGTCGCCGGCAGAGACGAGCTTGGACCGGGCGGCAAGGATCATCACCACCAGCGCCACGACGACGCCGGTGAACATGGCCACGGCCAACAAGACTTGCAGAAAGGCGGACATGAGAAATGCTCGCTGCTTCTTCTGTGTCAAAGCGACAAGCGCCAAGTGGGCTGCCGTATCTTTCAGCAGAGCGGGAACCGATCCCGACTCTGAAACGATGAACTGAGGTTTTGACGATCGTGAATTGCGAGCCGTTCGACGGCGTCAAGCCATTCGTCTCCCGCAGCGCCTTGGCGCTCGCGGCGCCCCGGGCGGTTCCGCTCTCAGGCTCACATGCCGCCGAACGACATGAAGGCAAGCGCCATAAGTCCCGAGATCATGAAGACGCTCCCCAGACCGCGAAGGCCCAGGGGAATGTCGCTGTATTTCAGTTTCTCGCGAATGCCCGCCATGCAGGCGATCGCCAACGCCCAGCCGACCCCGCCGCCGAATCCGTAAACGCAGCTCTCCGCGAACGTATAGTCGCGCTCTTGCATGAACAACGAACCGCCGAGGATCGCGCAGTTGACCGTAATCAGCGGCAGGAAGATGCCGAGCTCGTTGTACAGGCGCGGAAAGAACTTATCGAGCGTCATCTCCAATATCTGCACGATCGCGGCGATCGTGCCGATGAACGTGATCAACGACAGAAACGTCAGGTCGACCTTGGCGAATCCTGTGCCCGCCCAGGTCAACGCACCTGATTTCAGCAGGTAGTTGAGCAACAGATTATTGAGCGGGATCGTGATCGTCATCACGGCGATGACCGCCCCCCCCAGCCCGAGGGCCGTCTTCACCGACTTCGACACGCCGAGGAACGTGCACATGCCGAGGAAGAAGGCAAGCGCGAGATTCTCGACGAACACCGCCTTCATGAAGATTGTCAGGTAGTGTTGCATGGCGTTTAACCCTCCCGCTCGACTTGAGCCGGTTTCCAAGTCCGAATCGCCCAAATGATCAGCCCGATCAGAAAGAACGCGCTGGGGGGCAACAACAGCAGGCCGTTGGGAACGTACCAACCGCCGTCGGCCGCCTTGGGCAGCAGAGTGACTCCCCACAACGAGCCGCTGCCGAACAGTTCGCGAACCACCCCGACGATTAGCAGAATCAGGCTGTAGCCGAGCCCGTTGCCGATGCCGTCCCAGAAGCTCATGTTGGGAGGATTCTTCATGGCGTACCCCTCGGCCCGACCCATGACGATGCAATTGGTGATGATCAGTCCGACGAACACCGACAACTGCTTGCTGATGTTGAAGGCGTAGGCCTTGAGGATTTGGTCGACGACGATCACCAACGAAGCGATGACCGTCATCTGAACGATAATGCGAATGCTGCTGGGAATGAACTTGCGGATCGCGCTCACTGCCGCGCTCGACAGACCGGTGACCAGCGTCACCGACACCGCCATGACGAACGCCGTTTGCAACTGGCTCGTCACGGCCAGGGCCGAGCAGATGCCAAGCACTTGCAGAGCGATCGGGTTCTTGTCGAACACCGGCTCGACGAGGACGTCACGGGCCGATTGTTTAGCCATCGGAATTGCTCCCTGAACCCCCGGCAAGGCTTTGCAGATACGGTCCGAACCCTTGCGGCCCGAGCCAGTACTGAATCATGTTCGAGACGCCGCGCGAGGTGATCGTGGCGCCGGAGAGCCCGTCGACCTCGTGCTTGGCCGCGTCGCCCGTCGTGGCCGCGGCGCCTTTGGCGACCGCCAGTTTGACGTCGTCGCCGACGTAGATCGTCTTATCGACCCACAGGGCCTGCCACTTGGGGTTTTCGACCTCGCCCCCCAGGCCTGGGGTTTCGCCGTGCTTATAGAAGGTGATGCCGCTGACGGTCGTGCCGTCGGACTTCACTGCCAGAAAACCGTACACCGTCGACCACAGACCCTTGCCGTAGATCGGCAGCACGATCTGCTGCAACTGGCCCGCGTCGTTCTTCACTTTGTAGACCCAGGCGTACTTGGCCCGACGCTTGATCCCGGCCACGTCGTCCGCGGCGGGGATCGTCTCGCCGAGCTTGGAGTCGTTCGCCGCGGCGGCCGGGTCGAAGTCGTCGCCGACCCCGGCCTGCTCGGGCGTCGTCGCCTTGCCGGTCGTGAGATCGATCAACTCACGCTCGACTTGTCCCTCGAACGTCTCCTTGATCTTTGCGGCAGTCGCGTCCTTAGCCGACACCAAGTGCGCGGCCAAGAGGACGTTCTTCTGGCGATCAAGTTCGCTGTTCGCCTCCTGAATCGGGCGCAGCATGACCGCCGACCCGGCGACGAACACCGAACAAACGGCGCACAGCGCAGCCGCCATGAGAAGCGTGTATTGGGCGCTATCCCGCTGCATAGCGAGCCGTCCTCCGCTTGATGTTCGCTTGAATGACCGCGTAATCGATCAGCGGCGCCACGACGTTGCCCAGCAAAATGGCCAGCATGATTCCCTCGGGAAACGCGGGGTTGATCACGCGGATGAGCACGGTCATCACCCCCACCAGAATGCCGTACCACCATCGCCCCGCATCGGTCATCGCCGCCGAGACGGGGTCGGTCGCCATAAAGACCGTGCCGAAGGCGAACCCGCCGACGACGAGATGCCACCAGGGCGCCATGCACATCATCGGCGAGTCGCTGCCAGAACTGGCGAGCCACAAGGCCGCCGACATGCCGACGGCGCCAAGCACGCAGCCGGCCATGATTTTCCACGAGCCGACCCCCGTCGCGACCAGCACCACGGCGCCCAGCAGGCAGGCGAGCGTCGACGTCTCGCCCATGGATCCCTGGATGTAGCCGACGAAGCACTCCCACCAACTGTAGCCGGTGACGACGTCGACCCCCGCGCGAGCGGTCTCGATCGGCGCCGACGCCATCGCCCCCAGCGCGGTCGCCCCGCTGACGCCGTCGGCCGCGACCCACACGCCGTACCCGCTGTTCGGGGCGGGGTGATTGGTCCCCGACATGAAGCCCGGATAAGCGAAATACAGAAACGCCCGAGCCGTCAGCGCGGGATTGAGAAAGTTCTTCCCCGTGCCGCCGAAGATCTCCTTGCCGATCACCACGCCGAACGTGATTCCCAGGGCGACTTGCCAGAGCGGCGTCGTCGCCGGCAAAGTCAGCGGAAACAGCGCGCTGGTGACGAGAAACCCCTCGTTGATCTCATGCTTGCGAACCGTGGCGAACAACCCTTCCCAGGCTCCGCCGACGGCGATCGTCACGACGTAAATCGGCAGAAAGAACAGGGCGCCCAGCGCGAAATTGTCGACGAAGCTCGTCGCGTCGTGCCCCAGGCCCAGCGACTGCAGCGCCGATTCGCGCCAATCCTCGATCGGCTTGACGCTCCCGCCGGAATCGGCGATCGCGAGGTTCGCCTGATAACCGGTGTTGTGCATCGCCATGAAGAAGCACGGCCCCAGCGCCACGACCACCAGCGACATCATCCGCTTGAGATCCATCCCGTCGCGGACATGGGCCGTAGTCGAAGTCACCGACGGCGGCGTGTACAGAAACGTGTCGATCGCCTCGTACAGGGGGTACAGCGTCTGCAGCTTGCCGCCCGGAGCGAACGTCGGATGCAATTTATCGAGAACTTTGCGAAGCACGTGAGTTCCCTGGGAGGGGGGCGTCAATCCGCAAGGAGCGGAGCGCTGGTCTTCAAATTCAATAACCGAAGGACGAAGACAAAATTTGCCGCTTCTTCCTTGCGAGCTTCGTGTTTGTTGCAAAAGTCGGGGTGTTGGATCTCGTATCGATCTGCCTTGCCGCAACAGCGGCGAGTTATCCTTCAAGCTCAATGCGATTCAAATTGCGCCGCAGCATCGGTCCGAATTCGTGCTTGCCCGGGTCGACGAACGTGCAAAGGGCAAGATCCTCTTCGTCGAGTTCCAGCACGCCAAGTTGCTGAGCGGACTCCAAGTCGTCCGTGATCAGCGACTTGAGCAGCGGCGTGGCCACGATGTCCAGCGGCATCACCTGCTCGAACATCCCCAGCGGGATGATCGCCCGGGCGCTGCCGTTGGTGGTCGTCGTGAAGTTGAATTTGCGGCCCGCGCCGCCGGTCCAGGCTGACGAAAAAATCTTCCGTACGGAAAACTTCTCGGCCCCCGGGGCGAGCCAGCCGAGAAATTCACGCTGCGTCCCCTCCGCCAAGAGCGACACTTGGTTGTGGAACCGCCCCAGGTAGTCGATTGGCGGCTTGACGGTCCGCCCGCCGAAAACCGACCCCGAGATGGTCCGCATCGCTTGGTTCGCGCTCAGCGAAGCTTCGCCGGTCGTCAGGTCGGCGAGCGAAGCTCCCAGTTGCGTGCGGACCAGCCGCGGCTGCTTGGCCGCGGGGCCGGCGACGGAGACGATCCGCTCGTTGTTCAATCGCCCGGTGAGAAACAAATGCCCGATCGCGGCGACGTCCTGATACCCGACGTGCCACACGATGCGATTCCGGCTGGCCGGGGCCAGCAAGTGAATATGCGTGCCGGGGAGCCCCGCGGGGTGGGGACCGTCGAAGGCGTGATACGCCGCCGGCGTTTTCCCCTCGCCGGGAATCTCCGAACCCGCGCGACGGCATACATACGTCGTGCCGTCGGTCAGCGTCGACAGGACCTGCACTCCCGCGATGAAGTCGGCTTGCCGTTCGGCGAGCACGACCGCCGGATCGGCCGCAAGCGGGTGCGTGTCGATTGCCGTCACGAAGATTGCGTGCGGAATCGAATCGATCGCCGGAGTGCGGCTGAACGGTCGTGTACGCAGCGCAGTCCACAATCCGGACCGTACGAGTTGTTCGACGACCGCTCCGCGGTCGAGTTGCGACAGGTTGTGATCGCCGTACGCGGTGAACGATTCCGACGCTTCGCCGTCGACCTCGACGACGACCGACAGAAATCGTCGCTTTTCGGCCCGATTGACCTCGACCACCTTGCCGGCCGCGGGCGAGGTGAACAGGACGCCGGGAGTCTTCTTGTCCTCGAACAGCGTTTGTCCGAGTCGGACGGCGTCCCCCTCGGCGACGGTCATGGTCGGCTTCATGCCGTGGTAATCGGCCGCGACGACGCCGACGCGCCGGACGACAGGCCCGGCGGCAATCTTCTGCTCGGGGGCGCCGAGGATCGGGAGATCGAGCCCGCGGGAGATCTGAGTGACGCTCGTCATGGCGGCAAAGGTGGGAGTGGGGGGCGCGCCGGGAGAGGGCGGGGCGAACTCGCTAGCAACGATTCGCTCGGTCCGTGCCCGCAAATACCAGCGGCGTCTTGCGGCGACCGTCGCGAGAAGCGGCCCTCTCAAAACGGTGTTTGTGAATTTTTTCACAATCTTGACGGCATGTCAATAACACACTGTGAGCCAACAAGTTCGGCAGCCGCATCCGGCTCTTCGGCCCGTTGACCCCCGAGGGTGGCGCGGTAGACTCCCGATCTTGCGCCCGACAGCGAAGGCTCCTTCATCGGGCGATGGACTCCACGGTCGGACCCCAGGGCTGCCGCCCCCAGCGGCGATTGCTCCGATGAAAATTCACGAATATCAGGCAAAACAGCTCCTGCGCGACGCCGGGATCGCGGTCCCCAAGAGCATTGTCGCCAAAACTCCCGAGGAGGCCGCAACGGCTTTCAAGTCCTTGGGGGGGCCGATTGCGGTGGTCAAGGCCCAAATCCACGCCGGGGGGCGCGGCAAGGGGACGATCAAGACCAACCCCGCTCAACGGGGCGTGCAACTCGTGAAGTCGGCTGAGGAGACCGCCGAGGTCGCCCGCAATCTGCTTGGCGGGGAACTGGTCACCATCCAAACCGGTCCTGCGGGAAAGAAGGTCCAGCAGGTGCTCGTCGAGGCGGGCTGCGATATTGCTCGCGAACTGTACCTCGGAATCGTGGTCGATCGAGCCAGCGGCATGCCGGTGCTCATGGTCTCCAGCGAAGGGGGCGTGAACATCGAGGAAGTCGCCGCGAACACCCCGGAGCTGATCTTCAAGGAACCGTTTCACCCCGACGCCGGGCTGCAAGGCTATCAGGTCCGCAAACTCTGCTACCGCCTGGGGCTCACGGGAGACACGGTCCGAAGCGCCGAAAAATTCATGCGCGGGCTGTGCCGACTGTTCGTCAGCCTCGACGCCAGCCTCGCCGAGATCAACCCGCTGGTCGTCACCAAACAGGGCGACGTCATCGCGCTCGACGCGAAGATCACGTTCGACGACAACGCGATGTTCCGGCACGCTCCGCTCGCTGAATTGCGGGATCTCTCCGAAGAGGAACCGGCCGAAGTCCGCGCCGGCAACGCGGGGTTGAGCTTCGTGCAACTGGAAGGCAACATCGGCTGCTTGGTCAACGGCGCCGGCTTGGCGATGAGCACCATGGACCTCATCAAGCTCCACGGCGGCGAGCCGGCCAATTTTCTCGACGTCGGCGGCGGCGCCCAGGTCGATCAGGTCACCGAGGCGTTTCGCATCCTGCTGGCCGACAAGAACGTCAAGGCCGTGCTGGTCAACATCTTCGGCGGCATCATGCGGTGCACGACCATCGCCGGCGCCATCCTGGAAGCGTACAAGCAAGTCGGCTTCAACGTCCCCTTGGTCGTGCGACTGGAAGGGACCGAGGTCGAAGAAGGCCGCCGAATGCTGGCCGAAAGCGGCGTCGACATCATCGGCGCCGAGGGGCTGACCGACGCGGCGAAGAAGGTCGTCGCCGCAGCCGGGGCTGCGTAGTCGGCTTTATTTCACTACCGAGAACGCAGAGATCGCCGAGTCGCTCGGCGCCGCCTGGAATCGAATCCGTGTCATCCGTGCTCTCTGCGGTTAATCGATTGGATTGAATCTGATGGCCATCCTGATCAACAAGAACACCCGCGTCATCTGCCAGGGCATCACCGGCAAGGCGGGCGAGTTTCACTCCAAGAACTGCCTCGACTACGGCACCAAGATGGTCGCCGGGGTCACGCCGGGCAAAGGGGGGCAGACCTCCCTCGGGCTGCCGGTGTACGACACCGTCGTCGAGGCGGTCGAGAAGCACGGCGCCGAGGCGTCGATGATCTTCGTCCCCCCCGCGTTCACCGCAGACGCGATCTTGGAAGCGGCCGACGCGGGGATCAAGGTCATCGCCGCGATCACCGAAGGAGTCCCCGTCCTTGACATGGTGCGGGTGTACGATCGGATCAAGGACATGAACGTCCAACTCATTGGGCCGAATTGCCCGGGGCTCATCACGGCCGACGAATGCAAGATCGGCATCATGCCGGGTTACATCCACAAACGCGGCAAGGTGGGAGTGATGAGCCGCAGCGGCACGCTCACCTACGAGGCGGTGTGGCAGTTGACGACCCTGGGCTTGGGGCAAACGACTTGCGTCGGCCTTGGCGGGGACCCGATCGTGGGAACCTCGTTCATCGACTGCTTGACGATGTTCCAGGAGGACCCCGAGACCGAGGCCATCATCATGATGGGCGAGATCGGCGGCACGGCCGAGGAGGAGGCCGCCCGGTTCGCCAAGGAAAACGTCACCAAACCGGTCGCCGCGTTCATTGCCGGGCGGACGGCCCCGCCTGGGAAGCGCATGGGCCACGCCGGCGCGATCATCAGCGGCGGCAAGGGGACCGCGGACGAAAAAATCGCGGCCCTCGAAGACGCGCGGATCGAAGTCGCCCAAAGCCCCGCCGACATGGGCGAAGCGGTCGTTCGAGCGATCAAGCGCGGGCGATGACTCGCTCGTCGGGAATCGGCGATCGCAGCGACGACGCCGACGATTGCTGCGGCGCTGCGAACGCCGTCCTACGCCCGCTGCACGCGGCGACTGATGCCGACGTCGGTGCGATCGTTGACGATCTGCTCGTGCGGGTAGTAATACGCCGTGATTGCCACAGTGTCTCGCAACAGGTCGATCCGACCCAACTCGATCCGCGTCAGCTTCAAACCAGTGCGGTCCTGCAAGTCGGCCACGAGTTCGTCGTGCCGATCCGGGCGAATCAAATCGATTCGCTCGTAGAGGATCTCCTCCCCCAGTTCCTGCCTCAACAGCGGCAGCGATTCCAGCAGCGCGGGCATGGCCGTGAACATCGCGTTGACGAACAACAGCTCGGACCAGCTCACTTTGAGATTGGCCAGCGCGTTGATCACGGCGATGCCGATGATCGTGAACAGATACGACATTTCGCGCACCGGCATGGTGGTCGTCCGGTAGCGCAAGACCCCGAAGATCGCGAACAGCCCCATCGCCATGCCGAGCTGCAGCTCCAGCTTCTTCAGCGTGAAGCAGATGAAGAACACGACGACGCTGAGCATGTAGTACGTAAACAAGTAATCCTTGCTCAAGGATCGCTTGTAATACACGAACCGGACGAGGGCCGTCACGACGACCAAGTTGATGGCAAAGCGACCGACCATCTTGATCAGGTCGTCGTCGTAGAGCGGCACGTCGAAGATTTCCATCGGCACAGGGCTTTCAGCTTAAAACGGCGCGGAGCGCCAAGAGTTTTCTCTTGAATTGATTCTGCTTCAGGGTCGGGTCGAGCAACGCGCGGCCGATGCAGTATTTGCTGACGCGCATCGGGGTCACGCGCATCTCGCGCAGCCGTCGGCGAATGGCCGAGTTCCGCGAGTCGCGTTGCTGTTTGATCTCTGCAATCGCTGCGCCGGGAATCCCGACCCGGCGGTCGCCGGCGCTGAACTGCAACCGCAGATCGAGCGTCACCCGTTCCGTGAAGTCGGTCGCAACCAAGGTGATTCGCAGAAATCGCGTCCACATCGTCGGATCGAGCGGCGTCGCCGCCCGCACCGCCGCGGCCAGCGATGTCGACGCGTCGTCCAGCGCTTCCGTAATCTCGTGGAGTTCCGTCCGCTGTTTGACGGTGCGCCCCTTGTTCGTGCGTTCCTTCACTTCGAAGAACGTCGCGCCGGACGAATCGTACCGCCGGGAGCGATACTTGACGCGGGCTCCCTTGCCGTTGTGATGAGCCAAATAGCAGGCGTCGTCGGGCGTGTCGAAATACAGCGTCGAGTAGGGCGAACACCTCAATCCGGCGACTTCCAAAACGCGGTACGACTCGCGGAGGCCGTCGAGCAATTCAGGAAGCGAATCCTCGCGGAGCACGTACTTTGTATCGACCCGATTCATCAACGCCACGGCGTCGATCTCGGCCAACGAGACGGGGCAAAGCGAATCGAGCGAATGTTGAACGGCGTCAGGAGGAATCATATAAGAGATGCAACCAGCGCCGTAAAACCTTAGCGAGATCCGTAACCGTCGACGATCTCTCCCCCGTCGCGCGAGCAAAGCGATCGCAACAAGGACGCTTCTGTGTCATTCGTCAGAAAATGAACCGAAGCGTCCGCGGCTAAGGCGTTGGCGCCGCCGGAGTGTTCGGAGAACACCCGTTCGTCCTCCCACGCCGCGGGGGGGACTTCCTCGTTGACGCCCATTTTGACGTGACTGATGTTCCCCCCCGAGGCCCAGGCCCCGTTCAGGCTTTTCACTTCGCCTTGCTTGTTGACGTCGGCCCCGCGGCCGGTGCATTCGACGACCATTACCGTGTTCGACAAGCCGTCGGTGATTGAAGCCGGCGTGATCGCCGGCGGTTCGATCAACTCGTCCTCTTTCGGCAAGCCCTTCGTGCCGATCAAGACGCCGCGCTGAGGACCGTAAGGAGATCCCGTGGCAGGATTGTTCTTGTCCTTGTTCGGGCCCGAGACCCCCAGATAGTCGATGCAGCCGAAGCCTTCCCCCGGGTGTCCGTTCAAGCCGAACAACCGGCCGTCTTCGCCCCGATGTTCCTCCAGTTGCGTCGCACTCGGACACAGGAAAATCGGGATGACGGCGCCGGCGACGACGGCGTTGGCCGGGGAGGTGATCGGCTGCTTCAGGTCGAGCTGGCTGCGCAGCGCCTGCTGCTCAAGGTGCGGCAAGATCAAGACCGTCCAGGCGTAAGATTCCGTCGCCGGATTCGAGCGCGGTCCCGAGTATTTTTTGCCCGGCGGGTACTTGCGCGTGGCGCTCTGGTGGTTCAAGACGGACAGGCCGATCTGCCTCAGGTTGTTTTGACACTGAGAGCGGCGACTGGCTTCCCGCGCCGCCTGGACGGCCGGCAACAGCAGGGCGAGCAGCACGCCGACGATCGCGATCACGACCAAGAGTTCAACGAGCGTAAACGCCCGGTCCTGGGCGTCTGCGTCAAAACGGATCGTGCGGGGGGAACGAGACATTTCAGCTCGGAGGAGACAAGACGTCGCTCGCGTGTGCGTTGCAGCGAATCTTCATTATGTCTTCATACTTATCGCCGCAGCAACTGCGTTTGTTGCGGGTTTCAGGCAACATTCCGCGAAAATAGGCGGTAAATGCCGCAAAGCGGCCGTCCCTGGACAAGCCGACGAGCGGATTTGATCACGTTTGCCCCGATTCAGTATTCGCCGCCAGACCAACGCGGACGAAAAGCGAACGTGAATCGGGATTCCATTTCAGTTGCGTCCAAACGACGCAAATCCCGGACCGCTCAAATAACAGGGGCCGGGCGCCTGGAGCCTTCGAAGTACCATACCAGTCAAGTCCCCGGGGTTAGTCTCCCCAGCGGCAAAACAGAAGACGGATGGTCGCTCAGTGCCGGGAATGCGGAGTTCGGCGGCAGACTTGCGAAGACCGCACAGCAACCGCAGGGGGCCAAACTCCGTGACCATGTCGAGAGACAGGCGACATCGCTCGCCAGTCGTGCCTGAGCGTGACCTGCCTGAGCCCGCAGGGGGGCGTCTCGGAAGCGATTCTGCCTCACTTCTGCAGAATCAGGCGATTGTTGCGAGTGACGAGGAGACGGTAAGTCTCCTCGCCATGGCGAATGACGACGAGTCGGGCCTCGCCGAAGAGCTCCTCGCTGGTGATTTCCCGAGGTTCTGGGGCGGATTTTGTTTCCGCAGGAGTGTCGGCGGCAGACATGATCGCGTGTAGAGACGGGGTGAGGCGGCTGGGGGATCGCAACATCTCTTGAGTCAGAAAGTCTGAGTTTTTTTCACAAGCCGGGTTGCGAGAAATCGCAAGGCCGGTATCCTAGTGCTACTGAGACTCGCTATCAAGAGTCTTTGTCGCAAGCCAGCTCCTTTTCTTGGGAAAGCCAGCCAGCGTGAAAGTCGCCGTTGCGGACGTACCGCGACGGGGCGCTGGTTTTCCCTGTCTTTACGAGGAGCTGTGCTCATGTTCGGGATTAAGAAGTTGGCGTTGGCCAGCCGCACGCTTGGCTGGCCATGCGCCCTGGCGGGTTTATCCGCAGTGATGGGAGTCGTGGCGACGGGCGCCGGCGAAGCTGCGGCGATCACGACGTCGCAAGGTCAAACCTGGGACTACGTCCCCGACGCGTGGACCCGCGGCAACGATGCCGACACGTCGTACTTTGGCTGGGACGTGCTCGACGCCAATGGACCCACGCTCGGCTTCGGCCGCGTGTTGGACGATTCGACGCCTGACTTGGGGGGCGGCACGACCGCGGTTGGAACCCGGTGGTTCCAGGGAACGGACGGCATCGCCAACCCTGCTCCGACCGCCTATGGCCATCGGAGCGGCAGCGCGAACTACTACTCCGGCCTCGGCGACGCGGACCTCGCCGACGATCGGATCGTCGCCACGGCGCCGGCGAGCGGGACAGGAGGATTCACCACTGTGGTCCTGCAAGCGATCGCCGGGGCGCCCGGCGGCAACGGGCCGCAGGCGCTGGCGGGGATGAGCTTCGAAATGGAAACCCCTGGGTGGACTCTTGCGAAATCGCTGTACGGCGTGCTCGACACCGGCACCGGCGTGTACTGGATCGAGTGGAGCGCCCCGGGGGCGAATTTGCCGTTCTCGATTCACATGACCTCGGATTCGGCCCATCGCGCGATCGACGCGCTGCAGGTCGACACGCGCTGGGACGCGTTGGCTCCGGCGCTCAACGCCCGAAGCGTGATTGGCGTTCCCGAACCGGCCGCCGGCATTCTCGCGCTCGGCGGGCTTGCCGGTCTGGCTGCGTCGCGTCGGTTCTTCCGCGGGGTTTGTTGAGCAAAGGAATCTTGCCATGCAGCGGATGCAAGCTGTCGGCGCGGCGGCGAGTCCCTCTCGCCGCCGCGCTTGGCCGATCCTGCTGATCGCGGCGATTGCCTGGAGCGGAGGGTCGCCGGCGCGATTGGCGCCGGCGACCGCCGCCACGGCCGCCTGGACCAGCCCGGCCTTGGATACGTGGAGTTACGTCAACTCCTTCGGCTCCGGAGGGCGCGCGACGTCGCCGACGTTCTCCGGAGGGTTCGCTATTGACGACGAAACGGGGCAGTTCTTGCCGCACGGCAGCTCGAGTCCCATTCGCTACGGAACGACGATCGTGGCGTTCAACACGTCCGAGCAAATCCCGCTCGGCTTGCCGGCGAATCGCTACGCGATTCAGTCGGCGACGTTGACCGTGTCGCTCGAACCAAGCGGCAACGGACCCCTGCTGTACACGGACCAACCGAAGTCCGCGGCTCAACTGTTGGCGGACGTCGCGCAGGGGACATTGACGACGGCATTGCCGTTCGAACTGTTCGGGGTCGGGTTCCGCAACGGCTACGCCGGGTTTGGTCTGAGCGCCGGGGGAGCGAGCCCTCCGCTGTTTCGCGAGTCGACTTCGCCGTACACGAGCGGCGCATACAACCTGTACCCCGTCGTGGGCGACGAGGAGCTGGCCGGGGCCTTTGTCGACGTCTCGAACAACGTCACCGGGGGTTTTAGCGCCACGGCGCCCGGAGGAACGACGCCGGCGTTTGAAGCGACGCCGTGGGCGATCGGCACGGCGCCGTTGGCGCCGGGTTCGGCAATTGCCGGGACCACGACGATCACCTTCGCTGTCGATCTGGAGCAGCCGGGCGTGTTGGGGTATATGCAGCAGGCGCTGTCGACCGGAGCGCTCGGCTTCGCGGTGTCGTCGCTCCATGCGACCGAGCAAGAGGGCGCCGGGGCGGCGTATCCGAACTGGTTCATGAAGGAATCGGTCGGCGTGTTGGGAGGGATCGCCCCGACGTTGTCGATCGAGTACGACGTCGGTGTGCCGTTGGCGGGCGATTTTGACGGCGACCAAAGCGTGACCGGCGGGGACTTTCTGCTCTGGCAGCGGCAGTTCGGAATGCCCGCGAATCCGGCAGGCTCCGGGGCCGACGGCGATGGCGACGGGACCGTCGACGGCGTCGATCTGGCGATCTGGAGCGGAGCGTACGGAATTCCGCTCGCCTCGGCGACCGTCGGGGCCGTGCCGGAGCCGAGCGCGGCGGCCCTGGCAAGCGTCGGCGCAGCCGCGCTGGCCGGGCTGTGGCGACGCGGACGACGACGAACGGCGCCGAGCGCGCGCCGCGCCCGGTGCGGGTTCACGTTGGTCGAGCTGCTGGTGTCGATCGCAATTATCGGCACGCTGGCGGCAATGCTGCTCCCCGCAGTGCAAGCGGCGCGCGAGGCGGCGCGGCGGAACTCGTGCAAGAACAACCTGCGGCAAATCGGACTGGCAGTGCAAAACTATCAGTCGGCGCGGGGGCATCTCCCTCCGCCTAAGTTAGGAACCTCGACCTACAACAACCTTGGCGGCACGCTGGTGACGTTGTTGCCGTTTCTGGAGCAGGGGGCGCTCTACGCCGCGTATGACGAGACCAAGTCGGTGACGGACGCCGACAATCTCAGGATTACGGGGGAATCGATCGGGGGATACTTGTGCCCGTCGATGGGATTGCCGCGCGACGTCCCCGACCGGGCGTGCGGCGAGCAATTGGCGCCCGGCAGTTACGTCATTTCCTCGCGGACCGACTACAAGAACCAGGGGGCGCTCGACGGCGCGTTCGACAACCCCGCTGCAGACGGCGCGTACCGGCTCGATTGGCGGCATTTCACCGACGGCGTGTCGAACACGCTGCTGGTGGGCGAGATCAACTACGGCCACGCCGATTACCTGTGGGCCGACTGCGACGGGAAGATCGAGTCGCGGTGGGGCGACGTCGCCTGGGCCGAGGGCTACTGGGCGTTGGCGTGGGGACACATGTCCGCCAGGGCGCCGCAGCTGTACAACAATTCGACGAACTGGGTTGCGCCCAACAGCCGGCTGGCGTTCCGCAGCGATCACCCCGGCGGGGTCCAGTTCGTGATGTGCGATGCGTCGGTTCAGTTCCTGGCCGACGGCGCGGACCCTGACGTGCGGGCGGCGCTGGTGACCCGTGCGGGGGAGGAAGTCGTCACGGCCTGGGATTGAGCGAGCGAAGCCGGGCGAACGCGTCGCCGTTCGGCGGAACGCACGCCGGCAATAAAGTTTCACGTTGTCACGAAAACCATTACGCGCATTCGCGTCACTCGCGAGCCGCATGGATCACGACACTTTCTGACTCGTTTTCTGGATTTGATCAAGCAAGGACTATCGATGCGTACTATGCAGAGCGGGATGATCGGCGCCGTGCTGTTGGCGTGGCTGGCGGGGGGACGGGCCCAAGCGCATTTCCCGTGGCTCGCCGCCGACGATGCGGGCCGAGCGCTGCTTTTTTTCTCCGAGCATCCGTCGGAGCGAGATTATCGCGTGCCGGATTGCCTCAAGGAGGCGACCGTCAGCGTGACCGCTGACGGCAGCGGACCGCAGGCCCTGGAATTGACGATCGTCGAGTCGGACGAGTTCACGGGCCGGCAATCGGCCGAGGGAAGGGCCGCCGCGGGCGTGCTGGCGTGCCCGGTGGCGTACGGCAATTACAACGGAATGCTGCTCACCTATCACGCGAAGGGGTGCCTGGGCAGCGACCCCGCCAAGTGGGCGTCCTGCTCGGAGTTGAAGCTCGACGCAACGCCGCAGATCGCCGCGGGCAAGCTGCTCGTCACGGCCGTCTGGGAAGGCAAGCCGCTCGCCGGCGCCAAGGCGACGCTGCTCCCGGCCAGCGGCGAGTCGACCTCCGCGACGACCGACGACCGCGGGATCGCTGAGTTCTCCGTCCCCGCGTCAGGGCTGACCGGCTGCATCGTCGAACGGCTCGACAAGAACGCCAAAGGCCGTGCGAACGACGCCCCCTACAGTACGGCGGTCGACTACGCGACCGTGTCGTTCGAGATTCCCGCCGGAGTGCAGCCGAACTTGAAGGTGACGCCGCTCCCCAACCCGGTGGCTAGCTTCGGCGGAGCCGTAAGCGGCGGCCGGCTGTACGTCTACAGCGGGCACACGGGCGAAGAGCACGCCCACTCGCGCGACAATCTGAGCGGCAAGTTCCTGCGGATCAAGTTGTCCTCGGACGGCGACTCGCCATGGGAAGACCTGCCGATGGGGACCCCGCTGCAAGGATTGCCGCTGGTGGCGCATCGGGGCAAGCTGTATCGGGTCGGCGGTCTCTCGTTCCGCAACGCGGCGGAGGAAGAGGAGGACATGCACTCGGTCGACGAGTTCGCCGCGTTCGACCCGCGAGCCAAAAGTTGGACCGAACTGCCGCCGCTCCCGGAGGCGCGTTCGTCGCACGACGCAGCGGTCGTGGGAGACACGCTGTACGTGGTCGGCGGGTGGACGCTGAGCGGCTCCTCGCCCGGCAATTGGCTGCCGACCGCCTGGGCGTACCATCTGACTCGCGCCGGCGCTGCTTGGGAGGCGCTCCCGAGCCCGCCGTTCAAGCGGCGCGCCCTCGCCGCGGCGGCGTGGGACGGAAAGCTGGCGGCGATCGGCGGCATGGACGACGCCGGCAAGGTCTCGCGACGGTGCGATCTGTTCGACCCGATCAGCGGCCAATGGACGCGGCTCCCCGACTTGCCCGGCAGCGGCATGGACGGCTTCGGCGTCTCGGCCTGGGCCATCGAGGACCAATTGTTCGCGTCAAGCGCCGACGGGGTGCTGTACTGCTTGTCCCCTGGCGCAAACGAGTGGGTAAAAGCCGGCGAATTGGAGACGCCGCGGTTTTTCCACCGGTTGTTGCCGACCGGCGACGGCGGGTTGCTGGCGGTCGCCGGGGCCTCGCCCGAGGAGGGGCACGTGGCGACGGTGGAAGCGATTCGGCCGTAGGACCTCTCGAGCCGAAAACCGCTGAACCGTCGCGGCACGCCGAGGAGCGCAGCCGAGGCTTGGATTCGCCGTCCGTATGGCAACGGATCCAAGCCTCGGTTTTCTTGCTCCGCGCCCCGTCCTGACGGAGAATCCGCGCTGCTCTGCGGTCCCTCCGTCAGGGCGAAATCGTGAGCGCCGCGGCGCGACCGCTTCGCGCATCGACGTTCCTCGGGGAAGATGGACGCCATGGAAAAAACCCTCGACGTCAAACTGGCCCGGCTTGCCGCGGATTCCTCCTGTCGCGACTTCATCCTGGCCGACGCCAAAGACGCCGATATGGGATTCGGGGCGTCGGGCCTGGGGCGCGCCCCGGGAAGCGATCGGCCCCGCACGCTCGACGAATTCCGCGCGTGCATTCGCGAAATCGCCGACCAACGGCTGGTCGACATCATGCTGATGAGCGTCAGCACCAGCGACCAGCTCACGGTCCGCGAGCAGTTGTTCGTCGACAGCCCCGTGACGCCCGCGGTGCGGGCGAACGACACGACCGACATCTGGCTGGCCGGGACGCCGGCGGCGTACGGCACGCAGCCCGCAATGCCGTTCCGCACGGCGAGCCTCCCCCATGCCATGTACGGGCGCGCCGATTACGACGGCGAGGACCCCGTATGCGGCGCCGACTTGGGGCTGTTCTCGATCACGCTCAACCACGACGCCCCGCGCGACGTCGCGATGCTCGAGGCGTACGCCGATTTCCGGGTCGAGGCCGAGGCGTACGGGTTCCGGCACTTTCTGGAGGTCTTTCCGCCCAACGCCTGCGACTCGTTGACGCCGGCGCAGATCCCCGCGTTCGTCAACGACAGCATCGCCCGGTTGCTGGCCGGGGTGGCGCGGAGCGAGCGACCCGCGTTTCTCAAGATCCCCTACTTCGGCCCGCGCGCGATGGAATCGCTCGCCTCGTACGACAGCTCGCTCGTGGTCGGAATCCTGGGGGGCTCGGCCGGGACGACGTTCGACGCCTTCCGCATGGTCGCCGAGGCGAAGCGATACGGCGCCCGGGCCGCGCTGTTCGGGCGAAAGATCAACAACGCCGAACATCAGCCGAGCTTCGTCCGGCTGTTGCGCGCGATCGCCGACGAGCAGGTGGAAGCCGCCGAGGGGGTCCGTGCCTATCATGGCGAATTGGCGAAGCTCGGCATCGCGTCGCGACGATCCTTGGCCGACGACCTGGCCGCCACGGAATCGACCGCCGCGTACGACGCGAAGTAGGCGGCGCCTCGCACGGGCCGCCGCTTAAAAACCGCGCGTTCGTCAACTGGTTTCCAGGTCCACGATCGGGTCGCAGCCGGTTTGCAGCTCGGCGATGCGGCGCTCCGCGGCGGCGATGGCCGCAGGGTCGCTGAGCAGGTCGAGCTTCAACTCGGCCTGCCACCGCTCGCCGGGATGCAGCGTGAGAACCCGCCCCGCCTTCTCCTCGACCGAGCGCGGGTTGGGAAAGCTGGTTCCCGGCTCGAGCCCCGTAACGTAGCCGTCCGCCTCGGCGACCGAATTTTTCCATTGCGTAAAGCACGGAAGCTGCCGCACGTTGTAGTCGAGCCGCACCGCATGCGAACCGGTCGAGCTCGTCAGCAGCACGAGCGTGTCCCCCGCGTCGTCTCCCTGCAGGGTGTCGTAGAACACCTGCTGCGCGTACCGCGGAGTGGGGGCTTCGTACGTGGCCCAGTTCCGAGCCGCCTCCCCGGCGGAGGCGCAACTGCCGGGCCGCACGCGCTTGACCGGCGCCGACAGTTGCGACCCTGCTCCCAACAGCGGCAGTCCGACGTTCACGTGATACATCATCTGCATCTTGGTCGGCGTTCCGCCGTAGTTCTCGACCTCGTCGCGCCAGGCGATCTCCGTCGCGTCGAACCGCAAGGTATACGTAACGCTCAATCTCAGCTTGTGGTGATGAAACCGCGTCTCCTCGACGATCCCCGTGACGGCGAGCGTCCCCGCCTCGGCGTCGACGGCAAGCTCGACTCGATGGGCCGGCCGGTTGGCGATCCGACCGTGGAGGCCGAAGCGCAGCTGGCCCTGCTCGTCGTGGTCGGGGGCGCCCAGGCTCTCCAACCCGCACCGGCACATGAGCTCGTCGAATCCGTCGAGCCAGCCCCAACCGCTCGTCTCGCTCAGCGGGACGAACGCCGGATGGACGGGCCCGCGCACGGGGGACTGCCAGCCGAGTTCGAACTCGTCGAACCAGGCTCGCCACAAGCCCATCCCGCGCGTCGGGACGATCACGACGCGCACCTGGCCCGTATCGACCTCGACGACGTCGACCCCCTGAGACAACCCCGCCTGCAGCCGGCGTTTCTCGACATGCCACCCCGGCGGCGTGCCGGGATAGTGCTCCGCCGAGACGCGAATCGTCTCGCGACAGGGGTGATCGTCCGCGATGAGAACCGTGTTGGGAAAAGACATAGGAGGTCGCTTGTCCGGAGTCGACGAGCAGGCAAACCGTCAGCACGAAAGCCGCGATCTGCTCGGCATTGTCGCGTCGGCACTCGTCATGCCGCAATGACCTTTCGCCAAGTACGACAAGTTACCGGTTCGTCGGGAACGCACAGGACGTTCCGCGGCGATCGTCGTCCACTCCTTGTCCCCCTCGACCGGAAATTCCGTTTCACGCTGAACCAGGACACAACCAAGATGCGCGCTCCAAGGCGCGCCGAGCCGGGGGCGCCGCAGGGGGCATTGGCTCCCAGGGCTTCGATCTGGACAAGTGCAGACGTTCGACGAGCGCCAATTCGACGACGGAAGATCGCCATTTTGCTCGCTCGGTCGGAGTATTGCGAGCAAAACTCGGCGGCGGCACGCGGCGAGCGCACGCCTAAGTCGCTGACATGTCGGCGGTTAGGGCCACGATCGGCAGCGCCGCCGGCGGGGTTTTGCACAAAGGACGCGTGTGTTTTTGCTCGACGGAACCGCCGCATAGCGCCAACCCAACAGCCTTCCCGATTCGCATCATGGGACGCGGCATTAGCGCAAAACGAAATGAGCCCCCCGGTGAAGCGCGATTAAGGCCTTGGCGGCGAGTCACCGGCGGCTAGCGCCGTCCGCTCATGGTCTGGGGATACCGCCTCGTAGCGGCTGAACCAATCCGGGCGTCCTGTTCGCGGGCCCGTCCAACCTGCATCCGTCACGCGCAGCCTACGACCCGAAAGCGATAGCGACCGGCCGTTGCGCGGAAGTTGGCGTAGTCGTCTTCGCGCTCCGCTTCGACGAGTCCCGGAGACGCGGCGGCGGGGAGGTCGCCCTCGAAGATCGTCGCCGCGCGAGACGCCGGAACGCTGATCGTCGCCGTCGTATTGGCAGGAACCACGGCCTCGAGCAGCAACTCGCCGGAGTCGGTCCGCTCCCACCGCACGGCAATCTCGCCATGCGGCCCGTCGTATCGGGCTGCGGCATGAGCGAGCCCGGCGCCGAGGTACGGCCGAATCACGAAATCCTTGAAAGCATTGACCGTCGGCGCCAGTTCGATTCCCGCGACATGCCGGTAGAGCCACTCGCCGACCGATCCCAGCGAGTAGTGATTGAACGAGTTCATCTGCGGGTTGAAGAACCCGTCCTCGGCGGTCCAACCGTTCCAGCGTTCCCAGATCGTCGTGGCGCCGTGCAAGACCGGGTAGAGCCACGACGGATACTCGCGGCTGAGCAGCAGCCGATACGCAACGTCGGCTCTGCCGGCAAGCGTGAGCCGGGGATTGAGTCGACCCACGCCGATGAACCCGGTGCTGAGCCGCCAGTCAAGCTGGGCAATGTTCTCCACCAAATGCTCGACCGCCCGCGGACGGACCTGCTCGGGCAGCAGGTCGAACTCCAGGGCAAGCAAATACGCGGTCTGCGTGTCGACCGTTAGCCGGCCATCGTCGCCGAGCCACTCGCGTCGGAATGCATCGCGAACGCGGCGGAACATTGCGTCGAACCGATCGGCCTCGGCGGGTTTGTCGAGCGCGCGGGCGAGTTGCGCCAATTTCGCCGCGTCGTCGGCCCAATACGCCGTGGCGAGCAACGTCTTCATCGGCGAATGGGTGCGGAAGGTCGTGTCGCTGGGGATGCAGAGCCAGTCGCCGTAGTTGTTTCCCAGCCGGCGGGAGCGAATTCCGTCGGGATTGGTGCATTCCAGCCATTCGATCCAGGCGACCATCGCCTTCCAATGCCGCTCGGCCAGGCGCAAGTCGTCGTAAACTCGCCACAGGGTCCAGGGGACGATCACCCCCGCGTCGGCCCACCCCGCCGCGCCAGCCAGACCGTCGAGGCCGACGAAATTCGCGCCTTCGGAGATTCGCGGGGCCACGTCGGGGAACACGCCGTCGGCGTCCTGGGAATCACAAACGTCCGTCATCCACTTGGTGAAGAACGCCGCCACGTCGGACTGGCAGGTCGCCGTGCGGAGGAACACCTGGGCGTCCCCCATCCAGCCGAGTCGCTCGTCGCGCTGCGGGCAGTCGGTGGGAACGCTGAGGAAGTTGCCGCGCTGGCCCCAGGCGATGTTTTCGGCGAGTCGATTCACAAGCCGGTCGGAACACTCGAAGCGGCCCGCCTCGGGCGTGGCCGACATGAGCACGCAGGCCGTCACCGCGTCGACCGGCAGCGGCTCGGGGAGACCCGTCGCCTCGACGTACTGGAACCCGTGAAAGGCGAACCGCGGACGCCAGACCTCCGGGGCGTCGGGCGTGCTGCCGCGCAGCACGTAGACGTCGGTCGCGGTCGCGCGGCGGAGATTCTCGGTGTAGAGCGTGCCATCGGGATTGAGCCGCTCGCCGTGGCGGAGTTGGACGCGGGTCCCCGGGGGACCGCTGACGCGCAGCTCGACGCAGCCGGCGATATTCTGCCCCAGGTCGTAGACGGCGACGCCGGGCGCCGGCTCGTCGAAGGACACGGGGGTCATCCGCTGAACCGTACGGACCGGCTCGCTGCGCTGGGCCGCAAGCAGCAGCGGCTCTCCTGCGAGTATCTGGGGGCGCAGCAAAACGGAGCCCCCAGACCTGGCTTCCAGAACGGTCACGGGGGGATCGCTGCACTCGCCCCCTGCGACCCAGGCCTTCGTCTCAGGCACTTCCTTAGGCATGAGATCATCATGAGGCGCTACATAGTGCGGGTTTTGCGTCGTGGGGGGCGCAACTTCGATCGCCGGCAGCCAGCGAGCATCGTCGAACCCCCGGCGATCCCAGCCCGGCTGCTCGCGCCGGGCGTCGTAGGTCTCGCCCAGCATGAAGTCGCCTGCCAGGATCGGCCCCGCGTCGCAGGTCCAAGTGCGATCGCTCGTCACGACGACCGTCTCGCCGGCGTCGGTCTCGATCTCCAGTTGCACGAGCAGACTGTTCTCAAGCGTTCCGTACTGGCCGCGGCGCTCCTGCCAGCCGATGAAGCCGCTCCACCAGCCGTCGCCGAGCATGGCGCCAAGGGCGTTCGGCCCGGGCTCGACGAGCGCGGCGACGTCGAACGTGCGGTAATGGAGCCGGCGGTGGTAGTCGGTCCATTCGGGGACGAACTCGTCGGCCGTGACGCGGCGGCCGTTGAGCGACAGGTCGACGAGCCCCCGAGCCGAGGCGTACAGGGCGGCCCGTTTCACGGGGCCGGGGACGCGGAACGACTTGCGGAACAAGGGGACCGTCCCCGGCTCGGTCGCGGTCGGCGATCTGGCGGCGGGGTCGCGGCGGACGACCTCGGGGTCGTGCGTAATCCAATGTGCCTGCCAATCGGCCGCGTGCAGGAGTCCCATCGACCACGAAGCGACGGGACTGACGAGCGTCGCGCCTGTTTCATCCTCGACCAGCACGCGCCACCAGCAGCGTTGCCGCGATAGCAGTGCGGGACCGGCGTACTCGACGTGGAGCGACTGATCCGACGCGACGCGACCGCTCGTCCAAACGTCGGGGCGGCCGGCGGCGAGGATCTCCGGCGCACTGGCGACTTGCACCTCGAACGCCGCCTGCCGGGCGCCGCGGCGATCGCTGCGCATGACCCAGGAAAACCGCGGACAGAGCTCGTCGATCCCGAGCGGGTCGACGAGATACTCGCAACGCAGGCGGTCGATTGTTGCGGAGCGGCTCATGGCATGGTCTCGGTCCGCAGTGGATTGGCGGTCAGGAGCCACAGTTGACGCGGACCGGGCCCAGGGCGAATTGACTGCAATCCGGCACAAAGAGTCGCACGAGAAATTCCGCTCAATCCGTCCCGAACGACGCGCCCTCGGGACCGCTTCTCGTTCGATGACTCCGCGATCTCCGCCTCGTGCCGTCTGGGCATTCTTGCGGCGATTCAGCGACTCACGGTGTCGGCGACGCCGGCGTGCTCGGCAGTCGAATGTAGCCCTGCGACGGCGGCTCGTCATCCCTCGAAAAGCGAACCGCAACGGCTGATGTTCGCAGAATCTGCCGCCGCGGGGGCGTCGCGTTGCTGGGGGGTTCCACGGGGCGTATTCTACAGGTTCGGTTCTCTCCAATCGGGCTTCCAGGTCAGCGAGACGACGACGTGAACAGGCGGGGTCGACAAGCGTTGCGAGCGGCGTCAGGGTTCGTCGCCCTCCTGGCAGGCCTCGGCGCTGCGGGGGCTGAATCCCTGGACGTGCCGAGCGTGGGGCGATACCGCGTGTTCGAGGCGGCCGTGACGAACCCCAAGCCGTACGCGAACAAGTTCGCCGACGTGCGGCTGACGTGCACCTACACGGCCCCGAGCGGCAGAGCGATCGATTTTTCGGGGTTCTTCGACGGCGACGGTTGCGGCGGCGGGGACGCGACGACCGGCGACGTCTGGAAGCTGCGTTTCCTGCCCGACGAACTCGGCGAGTGGAGCTACGAATATCGCTGGAGCGACGGTACGCAGGGCGGAGCGGGGCGATTTCGCTGCGTCGCCGACGGCGCCGGCAAGGGCGTGCTGCGTCCCTATGCGAAGAACCCCCGGTGGCTCGCGTACAACGGCGACGAACCGGTGCTCGTGAAATCGTACTACGAAACGGGGCACGGCTCGATCGCTCAGCCGTTTGACTGGGTCAGCGAGAACGTCTACCAACCGCTTCTCGACCGGGGGTACAACCACCTGCAAGTCAACTGGCTGCTGTCGCTCTGCTGCTTCGGCCAGTACTACGAAGACGGACCGCCGCCGGAGACGCTCGAACTGGCGCTGTACGACGAGGGAGAACCGACCTCGATGCGGCTGGAGGTGTGGCGGCTCATGGAGCGACGGCTCGGGTGGCTCAACGATCGCAACGTCGGCGTTCACATGTTCCTGGGCTTTCAGGGCGGCAAGAACGACGGCCCCGAGTGGGGCGCCATGAGCGAAAACGAAAAGGACCTGTTCGTCGAGTACGTCGTCGCCCGACTGGCGCCGTACGCGAACATCGCGGGATGGAACTTCGTGTGGGAGGACCCAGGCCATCGCGAGAGCCACGAACTGGGACTCGCGCGGCGGCTGGCCAAGTACGACGCGTTCGACCACCTGCGGACCTACCAGGACGAGCACCCTCGCGACAACGAATACCAACGGCCGGAGTACAACTTCGCGGCGATCGAGAACCACCGGATCGCCGCGCCGGAAAAGCCGATCGACCGCAACTATCACCAGACCGCCTGGACCCATCACATGGCGTGCCTCGTGGCCTACGTGCCGGGCAAGCCGGTGTACATGTCCGAGGGGAACGCCCTGTGGCGGCGATACTGGGCCGAACGAACCGGCGCCACGCAGGACGACCTGCGGCAAGCGGCTTGGGGATGCGTCACCGCGGGGGCGTCGTTCTGCTGGAACGGCCACGCCAAAGAGTACGGCATGACCGTGTTCGGCCCCGAGGGGATGCCGTTCCACGGCGACGACAACCCGTACGTTCTCGTCGCCAAGCAGATCGACGTCCTGTTCGAGGTGATGGAGCGCGAGGTCGTGTTCTATCGCATGGAACCGAGCGATCATTGGCTCGCAGAGCACGATCCCTACCGCACGTGGTGCCTGGCGGAGCCTGGGAAGCAGGCCCTGGCGTTCACAGCGCAGGGGGAGCCCTTCACGCTGCACGCCCTGCCGGGGACGTACGTTGCCAAGTGGCTCGACGCGAAAACAGGCGCGGCGACGCCTGCGGGCGAGGTCGAGTATGCGGCCGAAGACGTCCGCTTGACCGAGCCGGACGAACGCCGCAACGGGACGGGAGCGAAACGGTTCGCGCCGCCGGATCGCGAGACCGATTGGGTGTTGGTGCTGAAGCGGCGGAATTAGAGTCCCCGATTCGGCCGACGCCAATCTGACACGGTCTCTATTTACGACGAGGTGCAATCGAAATCTCCCGGGCAACTGAGATTGCCCCCGCTTACAACACGTCACGCTCGAGACTGCTATCGAAACGGAGTTGCGACAATGCAGACATGCCAGAAGTGCAAGAGCGACGTCCGAGACGGGGCCCGCATCTGCCGCGTCTGCGGGGCGATCGTCGACGATCCGATCGATTCGGCGCCGACTGCGGCAACTGAAATCGACTTCCCGACGCCGGAAGGGGACGCACTCGATCCTGCGGCTACGAAACTCGACCGCTGGGTTTGCGCTACGTGTCGCGAGGAAGTCGAGCCGTCGTTTGATCTCTGCTGGAACTGCGGCACACATCGTGACGGAACGCCGGATCCCGATTTCCGCCGTGTTGACGACATAGCGACCGACGGTCTCTCCGGAACGCAAAGAGGAGTCGACGTCGCCGGAGAATCAACACCAGACCCGGCTCTTTCGCCGTCGAAGTCGTGTCCCGACTGCCAGGGAGAACTCCGGACGATCCGCTTGATCGACCACAGCGGCCAGAATCATTCGCACCAAGAACTCACGTACGCTCAAGGAGATGCCGAGCGCGGTTGGTTCTTCGGACGCTTTGAAGAAGCGGGCAAGGTCGTCGCACTCATGTGCTGTTCTTGCGGTCGCATCCTCTTGTATGGTGAGCCACACTGACGATCGAAATGCAATTCCCCGTCTCGGCGGAGCCTCGTTATCCCTTGACCTACAGCAGCACCCGCCGGACCGCTTGTTGCCAGCCGGCGTAGAGGCGGTCGGCTTCCGCCGCGGGCAGTTGGGGACGATAGGTCGCGCCGCCTTGCGATTCAGCGGCGAGATCGGCCAGCGTGCGTCGTCCCAGGCCGATCCAACCGGCCTGCGCAGCGCCGCAGGCGGAGGATTCGGGGACGTCGGCGACCTGCAGGTCGACCCGCGTCACGTCGGCGACCAGTTGCATGAGAAAGGCGTTCCGCGTCGGGCCGCCGTCGACGGACAACACGCGCGGGGCGACGCCGCTTTCGGCACGCAAGGCGTCGAGCACGTCACGGAGTTGGTACGCAATCGACTCTAGCGCGGCGCGAACGACGTGAGCTTTGTTCGTGTGGCCCGACATGCCGACGATCGCGGCGCGGGCGTCGGGGCTCCAATGGGGAGCGCTTAGCCCGGCGAACGCGGGGACGAAGTACACGCCGCCGTTGTCGTCGACCGTCTGGGCGAGCCGTTCCGACTCGGCCGCATCGGCGATGAGCCCCAGTTGATCGCGGATCCAGGCAATCGTGGCGGCCGAGCAGTTGATCAGCCCTTCGTAGGCATAGGTCGGTCGAGCGTCGAGCACCCAGGCGAGTGCGAGCACGGCGCTGGCCGTCGCGGGACGCGGCTCGTGGCCGATGTTCAGCAGGACGCTGGTCCCCGTACCGAACGTGGCCTTGCCTTCGCCCGGCTGGAAGCGGCGCTGGGCGAAGAGCGAGGCTTGCGAATCGCCCATGACGCCGCAAATCGGCGCCGCTCGCGGCAGCGCTCCGCCAACGTCCGTGACGCCGAACATGGCGGCGCTTTCGCGAATCTCGGGGAGCGCCGCTTGCGGCACGCCGAACAGATCGCAGAGCTGTTGGTCCCAGGAGAGCCGGCGGACGTCGTACAACAGCGTGCGGCTGGCGTTCGTATGGTCGGTGGCGAAGACGGCGCCGCCGGTCAGGCGGTGGACGAGGTAGGCGTCGATCGTCCCCACGACCGCGTCCCCCGCATTGAGTCGCGAGGCGAGGTCGGGGCGCTCGCGCATCAAGTGCACGAGCTTGGCGGCGGGGAAGTAGGTGTCGAGTTTCAGCCCCGTGCGATCCTGTACAAACGGCTCATGCCCGGCCTCGGCCAGTTCCTGACAGATCGGCGCCCCGCGGCGGCACTGCCACACGATCGCGTTGTGAAGCGGCGCACCCGTAGCGCGATCGAACACAACGACCGTCTCGCGTTGGTTGGCGACGCACAACCCGGCCAACTCGGCCATCGCGTCGGGACGGCGATCGGCCAATTCCCGCACGACGGCCTGCACGTTCTGCCAAATCTCCTCCGCATCATGCTCGACCCGCCCCGGCTGCGGGTAGAGCTGCCGATGATCGCAAGACGCGCGGTCGACGACCCGCCCGTCGAGATCGACGAGCACCGCCTTGGTGGCCGAGGTGCTTTGATCGAGGGCGAGAAGCTTCATCGCAGGTTTCTTCAAGATAAGCAGGACGACCGGATTTGCAGACGATCGATCCTGCTGGCCTGTCACGCCGTAAGCGCACCATCGAGCAGTCGTGACGCCGTTTCGGCGAGACCTTCCATTGTGAGACCGTAATGGCGAAAGATGTCGGCCTGGGAGCCCGTGACGGTGTCTTCGTCGGGGATGCCGCGAATCGAAAGCTTCGAGTGCACGCCGGCCTGCATCAGGACCGCGGCAACCGCTTCGCCAAGACCGCCGTGCACTGAGTGTTCCTCGGCCGTAACGATGGCGCCGCACTCACGGCCCGCGGCGAGGACCGCATCGACGTCGAGCGGCTTCACGGCGTGCATGCTCACGACGCGGGCTTGCACGCCGTTCTCGGCGAGCTTGGCGGCGGCGAGCAGGCAGTGAATCACCGTCTCTCCCGTGGCGATGAACGCCATGTCGTTGCCGGGACGCAACACGCGCGCACGGCCCAGTTCGAATGCGCCCGTCACGGGCAAGTCGTACATCGCCGCTTTGCCGAACCGCAAGTAGACGGGCCGATCGCTCGCAGCGGCGGCGCGCACCGCTGCGCGGGCCTCGGCGTTGTCCGCCGGGGCGACGACCGAGATGTTGTGAATCGCTCGCAAAGCGGCGAAATCGTGAAGCGAATGGTGAGTGCTCCCCAGGGCGCCGTAGCTGACCCCCGCGCTGATCCCCACGACGGTCGCAGGGACGTTCGAGTAGCACACGTCGTTCTTGATCTGCTCAAGCGCTCGGATCGTCAAGAAGCAGGCAGGCGAGACGCCGAACGCCCGCTTGCCGCACGCGGCCAAGCCGGCAGTCACGCCCACAAGATTCTGCTCGGCGATCCCTACCTCGACGATCTGGCGGGGGAATCTCTGGCCGAACGGGCCGAGCTTCCCTGATCCGCGCGAGTCGCTGGTGACCACGACGACGTCGCGATCGGCGGCGGCGAGTTCTTCGAGCGTCGCGGCGAACTCCTCCAGATTCGCACGGCCTTTGCGGAGGCCGAGCTGCTGAATCAGCTCAGTCGCGGCGGGGGTGAACATCGACGGGGCGGGGGCGCTCATCGGGTTGCGGCCTCCAAAGCGGCCTCGGCCGAATCGAACTCGGCGAGCGCCGCAGCCAGTTCCTCCTCGCTGGGAACGCCGTGGTGCCACTTGAGGACCCGCTCCATGTAGCTCACCCCCCGGCCCTTGATCGTGTCGGCAATGACAAAGTGGGGCCGGTCCGCATCGGGCCCGACTCCGGCGGATTGAAACACGTCGGTCAGGGCGTCGAAATCGTGGCCGTCGACGACGCTCACCCGCCAGCCGAATGCACGAAACTTGTCGCCGACCGGCTCGCTGCCGCACACCTCGCGGGTCGGACCGGTGATCTGCAGCGTGTTGCGGTCGAGGATCGCCGTGAGATTGTCGAGCCGGTAATGTGCGGCGCACATCGCGGCCTCCCAATTGGAGCCCTCGGCCAACTCGCCGTCCCCCAACAAGGTGAAGACGCGGTAGGGGGCGTCGTCGAGCTTGCCGGCGATCGCCATCCCGACGCAGATCGGCAGGCCGTGCCCGAGTGCGCCGGTGTTCATCTCGATGCCAGGGATCTTGCGCGTGGGATGCCCGACGAACGGGGAGCGGTACTGGCACAGCGTCGCCAATTCCGCCTCGGGAAAGAATCCCCGGTCGGCAAGCACGGCGTAGAGCGCCTCGACCGAGTGCCCCTTGCTCTGCACGTAGCGGTCGCGAAGCGGATCGCCGGCGGTCGCCGGCGAAACGTTAAGCACGCGGTTGTAGAGGACGCTGAGGATATCGACGCACGAGAGGCTTCCCCCCGTGTGCCCGGCGCCGGCGCCGGCGATCGCCGTCAGGAGCGAACGCCGCAGGCGGATTGCCTTGCGCTGCATGTCGAGGGTGGAAAGCGGGGCGGACATGGGGAAAGGGCGGGCGAGGGGGCGAGAACGATTCGGATTCCAGCTTGACTCACGAATGCGAGTACGTCTCCCAGCCGAGGTAGTTGGAAAACGCCTCGGCCAGGGCGGCGGCGCTAGTCGAGCCGGTCATCACGACGTGGTGCTCGAACCCCTCGCGGCAAACGTAACGCAACAACCGCTGTAGGTCGGACACCTTGGCGACCGCACGGGTGCCGAACGTGTTGAGTTCGTCGGCGGTCAGTTCGCCCTGGCCGACGTAGGCGCGGATTCGTCCCTCGGCGTCGGCCGTAGTGACGCGGCCGTAAGTCAACGGGCCGGCGGGAGTGCGACCCTCGAGGGCGCCGTAGGTGTTCTCCACGCCGAGGGTGCTCCCCAAGATCGGGGCGTTGGCGATCTTGATGTCGGGGAGGAAGCTCTTCGCCCAGTTGCCGCAATGAAACAGCGTGCACTTGTCGGGATCGTCGCCGTAGTTGTTGTTCCAATCCACCAACGCGGCCGGAGACCCCGCAGCGAGTTGCATCGCGTACATCGTCAGCACGCCGGTGACGTCGACCTCGCAGGCGCTCGGCATGAACCGCTCGCTCATCATGCTCATCAGCGTGCAGACGTTGCAACCAAGGTTTTGCTGAACGCTGGTCCAACACTGGATCGCGGTCGCATCGAGCGCGTTGGCCTCCATCCAGCGACCGAGCACGACGCCCAGCTTGGCCATTTGCACGAGTTTTTCCGGCGGCACGCCGGGAGCGGGGGCGTAGCCGCGGATGTCGTCGAGCTTCGCCGCAACCGCCGGATCGTCGGCGACAAGCTTGTCGACCTGGGCGATGAACTCCGACAGATCAACCGTGGTGACGCTCACGCCGTGGCGTTCGAGGAGTTTCTCGCTGTAGCGGACGGTGTTGAAAGCCCCGGGCCGGGCGCCGACGGCTCCCAGCCGCACGCCGCGCACCCCATTGACGACCCGGCACACGCGCAGGAACTGATCGAGCTCGCGGCGAAAGTCGTCGGCAAGCGGCGCCACGACGTGCCGCTCGGTGAGCGTGAACTTGATTCCCGCCTGCACCAAGTTGTTGCAGACAGAGATCTTGCCGCAGAACCCGTCGCGACGACGCGAGACCCCGAGTTGGTTGAGATCGTCGGGGTACGCCTGCACCAGGACGGGGACGTCGAGCCCGGCGAGCTTCAGGACGTCGGCCACGCCTTTCTCGTCGCCGAAATTGGGGAGCACGACGAGTACCCCGTCGATGTCGTCCCGGCGGCGGCGGAACAGGTCGGCGCACCTGCGGGCGTCGGCGTGGGTCTCGATGCCGCCGAGCTTGGTCTCGTCGACGCCGACCCAGACGGGCGTGATCCCCGTCTCGCCGAAGAGCCGCTCAATGTCGGAGCGGGCCTCGGTGACAAGTTGATCGGGGAAGAAGTCGCGATTGCCGACGATGACGCCGAGCGTCGGAGGATGAGCAGTGCGTGAGGGCATGATGCGTTCGGGAAAGTGTCGTTGGACTTAATTACGATGTCATCGACCACGGCGACGCTGAGGGCGTGGAGTGCGCAGTTCCTGCTCCCTCCCCCGCCGTGGCGCCCCGTGGTTAGTCAGTTCCCGTGGGCGCCGGAACCGCGCCGCGCAGCGTAATTTTCAGCGTCACGGCATATTCCGACGGGGCAGGCAGGGGAATCTTTGCGGCGAGGCCCGCGGGAGTGTGCTCCCAGTCGACCGGGCCGTCGGCGCCCAGCAGTTCGACGTTCTCGATGTGCGGCGTTGCATCCTCTGCCGATCCGTCGCCGTATCCCGCCAGCGACGTCACCAACAGCTTGCCGTCGGCGGGCGCCGCCAGTGCGATCGCGTACAGCACGTTCCCCTTGGTCGTGAAGCGGACGTCGCGACTGGTAAAGGGGTCGCGCTTCGTGTCGGCAAACGAACCGGCGACCGCTTCGGTCGGGCCCTCGCCGAATCGCGTCCAGGGACGCGAACCATAGATCGCCTCCCCGTTGATCGCCAGCCAGGCGCCGATGTCGCGGAGCATTGCGGCTTCCTCCGCGGGGATCGTCCCGTCGGCCTGGGGGCCGATGTTCAGCAGCATCGTGCCGTTTTTGCTGACGACGTCGATCAGGTCGTCGACGATCTCGCCGGCCTGCTTGTACTCGTGGTTCGTCACGTAGCCCCACGACGACTTGGAGACCGACGTGCAGGTTTGCCAGAAGTCGGCGCGAATCGCCGGGGCGGAGCCCCGTTCGATGTCAAACACCCCCGTGCCGTCGGGAAAACTGCGCCCCTCCCAGTCCTTGAAGTTGATCGCCCCCGGTTGGCCCCACTCGGCACACCGGTTGTAGTAGTAGGCGCCGAACCGCTTCAAGTACGGTTGGAACACTGGCTGGCAGATCCACCAGTCGAAGTACATGACCTGGGGGCGGTACTTGTCGACGATCTCACAACTTCGCAGCAGCCAGTCGTCCAGGAACTGCTCGTCGGGGGGCTCGGACTGGTTTTCGGCGACCCGTTTGTTGACGGCCGGTCCGTAGAGGTCCGCGTTCGCCGGATCGAGAACGTCGGAATCGATCCGCAGGCCGGGATCGAAGTAGAACCAATGCTCGGCACGGTGGGACGAAGCGCCGACGACGAGCCCCTTCTCGCGCAAGGCGGCGGCCAGCTCGCCAAGAACGTCGCGGCCCGGACCGCGCTTCGCGGCCGACCAGTCGGTATAATCGCTGGCGTACATTGGGAAGCCGTCGTGATGCTCGGCCACGGGAACGACGTACTTGGCCCCCGCGGCGGCGAACAACTCGGCCCACGCGGACGGGTCGAACTTCTCCGCCTTGAACTGCGGGATGAAGTCCTTGTACCCGAACCGGGCGTGCGGGCCGTAGGTCTTCAGATGATGCGCGAATTCGGGCGTTCCCGACGTGTACATCGTGCGGGGATACCACTCGCTCCCGAACGCGGGGACGGCGTAGGGCCCCCAGTGGATGAAGATGCCGAACTTGGCGTCTTGATACCACGCGGGGGTTTGAAACTCGCGGAGCGAATCCCAGTCGGGACGATACGGTCCGCGGGCGACGACGTTGTCGATTTCTGCAAGTCGCGATTGGAGTTCCTCGACGGGAAGCGCCGGATCGACGGGCAGACGCGTCTGGGGAACTTGCTCGCTCCCGACGCGAATCAGATACGCCAGTTCCTTGCGAGTGACCTGACAGATCGTGCCGTGCGTATGTCCACGGGGAACCGAAACCTGCGAACTGACGTCCTCGAATGTGCGAAAGTCGCGCGTGCGGAGGGCGCCGTAGGACTTGTCGCCGTAGCTGTCATAGTAGATCAGCCAGTCGTCGCCGGTCCGGAGCACCGTCGGCCCCTCGGTGAGATGGGCCGTCAGCGGCGTCGAGCGGTCCTCCCACGGGCCAAGCGGATCGTCGGCGAACGCGACGCTGATGTTCCGCTCAGGTCGAGTGTTGTCCTTGAGAACGAGGACAAAGCGCTCGTCGTGGGCGACAATGACGCAGTCGATGACGCTGAACCCGGGGTCGAGATAGAGTTTCGTCGGAGCGAAGTCGACAAAGTCTTTGGTCGTCGTGCAGTACATCCGGTGGTTGTTCGTCGATTCCTCCTGACCGTCGGGGAACCGCCCTGGGATCGTCGACGCCCACAGAATGACGTACTGCTCGCGCTTGGCGTCGTAGAACAGCTCAGGCGCCCAGACGTTCACGGTGGTCGGCTCGTGCATCATCGCGGAGACGAACTTCTGCTCGCTCCAGTGAACGAGGTCGGCGCTCGACGAGTAGCCGAAGCCTTGGTCCTCCTTCCAGGCGGTCGTCCACACGAGGCGATACCGTCCGTCGGGGCCCCGCAGCAGACTCGGGTCGCGCATCAACCCGCTGCCGACCCTCGGCTTGAGGAACGTTCCCGGGACGTTCGCCCAGCGGTAGCCGTCGAAGCTGTAGGCGAACCGCAGGCCGTCTTCGCCGTTGCCGTGAAAGGTCGTGAAGAGATAGACGGGGTCGTCGTCCGCGGCGCGAGCGAGCGGTGCGCACGATCCTGCCGTCAGAGCGAGAATGCACAGGCTGCGAAGCTTATTCATGTCAAATCGGCGGCGGCGGTTCGGCGTTCGTATGCGGCGGTCAAGGGGCCCGCCAAGGACGTGAAAGGGCGCAAATCGCTCTCAGACCAGCCGAGTCGCTTGCGGCAACGTTCGACCAAAGGGAATCAGTATGCCGGGGATGCCATTGCGTGTCTCGGCCTTTCCGAGCGGATTGCGGCAACGGCGATTCGCCGTCATTCGCGGGCTCCATAAGGCTCGTGGTTGCGTTGCGCCTCGAAGATTCGAACGCGGCTCAACGTCCGGCCGCAAGTTCGTTGAGGTACTTCTCCAGATTGGTGTATCCGTCTTCCTCGGGATCGGCGTTGGCGTCTGAAAAATCGCCGTCCGGCGAACGGGGAACGAGCCCGCGGGCTAATTCCCAGGCGTCGGGCAGGCCGTCGCCGTCGGAGTCCCAGTCGGCCGGGCGACGAATCTCAGGATAGTCCTCCCAACCGCCGACGTCCTCCTGCGAGTCGGGAAGCCCCGGCAGCCCGCTCTTGCTTCCTTTGTACTTGGCCGTGCCGCGACGGACCTCGGCGACGACTCGTTTGTCATGGTCGTCGAGGCTCGGCCGATTGCAGCCAACATCGGCGAGGACGTCGGCATACGCCTTCTTAGCCGACGTCGTGGTCACGAACGACTCGAAAAACGGACGCTCGACGACGTACTCGCTCATCGGCTTGTTCGGCGACTCCTGCACGCCGGCGTAGCGCTGGTTGGCGCCGTATCGTCCTTCCATGACGTTCCCCAGCACAAAGTACTCCTGCGGTCCGAAGGGGAGTTGGTGTTCCGGTTTGAGAACGTGGAACACCCGCGACGCCGGCCCCGGCTTGTAGTAGTTGTTGACGAAGTTCACCTCTTTCGCGCCGCCGTCGGTGGTGCGATGGCTCCAGTTGTATACGACGTTGTTGCGAATATCGAGTCGCCCGGCGTGGACCCCGGCCTGATCGACCCCGCCGGCAAGGCTCCAATTGCGACCCGCGCAGTGGGCGAGCAGGTTGTGGTGAAAGCTGCCGACGTCGCCGCCGATGCTCGCCGCGTAACCATGCTGCGTTCCCGGCTTGTACTTGGCGTGCCCGGCGACATTGAGGGCCTCGGAGATCAGCGTTCGCTGCAGCGTAATGTTCTTCGCGCCGCGGGAACTGAACGCCTCGTCCTGACTCCAACTGATGGAACAGTGATCGATGATGGCATGATCGGCGCTGGCCATGCCCATGCCGTCGAGCGTGACCCCCGCGGTGTCGCCGGGGCGGACCCGTATATAGCGGACAATGCAGTCGCGAGCCCCCAACATTCCCAGATTGTAGTTCGAGATGCAGATCCCTTTGCCCGGGGCCGTCTGCCCGGCAATCGTGAGAAACGGATTGCGGATGACAAGCTTGTCGTTGAGGACGATCCGCCCGCTCACGTCGAACACGACCGTACGGGGTCCTTCGGCCTCGACCGCCGCGCGAAGGCTGCCGGGGCCGCTGTCGTCCAGGTTGGTGACGTGCACGACTCGCCCGCCGCGTCCCCCGACGGCGAACCGGCCGTACCCCTCCGCTCCTGGAAAGGCGAGTTGCCGGACGCGAAAACTCCACACGTCGCCGCGCACGACTTGGCCCTCGGCCTCGATCGCATCAACCCGCCAGCGGTAGTGGAGATGCGAGCTCGCGTTGCCGTTGAGCGGCAACAGGTGCGTCGCCTGAGCGGCGTCGAGTTCCGCGACCGCGACGGCGGAGGTCGAATCCTCCAGCAGGGCCTCGGCCTCTTCGGGCGTCTTCGCTGCGACGACCAGCAGCCGCTGCTTGGTCGCTTTGGGAGCCGGCTCCCAAACGAGCGCAACCGATCCGGCATCGCCGTCGGCGTGCCAATCTCGGTCGGCCGGACGTGGTCGACGGGCACGGAGTTCCGGGGCCGCGACGTCGATCTCAAGACCGTTGAGCACAACCGCGGCCGCGTCATCGGCGCCGGTCGACTCGATCCGCAACACGACCGGCTGGTCGTCGGCGACGTCGAACTCCAAGTGAGCGTGAGCGGCTCCCTCGTTGTCCGAAGCGCGAACCGAGGGAGTCACGACCAAGCTACCGGCCGGCTCTCGTTTGTCGAGCTGAACTCGAACGGGCGGCAGCGGCTCCTTGCCGAACGAGTTGTGGTAGGTTGTCGCCGAATGGCGCCCCGGAGCAAGCCCCGAGATTCTCACCAGCAGCGTCCGCGGCGACGGGCCGTCGACCGCAAGTACGCCGTCGGTCGCCATGTTGGCGCCGGTGACGAGCCCCGCCTTGAACCAATCGCCCTTGAGCGTACTCTCCGCTCCCGAGGCAAGCTCGACTCGTACGCCGCCAAACTCGCGCACGGCCGCGGGACCGTTGGGGACTTGCCACTCCTCCCAACCAGGGGCGGCATGGTCTCGTCGGCCAGTGGCCGGGCTGAAGTCAATCCGCACCTGCTCGGCCGCAGCGAGCGGGCAGAACAGGGCAGTCGCAAAGAGAGCGAGGAATTGCAGAGCGCCGCGCATGAAGTCTCTGGGGGTGAAAGGTCCAGCGTGCTCGCCGCGGCTGAACGACGACTCGGGACAAGCTGTCGACAATTCTGGTTGCTGCGTTCCGCGCAATGAGCGGAGCCGAGCGAATTGTCGGTTCAATGAGTTGAGGAGCGCTGCCTCGGCGAGGCCCGACAGACTGCGGCCTGCTTTATCGACTGTACGCGACCTCGTGAACTGCAAACAGCGAGCGTATTTTGCAAAAGACGGCCGCTTGCACGCAAGCGGCCCAAACGCGAAGGTGGTTGCAGGCGCCAGCCGCCCCGCCTGCGGCGTCGCGGCCGCTGCTTTTCCCGCATTCTGCGAGTCGATGGTCATGGATACTCGTTTTGTGAAGCCGTCTCGAGTGCAACGGTCTTGCAAGATTCAGCGGTCTGCAGTCGCGGCCATGACAACCTGGGCCCTCGTCGCAGGCGGCGAAAATCAGCGAGCGGCAGCATCCGACGCACCTCCGGCAAGTGCAGCCCCCAGCGGCGACGCAAGGCTGAAACCGCTGAAGACGCTCCGCGAGAGCTATTTCCCGTTCACCCCGCCGGCGACCCGCGCTGCCTGGGAAGTGCGCTCCCGCGAGGTCCGCACGCAGATCCTCGTCGCAGCCGGATTGTGGCCCGAGCCGGAACGTCCCAAACCCCGCGCAGTCGTCTATGGACGTGTCGATCGCGACGAGTATACGGTTGAGAAAGTCATTCTGGAGAGTTACCCGGGGCATTTCGTAACCGGCAATCTGTACCGCCCCAAGGCCCCTGCGCCTGCAGGAGAGAGACGTCCGGCAGTGCTTAGCCCCTACGGCCACTGGCCTGGCGGGCGGTTCGGCGACTTGGGCGCCGAGACGGTCGAAGCGCAAATCGCCATGGGGGCCGAGACGTTTCCGACCGGCGGGCGCCATCCCCTGCAAGCCCGCTGCGTGCAGTTGGCGCGCATGGGCTGCATCGCGTTCATCTACGACCTGGAAGGTTACGCCGACAGCCGGCAATTGCCCGAGAGCGTATCGCATCGACTCGCCTCTTCTCGCCCCGAATTCGAGGGGCCCGAGCATTGGGGATTCTTCAGCACGCAAGCTGAATTGCGGATGCAAAGCGTGTTCGGGGTGCAAGTTTATAACGGGCTCTGTGCGCTTGATTGGCTGGCGTCGCTGCCTGACGTTGACCCGGCGCGAATCGGGGTCACCGGCGGAAGCGGCGGCGCCACCCAGACGATGATGATCTGCGGAGTCGACGACCGCCCTGCCGCGGCCTTCGAGGCGGTCATGGTCTCGACCGCAATGCAGGGTGGCTGCCCGTGCGAGAACGCTTGTTGCCTGCGCGTCGACTCGGGCAATGTGGAGATCGCCGCCCTGATGGCGCCCAAACCGTTGGGGCTGGCCAGCGCGAACGATTGGACGGCCCAGTTCCACGAGTTGGGGTATCCCGAGTTGCAGCAGCTCTACCGGCTCGTCGGTGCGGCGGATCGAGTGAAGCTGGCCAAGCTGACGCAGTTTCCGCACAACTACAACGCCGTGACGCGGGAGGCGATGTACGAGTGGTTCAACGAGCACCTGCAGTTGGGTCTCGAAGGCCCGGTCGTCGAGCGGGATTACGTGCCGCTGAGCATTGCGGAGATGTCAGTGTGGGACGCATCGCACCCGGCGCCGCCGAGCGGGGACGAGCACGAGCGAGCCTTGGTGCGGGAGCTGACCGCCCGCGACGAGCGGCAGCTCGCCAAGCTGACGCCGACCGACGCGGCGTCGCTGGAGCAGTTCCGCGAAGTAATGCGCGCGGCGCTGCGTGTGCTCGTCGGGCCTCCGCCTGAGGCAGGGGACGCCGTGTTTGCATCAATGGCCCGGGAAACCGGTTCCGACGGGGAGACTCGCGAGCATGGGGTGGTGCGCGAGCGCCGACGCGGGGCGGTGCTGCCGGTGACGATCCTTCGGCCTTCGCAAGAGCCGACCGGATGGGTCCTGTGGACCGATCCCCGCGGCAAGGCCGGTTTGGCCGAGACAAGCGGCGACTTGCGGGGGGAAGTCCGGCGGCTGTTGGACGCGGGCTACGCAGTCGTCGGCGTCGACGTGCTGGGGCAGGGGGACTGCACGCTGGACGGTCGTCCGATTGACGCGAACCGCACGGTGGAAGGCGATCGCGATCTGGCCGCTTACACCTACGGCTACAATCGGACCCTCGTGTCCCAACGGGCCGCTGATCTGGTTTCAACGGCTCAGGCCCTCGCTTTGGCTTTTCCGACTGGCGACAAGCCGGCCCTTGTTGCGCCAGCGGACGCTGCGCCGTGGAGTGCGACCGCGATTGCCCTGGCGCCCTCGGCGTTCTCGCGAGCCGCGATCGACGTCGCCGGTTTCCGGTTCGCAAGCCTTGGCGATTGGCGCGACGGAGCCTTTCTGCCCGGGATCGTGAAGTACGGCGACTTGCCCGGTTTGCTCTCGCTGGCCGCTCCGCTGCCGATCGTCGTCAAAGGCGTTCGCGAGGGCGATCTTGAGTTGGCAAAAGCGGCCTATGCGGCGGCAAATGCGGAGGAGCAATTGCTGACGGTTGGCGACAGGCTTGAACTCTCGAAAGCTATGCTGGAGAGCGGCGCGCGCCAGTAGTCGTTTGACGTGCACAGCCCACTGACGAGGAGGTGCCAGAATCCGCCGCGTAGGCGCCGCTTGCGCTCGACGGAGGCCGCATCCCCAATTCGGAACAACTCCCCACGAGAATCGGCATGCCATTACGCTTGAGCGCATCCTTGACGCTCGTCCTGCTGGCGATCGGCGCCGTAGTTCGCGCCGACGAGGCGATCCCGACTCGCGACCAAACTGGCCCCGCGGCGATGCCTCGCGACGTGGCGCCGATCGTGGCGCCGTTTGAAATGCCGACGCCACGGCGGCCCAAGTTCCCGCCGCGAACCGTGTCGATCGTCGACTGCGGGGCAATCGCAGATCGCGGCAAGCTCGCGACCACGGCAATCCAACAGGCGATCGACCGGGTCGCGGCGGCGGGAGGGGGCACGGCGCTGGTCCCGGCCGGCCGGTGGCAGACCGGACGGATCGTGCTCCGCTCGCGCGTAAATTTGCATCTGGCCGCCGGGGCCGTGCTCGAATTCAGCGACAGGATCGAAGATTACCTCCCCCCGGTCTTCACGCGGTACGAGGGGATTGAGCTGATGAGCGCCGGCGGGCTGATCTACGCCCGCGGGGCCGAAGGGTGCGCCGTCACCGGCTCCGGCGAATTGCTGGGGCCCAAGTCAGGACCGCTCCGCGAAGCGCGCCCGGGGCTCTCCGACGAGCTGGTCGATCCGCAATCGCCGGTCGAAGATCGCGTGTTCGACGGCCGGCAGGGGCGGCATTACTTTCGCCCCTATTTCATCACGCTGGTGGAATGCCGCGACGTGCTCGTCGAGGGCGTCGCCCTCCGCCGCGGCCCGATGTGGAACATCGTTCCCATCGCCTGCGACGGCGTGCTGGTGCGCGGCGTCACGATCGACAGTCGCGGCGTGGTCAACGGCGACGGAATCGACGTCGAGTCGAGTCGCAACGTGCTCGTCGAGTACTGTTCGGTCGACACGGGGGACGACTGCTACGTCCTCAAAGCGGGCCGCAACGCCGACGGACTGCGGACCGCTCGTCCGGTCGAGAACGTCGTGTTCCGCCGCAACTACGCCGCGGGAGGCATCGGCGGTGTCACCTGCGGCAGCGAGACCGCGGGGGGGATCCGGCGCGTTCACGTTCACGATTGCGTGTTCGAAGGGGTCAAGCACGCGATCTATCTGAAAACGCGTCGCCCGCGCGGCGGCGGGGGCGAGCAGCTCTCCTTCGAGCGAATTCGCTTCACGACTCAGGACCACGCCGTGTTCTGCGACATGCTGGGAGCCCCGATGTTCGTGGGCGAATTGGCCGAACGCCTCCCTCCTCGCCCCCTGACGCCGTCGACGCCGTACTACCGCGACGTCACGATCCGCGGGCTCGCCGGTTCGTGCCAGGGCGAATTCGTGAAGGTGAAGGGAATCCCCGAGAGCCCGCTGACGCGGTTCACGGTGGAAGACGCGACCGTTGCGAGTCGGGGGTTGCTGAACCTCACGGACGTCCGGCAGTTTGCCATCCGCCGCTCGCGGATCGTCTCGCGCGACCCGACGATCACGTTGAACGCCGTTCGAGGATTTGCAGGCGAGGAGGTCGCCGTGGAAGCGACGGCACGACCGCGGCTGGTCAAAGACGAGGACGAGATAGCCGGCGCTGCTGAGATCGAATGGATAGGCAGTACCCCGCCGCTGGATGCTTGGCAGAGCGACTAACCCGACTGGAACACGCCCCGCCGCGATCACGTAGCCAATGAGGCGGAGAAGAGAAGCGAGCCTGCAAATCTCGGCGCTGGTCCGAGTATCGGCCGCAGCGCAAGCTTGGACCTTCAATCTCGACGCAGTAACTCCCGACCGCTCCACAAGATCTCTACTACGGCAAGTCGACAGTCTGTCCGTCATCGCGAATGGCAATGTTATTCCAGGTCACGGGGTCGATATCATATGCAAAGGCGTGAACCGACCCGTCGCACATGGCGCCGTTGATGGCCGAAGCGTGCGGTCCGCCCATAGCCATGACAACTTCCGTTCCCAATTGGTCGCGAATCGGCGGGCGGGACTCTGCCGGCCAACGGACGGTGTCTTGGTCGTACCCTTGCCAAGCGGAACTGTTGTCGCCGGGGTTGTCGTTCCCTTCCATCGAGAGATCACGCTCGGTGACATTGGAGTAGAAGCGTTGATCCATGCTCTTTTCGCCGAGCATCAACGTGTTCGAGGTCCCGTCGCTAACCTGCCGAATCTTGGCGCCTGTGCGAGACGTCACGATCCCGCGGAACAGATTGGCGATTTGCACGTCCGAGGGGGCTCTGCCCGAAGCCCAATCGCAGTTGGGAAAGCTTCCGAGACAATCGCTCAACGTTGTGAAGTTGGGAGCCGGTCCGCCTCCGATCGACAACGAGTTGTTGCCGCCGTTCGCCGCGTAATCCGTCTTTCCCTCCGTTGCCGGAATATCGGCATTGTGCGTCGTTTCTACTCCCTGCATGCCGACCGGCGCTCGCCGAGACGGGCAATAAAATGTTCCCACGACCGTAGCGCGCTGTTCAGCCAGCGCCGCTTTTTTCGCAGTGCCCGTGAGTCCTTTGCCGACGAATGTGACATTGCCCTGCTCGAGCATCGGAGCGACCTGGAACGTCCATCCCCCCGGCTGTCCCGGGCCGACGCCCCGGTCGGGGTCGCCCATCCATCGAAAACCCCAACCGCCCGACGGAAACGACTTGTGGGTGCTTTCGAAGTTCAGCATCGCCAGCGCGATCTGCCGCAGATTGTTCTTGCACTGGGCGTTGCGGGCTGCTTCACGCGCTGCTTGAATCGCAGGGAGCAACAGCGCGACCAAAACCCCGATGATGGCGATCACCACCAATAGTTCTACGAGCGTGAAGGCCCGGCGGCTCCGTGCACAACGAGTCTGCAGAATCGCATTCATCCGAGATGCCTCCTCGAATTCAAGTCGTTCGCGATGTCACGCGCGTCAAGCCGACTTCGGCAGCCGACGCGGGCGAGGATTCGCGAACACGAAAAGATTGAGTGAATACCTGATCGGGAAAAGCGTGGGCGTCGCCACCCGCAGCGGGAGCCGACGATGCCCGTCACTCCCTCCAATTTACGCCGAGAGTCATTTGCAACCCAGTGCCGGTTCTTGCAATAATTCACCTGTAGGCTGCAAAGTATCGCCGGCGACTTCTCGGACCCGTTGGGCCACAATGTGACCGCCGGGCACGACCCAATGCCGACTGCGGAGATTGGTTGGTCGCTGCTTGCCGTGGTCGAGCGTTTCCCCGCCTCTTCCCGCTCATCCTGCAATCGAATGAACAAATCTCGCGTGATCGCCCTGGCCTTTCCCCGCGGCGGGCACCTCGAAGTGCTGATCGAAGGGGTCCTGAGTTACGCCGGCGAGAAAGGGCGCGACTGGAGTTACGTCGCGGCCCTCGAGACGCCTGTCCTCTCGGTGGTCGACTTGGTCGACTGGCCGGGAGACGGCATCTTGTCGGCGATCAACACCAAGGAAGAGGCCGCCTGCGCCGCGGCGATGAAGACGCCGATCGTCAATGTCTCCAGCGCACTGCCCGTCTCTCCCGTGCCGGCCTGCATCATCGACAACGCCGCCATGGGGCGACTGGCAGGCGAGCACCTGATCGGGCGGGGATTTCGGTCGTTCGGTTACTACGGCGTGCGGGACGTCACGTACTCCGACGAGCGGCAACAGGGCTTCGAGCAGACGCTCGCCCAGGCGGGATATTCCTCCACGGCGTTCTTGGCGTATCCCACCTACCACCAGCGCGGCAACTGGCTGCAACAAAGCACCGCGCTGTCCGATTGGCTGCAGGGGCTCCCCAAGCCGGCGGGCGTGTTCGCCGTCTCGGACTATCGGGCGCGGTCGGCCCTGGAAGCCTGCCGAGAGTTGGGGCTCAAGGTTCCTGAGGACGTTGCAATCGTCGGCACGGGGAACGAGGACCTGGTCTGCTCGCACGTGCGGCCGACCCTCAGCAGCGTGGCCCGCAACAACCGGTTGCAAGGCTATCGGGCCGCGGAATTGCTTGACCTGTTGATGCGAGGTGAGCAGGTGGACACCATCCAGCCGCCGATTCCGCCGTTGGAGGTCGTCGAGCGCGAGTCGACGCAGACGTTCGCCGTGACGGACCCGAGATTGCGCTCGGCCATGCAGTTCCTGCACGACCACTTGCACGAGCCTTTGTTCACGATCGACGACGTCGCCCGGCATGCAACGGTCTCGCGGCGGTGGCTGGAATATGCGTTTCGCGAGGCGCTCGAGGAGACTCCGTACCAGTACCTGCGTCGGCAGCGGCTGGCCCGGGCTCGACGACTGCTCATGGACGAGCCGAACGAAAAGATCCACCGCATCGCTCGGATCAGCGGCTTCTCGTCGGCCAAGCAGTTGGCGATTCTGTTTCAGCAGGAGTTGGGGATGAGCCCCCGGGAATACCGCCGGAAGGTGTTGTCCTGACGCGGCATGTTCGAATGCGGAGTTCGACTGCCAACGGGAGTCGATACCGTGAGAATCGGCGAAATTTTTCTGCAAGGATTGGGAACGTCCTGGGCCGCTTGTTTGCTCGAGAGCGGAACCGGATCGAAGCCCCCGAACGGATGATCCCGATACGAAAGAGCCTAGTTCTCCGGGCGGATTTGGCACCTGGATCAGCCTGACCCGGCAGAGACCGGAAAGGCCCCTGCAATCATCCTGGCGATGTTTCGCTTTCCCGGACGATTATTGCAAAGAGGGCTCGTTTACGGATATTCGCCTGCGACTAGGATGAATCTGTCGGATGCAAGGGTTGCAGGCGTGCTTGCGGGCGCTTCGTCCGTTCGGGCGACCCAGCTTGTCAAATTCTCGTCACTAACGGGCCATGAATCGAGGCGCGTGGCCGGCGCCAACGATGGTTTCAGCCGGGCGCCAACGCGTCTGGACCTGGAACAGCTAGCCCCAGTGTCGGGGGATCTCGTCACGGCACAACGTCCTCGACAGGACAGTCCGCGGTCTGTCTTCACACCATTTGTTTGGGAGCTGTCTCATGAAGTTGCAACGACTGTCAATTCACCTCACCATCGCCGCGGCGATGGCCGGCTTGGGCGTCGCCCAGGCGAGCCAGATCGTCCGGCCGACGAACTTCGGCCTCGGGGCCGACGCGGAAATCCGGGAGGAAACCCCCACGGCAAATCGGGGGGCGAGCAACGAGTTGGCCAGCAACGTCCGGAATCTCGTGACCCCGCCGACGTTTGACTACACCGACCCGGCCGACCTGGGCGACCGCAATCGCATCATGTACTTGCAGTTCGACCTGAGCGGGATCACCGCCGCCGACGTCACCGACTCGGTCCTACGGTTGACGGTGCGGAACAATAATCAACTGACCATCGGCCGGATTCAGGATACCGACACCTTCGACCCCGACCTCGGCATGAACGGGCTCGTTTACTGGGGTATTCCGAACTCTTCGTTTGACGAATCAAAGATTGCCTACACGACCGCGTTCATTCCCGGCGTCATTGACGTCGTCGGCGCCCCGGGTCTGACCCCGGACGGAAACGTCGGAACTCGCGACTTCAATTCGTCCGCCGTGCCGCTAGGCGATCGCGACTTCCCCGCTTTGGGCACCCAAAACGGCTTGGCCGTCGGCTCTCCGATCGACTTCCGCAGCAGCGCCCTCGACGCGTTCTTGCTGGGCGAAATCCAGGCCGGCAACCCGGTCGCCGTGTTTGCCGTCCACGTTCGCAACGAGGCCAACGCGATCGCAACGGCAATGACCCCCGGTGATCCCGGCAACTGGGTCAACTTTAACTATCTGTTCAATCCCAAGGAAATGACGACCCTGAACACTAATCCGACGTATGACGCCGACACGACGGACCCGAACAACCCGACGGGAGGTCCGTTCTCGGGGGCCAGCAACGCCAACGGCGAGTTCTCGCCGCAACTGCGTCTGAACTTCCCGGTGCCCGAGCCGACCTCGATTGCGTTGTCGGTCCTGGCTGGGCTCGGTCTGCTGGCAGTTCGTCGCCGGTAAACTCGACGCTCAGAGCAATTCGAACGGGCGTGCCCGCGGACGGGTGGTTCGCGGGCACGCTTTGGTTATTCTCTTTGATGTTTCATCCTCACACGATTCAACCGGGGCCGGCGGCGTTCAGGACCGAACGTCGACCGGCGTGGGCTGCCGCTCATTCGCGAAGCAGCCGCGCCGTCGCCCCGATTCGTCCGTTCCCGATTGACCGAAACAGAGGTGGTTCGCGCCATGCGTAAAGCAGCAGGAGTCGCAGGCTGGTCGTCGTTCGCGATCGCATTGGGGGCATTGCTCCCGACGGCGTCGGCGCAACTTACGGAATTCACCTACAGCGGCGGAACGGGCGCCCAAGCGTGGCAGTCAGCCGCAAATTGGGGAGGCTCAGGATTCCCGAACGATCCGAACCATGTCGCCAATTTGTCAACGGCGCTGGGAGGCAGCCTGTCGATCGACGTCGGCTCGACCGGCAACGACGTGACCGTTGCGGGGATCAAAATCGGCGGCACGTCGGGCGCGGTGACGACCAACATCACGAGCAGCGGGGCGATGCTCCGGATTCAGAACGACTTCGTGCAGGCGCTCGCCAATGCCGACTTCAGCAACAACGGCATCGTCGACGGGGCCGATTTTCTGATCTGGCAGCGCAACCTCGGCGCCACGAATCAAGAGAATTCTTTCGGCGGCGACGCCGACCTTAACACGGTCGTCGAAGCAGCCGATCTGGTGATCTGGAAGGACAACTACGGGCTCAGCGCCAACGGCCTCAACAGCGGTCGCGGGCAGATTATTACGAGCAATGTCGCGGGGTCGATCAATCAAATCAGCGCCCCTGTTCGGCTTGTCAACGAACTGGTCGACGTCTTGGGGCAATCGAACCTAACCATCTCCGGGGCCATCTCTTTTCAGAACGTCAATCCGCAGACCAACGTCCTTGACTCGTCGATCAGCAACACTTCCGCCGGGATTACGACGACCCTGTCGGGCCCGATCAATCTCCGCAATCAGGACATGAACACGGCGGGACTGCTCGGCCTGAACACGTCTGGCGCCGCGACCGGAACCTTGATCGTGGACGGCGTCATGAGCGACGAGGGCGCCGGGAGCGGCATCCAGATCGGCATCCCCGGCAACGGGGTTCCGCTGCCGCTTAACACCGTGATTATCAACCAAGCGAACACTTTGTCCGGCAGCGTGCGATTCAGCCGATCCAACATCGTTTTGAACAATGGCGCTGCACTCGGCACAGGCACAATCCGGCAGGTCGGCCCGGCCAACCAATTCGGTTACAACCTCGTCGCCGGCGGCGGAGGTCTGAACGAGCAGGGACAGTTGGTCATTGCCAACAATATGGTCATCGCCCAGTTTCAGACGTTCAAGGGCGAGCACTCCGTCAAGATGACCGGTACGATCACCCAGACGAACAATCGCGGCATCGTCAATCTTATCGCTCCCGACAAGTCGCTTGAATTCTCCGGGACAGTGAATATTTGGGAGGACCCGTTTGACGCATTAGATCGTCGATTGGTGTTTGACGGGACAGGCACGACCGTCATCTCGGGAACGATTCAGGACGCCGATCCGAGTCTAGGAACGGGCGAGCCTCGCTCGATTGTCAAGACGGGGACCGGGACGCTACGATTCAACACGGCCGCTAACGGCGTGAATCATGGCGGAGCCATGGTTGTCAACATGGGTCAGGTCCACTACGCGACCAATGACTCGCTGAACGTCGGGGGCGGTCTCATCCGGTCCACTGGCGGCGCCGTCGGCGTCGACACCGGGGTGGCCAACAACTCGGCACTAAACGCCAAGATTGCCCCGACGAGTACGGGCGGCCTGATGTTGGCTCCGAGCGACGCCGCGGCAACGATCGACTTCACGACCACGCTCAATAACGCCGGCAAGATGACCGCCGCAGCGCCTGCCGCCGGAATGACCTTTACGGGCACGATCGTTCCGGCCAATTCGACGTACGGCTTGGGCGGCGGGACCGGCAAGCTGACGTTGCCGAACGCCCAGCTCAGCGGCAACAACGCCGTCGAGATTCGTAACGGCGGAACCGTCGAACTCTTGGGCGACAACACCTACACCGGGGCCACCCGGATCATGACGAAGTACGCCTCGACGAATCAGGATCGTGCCGCCGCGGACAACGCGGGCAACATCAGTTCGCTGTATTACAAGCAGGTCGCTCCGACGCTGGTGGTCGACGATCTGGCCAACGGCGGCGCGGCAAGCAGCATCGGCGCCGCCAGCAGCGATGCGGCCAACCTGTACATCCAGGGGGGGACGCTCAAATACGTCGGTACGGGCGACACGACGAATCGCCTATTTACGATCGGCACCGGGGGCGGAACGATCGATTCCTCCGGGACCGGGGCCGTCGTGTTCTCAAACACGGGTCTGGTCGGCGCCGCCGATGCGGCCAGCCGCTATGGGCTGTTGAACGATCTCCAGCAGAACCCGAACGTCATTTACGACGTCGCCGACACGACCGACATCATTATCGGCATGCCAGTAAGCGATCCGGGCCCGCCGACCAGCGCCGGCTTGACCACTGGCTGCGGTCCCGGCGGCACGAACTGCATCGTGGCCGGGACGACCGTTACCGGGATCGACGGGACCCAGGTGGGACTCAGCCAGAATACCGTCCTGGGGATCTACAAACCCGCCACGATCGTCTATGGCGCCGTCCCACGCACGTTCACGTTGTCTGGCACGAACACGGCCGACAACACGATCGCCTCGGCGATCGGCAACTCGGCGGCCGGCAGCGTCGTGACAGTCGAGAAGACCGGCTCGGGCAAGTGGGTCCTCTCTGGCGCCAACACCTACACCGGCCGGACGATCGTGCGGGAAGGGATCCTGAGCGTCACCAACCCGGTTCTCACGGATTCGTCGGTCGTGGAGCTTCTGACCGGCGGGGTGCTCAACCTCAACTTCGCCGGGACCGACATCGTCGGCGGCCTGATCATCAACGGCACGACGATGCAAACCGGCATCTGGGGGGCGCCCGGGTCGGGGGCGGCGTTCACCACGCCGCTGTTGTCGGGCACGGGTCTTTTGAACGTCGGCGGGATGGCCCTCGAAGCCATCGCCGCGGTGCCGGAGCCGGCTGCCTTGGGCCTCGCCGCCCTAGCGGTCTTGGGCCTCCTCCAATCGCGGCGGCGGCGTGCGAACGGCTGAGTTCGACACGTACGATTCCAACCTTGCGAAGCTCGCAGGTCGCTGGGCGACCTGCGAGCTTTTTTGTTGCGCGTTCCATGGGAGCGGTCGTATTCCAACTCAATATGCGCGCAAAGGCGCTACGGCGTAATGGAATCCTCGCGCATGTTCCAATCCTAACGCGAAGCGGGAACTGGTCGTGGCGCCCTTCGAAACGGGTGTCTGCTCACGCACAATCGCAGCACCGCACGAAAGCTCGACATGCGGTCATCGCGCGCCGCAAGCGCAGAGAGCTGACGGATGCCCTCCGCTCCTGCGCACCGTTAGACAAGCATTGAATTGGAGGACGACGCGAACCGCACGTGCAAGGGATGTTCGCGTTCAGTTCCCCGCCCAGTCGCTTGTGAACTCGTACGTCCCGGATTCGATCTCCACGATCAAGCGATCGCCGTCGGCCTTCCCGGCGGAAACTCCCTCGACATCGGCCAGCGGCCGGCCCCCTTCGCGGACGGAACCGGGATCGTCGGTCGGCAGGCGTACGATCGCCGTCGAATTGGCGGGAATCGCGACCCGCAGCGTGAACTTTCGTTCGGCATGCGTCCAACGAACGCAAATGCGACCGTGGGGACCATCGTACGCTCCCTCGGCCCAGGCGAGTTCGCCGACCGGTGCGGGGGCGACGATCGCCCGCTTGAATCCGGGCGCCGCGGGATCGGGACGGATCCCAAGCAGGTCGCCGTAGAACCACTCGGTGACGTGCCCCAACATGAAGTGGTTGTGCGACGAGTGATGGTTGGCGTCCCACGCCTCGGTGAGGCTGGTCGCCCCCTGCTTGAGTTGGTAGCCGTAGCCGGGCCGCTCGTCCTGGTTGACCATCCGGTCGACGAGGTCCGATCGTCCGCCGCGGGCGAGGGCCTGCAGCAAGTATCGGTGCCCCACGTCGCCGGCGGTTGGGGCGAAACCGTGCGATTCAAGATCCGCGACCAGGGCCGCCAGGACCCGTTCGCGGTCGGCGGGTTCCACGAGCCCCAGTTCCAGGGCCAATGCGTTGCTGCACTGCGAATTCGTGGCGTAAACTCCCTCCTCGCTGCGAAACGCGCGGAGCCACGCGGCGCGAATCGCGTCGGCCTGAGCGGCATAGCGAGCCGCATCGTCGGCTCGGCCCACGAGCTCGGCGATCCGGGTCATCAGCTGGGCGTCGTGAAAGTAGAACGCCGTCGCGGTAACCGACGGCGGAGTGAGCTGGGCGTGACCAGGGCGATCCGCGGGGCCGATGTCGTACCAGTCCCCTAGCCCCTCGCTCACGACGCCGTCCTCGGCGATTGAGTCGAGGTATCCCATGTATCGCTTCATCTGCGGGTAATAGTTCACGAGCAACGTCGGATCGCCGGTGAACAGGTACTGCTGCCAGGGGACGAGGATCACGGCCGAACCCCACTCTGCCGCGGCGCGGAACGTCCCCGGAAAAACCGTGTATTCGGGAGCGATGTTCGGCACCAGTCCGCTGGGAAGTTGCGAGTCGGCCATGTCCCGCATCCCCTTTGCGAAGATGTTCGCCACGTCGAATTCGTACCGGATCGAAGGTCCGTTGAGGTGGTACTGCTCGAGCCACCCCAGCTTTTCGCGGTGGGGACAGTCGGTGAGGACCGACACCATGTTCGATCGTTGGGCCCAGCGCACGAGCGTGCGAATGCGATTGAGCAACTCGCTGGAACAGGCAAACTCGCCCGTTGGGGCGGCAGTCGAGTGGACGACGACCCCCGCGCAGCGGTCGAGCCGAGGCCGTCGACCGCCCGGCGTCGCCGGCAATCGATCGACCTGCAGATACCGGCACCCCGCGTAAAAAAATTGCGGGAACCACGTCTCCGGTTCGTCGGATCGCTTCGTGTATTGCCAATATGCGGGGCCGCGGTTGCCTCCGCAGGTGCCTCGGTCGATGCGTCCCTCGGGGTCGAGCACCTCGGCGTGGGTCAACCGCACCGTGCTCCCCGCGGGACCCGACACCGTAATCCGCGGCATGAACGAGGCGTTCTGGCCGAGGTCGACGACCTCGGATTCTCCGACCGTGATCGTCGTGACGGGCGCGATCGTCTCGATGGCTCCCAGCGGCGGGGCGCTGGCCGACAGGCCGCGGAGGTCCTTCTGCCCGCGCACCAACTCGACCGCCTCGGTCCAATGGGCGTCGTCGAACCCGGGGGCGTTCCAGCCGGGCTCTTCCAGTCGGGCGTCGTAGTCCTCGCCGCCGTAGACGTCGTTGTAGGTCACTGGTCCGCGGGCGACGCGCCAGTCCGTGGCCGTGGCGACGACTTCGCGCAAACCGTCCTCGTACTCAAGCTCGATTTGCCCGAACGCCCGCAGCGGGCCGAAGCTCCCCTGGAACTTGCTGAACCGGTTGCGACGTTCCGAATGATACATCCCGTCGCCCAGGGCCATGCCGATGGCGTTGGCGCCGGGCTGCAGCAGGTTGGTCACGTCGTGGGTCTCGTAGAGACACGTGCGGTCGTATTTGGTCCAACCAGGGGAGAGCAGGTTGGCCGATCCCCGGCGGCCGTTGAGGAAGAACTCGAAATGCCCCAGCCCGGTCAGGTGGGCGGTCGCCCGCCGCAGCCCCGGGCGGACGAGAAACTCCTTCCGAACCAGCAGCGCCTCCGACGACCAGGGCGCCACGATCCATACGGCCCGCCAGTCGGCCGGGTCGACAATCCCCATGGTCCAGGCGGCGGGTTGGCTCCACGCGGACGCTTGGCCTCGGGCATCCCATGATTGGACCTTCCAGTGGACGCGTTGCGACGAGGAGAGTTCGGCGCCGGCGTAGCGGACGACCGTCGTCGCGTCAGACTCGACCCGTCCGGAATCCCACAGGTCGCCCCGCTCGGCGGCGAGCTGTTCCGGGGACGACGCAACGAGGACCCGATAGGCAGTTTGCCGCTGACCCCGTTCGTCGCTGGCAACCTGCCAGGAGAGCCGCGGCTGGGGGACGTCGACCCCGAGCGGGTCGGCGGAGTCTTCGCAGCGAAGCCGGGCGACCTCGTAAGCGGCGGCCGGAACGGCGGCGACTGCGAGCGACAGGGCGAGCCCCAAGCGGCAGACGCCGCTGAGCAGTGAGTGAGTCATGCGATTGCCTGAGAGTGAAGCTAGGGACCAACGGCCAAGGAGAGCGGCGCGATGCGGCTACGCCAAGATCTCACGAACGACCCGCGCCGGTTCCACCCCGGTGAGGCGTTGGGCGAGGCCCTGGTGCTTGACGCTCAATCGGGCGTGGTCGAAGCCGAGCAGATGGAGGATTGTCGCATGCAGGTCGCGGAGATGGACCGGATCGCGAGCGACGTTGAATCCCAGGTCGTCGGTTTCGCCGTGTACGGTCCCGGCCCGGACGCCGCCGCCGGCGAGCCACATGGTAAAGGCGTTGGGGTGATGGTCGCGGCCGTCGAACCCGCCCCCCTCGACCATGGGGGTGCGGCCGAACTCGCCCCCCCAAATCACCAGCGTGTCGTCCAGCAGCCCGCGCTGCTTGAGATCGGCCACGAGCGCGGCGCTCGCTCGATCGGTGTCGAGACAATTCTTCTGAATGTCCTTCACGAGGCTGCCGTGCTGGTCCCACGCCTCGTGAAAGATTTCGACGAAGCGGACCCCCTGCTCAACCATTCGTCGAGCCAACAGGCAGCAGTTGGCAAACGACCGCTCGCCCGGCTTGGCGCCGTACATCTCGAGCACGTGCTGCGGCTCCTGCGAAAGGTCCATCACCTCGGGGGCGCTGGCTTGCATCTCGAACGCCATCTCGTAGGAGCGGATGCGGGCGGCGATCTCCGGGTCGCCGAGCACGGCAAGCTGCCGCTCGTTGAGAGCGTTGATCGCGTCGATCGACTCGCGCTGGAGCCGTCGATCGACTCCTGGCGGGTTCGACAGATACAGCACGGGGTCCCCCACGGAGCGGAACTGGGCCCCTTGGTACACGGGAGGGAGAAAACCGCTGCCCCAGTTCGCGTTGCCGGCGCTGGGGCCCTTCTGGCCGGTGCTGAAAACGACGAATCCGGGCAGGTTGTCGCACTCCGACCCCAGTCCGTACAGGGCCCACGACCCGAGACTCGGCTTGCCGAACTGCATCGAGCCGGTGCTCATCAGCAATTGGGCCGGGGCGTGGTTGAAGGCGTCGGTCGTCATCGATTTGACGATGGTCGTCTCGTCGACGATCTTCGCGAACTCGGGAAGCAACTCGGAAACCTCGGTCCCGCTGGCGCCGTGTTTGGCGAATTGGAACCGCGGGCCCATGAGCTTCGAGTTGGGGTTAATGAACGCGGCACGATATCCCTTGAGCAGCTCCGCGGGAGGGAGCTCGCCATGATGCTTCGCCAGCAGCGGCTTGTAGTCGAACAATTCAAGCTGGCTGGGGGCGCCCGCCATGAACAGAAAGATGACCCGCTTGGCCCGCGGGGCGAACGGCGGCAGCTTCGGGGCGAGCGGATCGGCCGCGGCGACGGCGCCCTGGGCAGCCAGTCGGCTGAGCGCCACGGCCCCCAGACCGACGCCGCACTCGCGTAAGAACCAACGGCGCGAGACCTGTCGGGCGACGGAAGTTCTGTCGTGTTCGGGAGGCAAGTTCATGACGGCGACTCAGTTCTTCGAGATCGTTTCGTCGAGATTGAGCAGCACTCGGGCGAGTGCGAACCAAGCCGCGCGCTCCGCGGGGGGAACGGCGCCCGGGGAGTCGGATCCGACGATTGCCGCGGGGTCGGCGTCCCCTGACGCAAACCGCTGTCGCTGGCGATCCAGGAACTCGACCAGCACGGCCGATTCCTCGGCTCCGGGCGAGCGAGACGTGCAGCGGCGAAACGCCGCGTCGATTCGCCGCAGATCATCGCCCGGTACGGCCAGGGCGTGATCGGCCAGCGATTGCGCGCACTCGGCGAGCAGCGTCTCGTTGAGCAGCGTCAGGGCCTGCATCGGCGTGTTTGAACTGGACCGCCGCACGCAGGCCACGTTGCCGGCCGGGGCGTCGAAGTTCTCCAGCACGGGGAACGGCGCCGAGCGGAACCGGAACACATACAGGGCCCGGCGATAGCGGTCGGGCGCGGGGCTCTCGGCCCAGATCTTCGGTTCGTAACTGGCGGGGACCTCGAACAGGAACTGCGGGGCCGGCGGATGCACGGCAGGGCCGCCGCGCTGCGGGTTGAGCAACCCACTGGCCGCGAGCGCGAGATCTTGCACCCCTTCGGCCGGCAGACGGCCGCGCGGTCCGCGTGCGAGCAACCGGTTCTGCGGATCGCGGGCGAGCAGTTCCGGCGTCCCCCGCGACTCTTGTCGGTACGCGGCGGACGTCACAATCAACCGGTGAAGATGCTTCAAGCTCCAATGATGCTCCATGAACTCGACCGCCAGCCAATCGAGCAACTCAGGATGAGAAGGGGGCTCCCCCTGCAACCCGAAATCGTCGGACGTGGCGACCAGCCCTGTGCCGAAGTATCCCTGCCAGACGCGGTTGACGATCGCCCGGGCGGCGGTCGGCGAGTTGCGATCGACCAACCAGCGGGCGAGCGCCAGACGATCGGGGCGTTCCGACTCGAAGAGGTGGAGAAACGCCGGCGTGCCGGGCGGGGTCTCCTCGGCCGGAGCGAGGAAGTCGCCGCGGTCGAGCCGGCAGGTCCGGCGGGGCGTGGTCCGCTCCTCGACGACCAGTTGCGTAGCCCCCCGCGGATGCGCGGCCCAGAGAGCGTCGATCGCGGAATTGGTCGCCTGCCACTCGGGACGAGTGGTCCGCCACGCGGTGAACAACTCGGCGAGCTGCGCCGGCGTACGGCTGGCGGCAGGAGTCGCCAGCGCTTCGGCGACACGAGCGGGCGCCATGGCCGAGCCGTCGTACGAAGCGGCGGTCGCCGACAGGCGGAATCGGCCGAAAATGTCAGTCATCAGCGAGAAGAGCGATCGTCCGCCATGCAATTGAGCCAAGGTCACCGTAACCCGCGTCGGCTTGGCGCATGCCAGCGGCTTGTCGAGCACGAAGACCGCTTGTCGGGGGACGTTGCTCCGCCCGGGGCCGATGTCGATCGACCAAGCCGTGAGATCGTCCCCGTCGACGGCCAGCTTGACCGGTCCGACGAGGCGATCCGGTTTCTCGCCGTCTTCGTCCGTGCGGGGAAGCGTTGCTGGCGGCGGGTTGACGTCGGCGTACGCGGCGGCAAGCTTCAACTCGGTCTTCTGGTCCGGGGCGTCGACCGGGGCTGCGAAGACGCGAATCTCCGACAGATAGCACAACCCGCGGCGGCCCCGGCCCGGCCCCCCCAGCGGCAGGTTGGGATCGTTGAGCAGTTCGACGCGAATCGCCGAGATCGACGGCAACTCGACCACCGCCTCGAACGTCGACGTCACCTGCGGCGGGGCGTACCCCTGGGCGAGAATCGAGCCGTCCTCCTGCAGGTATTGCTTCTGCCCGCCGCTGCCGTCCAACTCGGGGCGGAGCACGGCCCACTCGGGCTGACTGGCGGCCAAATCGTCGGCCCATGCGGAGACCTGGGACTCCCACGCGGGAGCGGTCCGCTTCAACTCATCCTCGAGTACCGCCGTCTGGCGACGGATCTGTTCGATTTGCGCGAGTTCCGCCGGCGAGTACGTGGCCATTTCCGCTTCGTGGAAATGATTCAAAAACGCGAACAGCCGGTAGTACTCCGTGTGCGACAGCGGGTCGTACTTGTGCGAGTGGCACTGGGCGCACTGCAGCGTGAGCCCGAGGATTGACTTGCCGATCGCGTCCATCCGGTCGAACATCGCCTCCATGCGGAACTGCTCGGGGTCGATTCCTCCTTCCTTGTTGACCATCGAATTCCGCAAGAACCCCGTTGCCACGCGATCGGCCTGGGTCGCGTCGGGGAGCAGGTCCCCGGCGATCTGGCGAACGACGAACTCGTCGTAGGGCATGTCACGGTCCAGGGCGTCGACGACCCAGTCGCGGTACATCCACACGCTGCGCGGATGGTCCTTCTCGTAGCCGTCGGAGTCGGCATAGCGGGCCGCATCGAGCCAAGCCCGGGCCCAGTGTTCGGCATGGCGAGGAGAGACGAGCAACCGATCAACGAGCGCGCGGTACGCGTCGTCCTCCGCCCGGCGAGCAAAGTCGTCGATCTCCTCAAGCGTCGGCGGCAACCCGGTCAGGTCGAGGCTTACCCGGCGGAGCAGCGTCCCGGGCGTCGCAGGGGGCGAGGGGCGGAGCCCCTCCGCCTCGAGCCGCGCGAGCACGAAGGCGTCAATCGGATTCCGCACCCAATCGGTCTGCTTGACCTGGGGAAGCGCCGGCCGCTCGGGCGCCGTGAAGGCCCAGTGTTGCTCGTAGCGGCCTCCCTGACGCACCCACTCGACCAGGGTCGCCGTCTCGGCCAGGCTCAGCGACTTGTCCGAGTCGGCCGGGGGCATCCGCAAATCGGGGTCGCGGCTCGTGATCCGAGCAACGAGCTCGCTCGCATCCGGCTCCCCCGGCGTGACGACTGATTCGGCGGTCAAGGCGTCGTCAGGGGAGGCGTCCCACAGGTCGAGCCGCAGATCGGCCTCGCGGGTCGACGGATCGGGCCCGTGGCAGTGGAAGCAATTCTCGGCCAGGATCGGGCGGACTTGGTGCGAGAAGCTGATCGGCCGGTCCTCAGCGATGGCGGTTCGCACCGCCGTTCCCAGCATCGCCGCGATTGCCGCAACGGCGGTGATCGTCGGCAACCGTCCGATGCGTGATTGGTTTGCGAGGTTCATGCCACGACGCGCCCGACGCGGGGGCAGGACAAGAGGTGCAGGAGGGGGCGACGCCCAACCGTCCGGATCGGCTCAGCAGCGGCGGACAATCGGGGAGTTGCTGACCTTGATTCTAACCGATGAGTCCCGTGGAGACTGGGCTTGGAGCCGAAGCCGCCAGCGGAGTTCGTTGGATCAGTTGCTCTACGATCACGCCGACTGCCTTCGCTTCCTCGGCACTTGCCGGCGCGAGCGGCGGGGCCGTCGTTGGGCCGCACAAGCCGCGAGCAGCGAGGGCCGCCTTGGTGCGTGCGATGATCGCGGGGATCGTCACGGGGCCGACGCGGTAGATGGCGCCGAGCCGCTGGACCCGCTCCTCGGCCGCTGCGACCTGGGCCGCGTCGCCGCAGAAATGGGCGTCGTACAACTCGGTGAAGAACTCGGGGAACACGTTCGCCCCGCCGCTTACCCCGCCGTCGCCCCCAGCCCGCAGCGACTCGGCAAGCAGGTGCTCTGGCCCCACAAACAGCGGGAAATCGACCCTCCGCCGCGTGGCGATCCGGACCGCCTGGAAGTAGTCTCGGTCCCCCGAGCTGTCTTTGAGCCCGACGATCGCCGGCTCGTCGACGAGGCATTCGACCGTCTCGGGGGCGATCGACAATCCCGTCACCGCCGGCATGTTGTACAGCACCGTCGGCAGCGGTGCCGAGCGGGCGAGCGTTTGGAAGTAGCCGAGCAGCGCCGGTTGGTCCACGGGAAAGTAATACGGCGGGGCCGCCACGATCGCGTCGCAACCGGCGGCGGCCGCAGCCTCGGCCAGGGCGAGCGACTCGGCCAGCGACGGATCGGTGACCCCGACCAGCACGGGGATGCGGCGGTCGACGTGTTTTGCCGTCGCGTCGATCACCTGCCGGCGAAGCGCAACGCTGAGCGAGGGACCTTCGCCCGTCGTGCCGAGGATGAAGACCCCATGCACCCCGCCGCCGATGACATGCTCAATGAGCCGTGCCAAACCAGCTTCGTCCAACTCGCCCTGCGGCGTGAGCGGGGTCGCCAGCGGGGGGATAATGCCTCGCATGGGTTGGGCCATGTCGTGCGTCATATTGCAGCTAGAGCGGAGTGAGTGGTTGGCGCGGCCGCCGGTACAACCGGCGCCTCGGGGTCAGTTTTCGGCTGGCGGCGCGTCCGCGACCGGTTCGGCGGGCAGCGGTTTGGCGACGAGCAGCGCGGGGTCGACGACCGCGTGCTTGATCCGCGTCCGATGCCAGGTGTAGACGATGTGAACGTGCCCGTCGTTGGCCTGGATGATCGCCGGGTAGGAGAACTCCTGCCCCGGTTCGTCCTCAAGCACGAGCACCGACTCCCACGCCATCCCGTCGCGCGAGACGGCGAGGTTCAACGGCGTGCGGACCTTATAGACGCCGCTATGGTTGTAGACGAGCAAATGCCGGCCATCGGCCAGCGTGACTGCGTCGGTTCCCGCACTGGGGTTGGGGAGCGGCAAGGTGGTCAACTCGCCCCAAGTGCGGCCCTGGTCGCTCGACCAGACCTGAAAAATTCCGTGCGAGCGGGTCCGTCCCAGAGCCTGCAAGCGGCCATCGGCGTGGCGAAGAATGCTGGGTTGAATGGCGCCGATCGCTTTGCCATCGTTGACCGGGCCGGTCGAAGTCCAGGTCTGGCCGCCGTCGGTCGAGCGTTCGAAATGGACCCGCCAGCCTTGGTCCTCGCTGCTGGAAGGAGAGAGGATCGTGCCATCGGGCAGTTCGATCGGCTTGTTCTTGATTGGGCCGAGAATCCCCTCTGGCAGTCGTCGGGGCTCCGACCAACTGGCGCCGTGATCGGCGGAGGACATGACCATGCCCCACCAATTCTGCGGCGTCGGGCCAACCTTGTAATACAGCATCAGGGGGCCGCGAGTCGGCTGGAAGAGCACGGGGTTCCAGGTCGGGTAACGCTGCTTGTCGTCCGGAACGAGCCCGTTGGCAACTTCGACCGGCGTCGACCACCGCCGACCGTCGTGGCGGGAGACCCAGATTCCCACGTCGGGATGGCGTTCGTGCGTGCCGCCGAACCAAGCGGCGACCAGCCCCGCAGGGGTGTCGACGATCGTCGCGGCATGGCACGACGGAAATGGCGCCTCGTCGTAGATGAACTCGCTGCTAAGGAGCCCTGGCTGGGCGAGCAATTCGGCCTCGTCGGCCGTCGCGGCGACGGCTGTCGCGAACGTCGCGAGGGCAAGCAGCAGGACTCGCAGGACGGTGGGCATGTCGCAAATTCGCACGGGAGATTCCAGGGGGAGGAGACGGCTCCCAAGGCGAAATGCCGAGGCCGAACGCCAGGAAAAGGGCTCCCCTTTATCCTACCCGCGCCAGGAAGCGAGTGCAGGGCAGGGGGTTGCAGCCTACGCCCCGGATCCCGCAACTCATTGCAATCCGGGGGCTTGCCCCTAGAGGCCTGTGCGGCTCCCGGGGAGATTGAGGTTGGTTTGAACCACGGACGCCCCCAAGCGCTCATTCGGCGAGAATCGTCGCTTCGGCCTGGAGGAGCCCCGGAGCGGAGGCCCGCAGGCGGATCGTCCCCGGGGTCCCGTTCGCGCGCAGGATGACTTGGCCCCGCCCCTGGTAGACTTTGCGGGGATTCGCCAGATAGGACTCGGTCGTCGCAAGGTCCGCGCTGCCGACCGCCGCGATTGTCGCCGGGCCAGTGACGGCGAACTCGACCCTATGATCAGCATGGGGGCAGACCTCGCCCGCAGCGTCGACCACCTCGACCGTGACGAAGGCGATCGACTGTCGACGCGCGGGGACGGCGGGCGACTCGGCGACAAGTCGCACGGCCACGGGCTCTCCGGCGGCGGCAAGTTCGCACCGTTCGGTCTCGCGACCCCCTTCGAGGCCAACGACCGTCAGTCGGCCCGGCTCGTACGGGACTTCGACCACGGCGCGAAACTCGGTCTCTTCGCTCATGGATTGCTCGGCGACGAGCGAATCATTGAGCAGGACGAGGATAGTCTCGCAGCGGCTGAAGACTTCGACCTGGAGCGGCCGGCCCTCAAGCCCCGGCCAGGTCCAGTGGTCGGCAAGCATTGGCGGAGACCACAGCGTCGGTTGCCAGCGGCCTCCGTCAGGCTCCGGGACCTGAACGGCCGCGAACAACCGTTCCCCGCGGTTCCAGACAATGTTGCGGTAGTGCGAGTGGGGCCGACGGCGTCCGAGGAGGTCGAGATCGCCGCAATCCGCGCCGTGGCTGGGGAAGTGATTCCCCACCCAGTGCGGTCGCGCCTCCTCGCCGGGAGGAAAGACTCGCCCGATCCCCGCTTCGCCCAGGTAATCGACCGCACTCCATACAAAAGCGCCGAAGACGTAGTGATGTTGCTGGACAGCGTGCCAGTCGGCGAAGACGTCGCGAGGATAGGTTTCGGAGCCGTAGATCAGCCGGCCCGGAACGCGGCGGCGGTCTTCCTCGGCCCGGTGGAGCTCGTAGTTGTATCCCGTCGCGTCGACCAGGGCGAACAGCGGGTCGAGTTCGGCCCATTCTTGGTTCGGCCCCAATCCGTTGAGTCCGATTGTCGCCGGACGCGAGGGATCGATCTCGCGGACTCGTTGATCAAGCTCACGCGCGAGCTCCACGCCCCGCTGCTTGCCCCGTTCGTAGACCTCGTTGCCGATGCTCCACATGACGATCGACGGATGGCGCCGATCGCGGCGGACCATCCGTTCGATCTCGTCTGGGCCGCGCTCGGCGAACTGAGGGCCGTCGTCATGCTTGGTCTTCGAGGCTTCCCAGTGGTCGAACCCTTCTGCGACGACCAACATGCCTAGCCGGTCGCATGCGGCCAGAAACGCCGGGGCCTGCGGATTGTGAGAGGTGCGAATTGCATTGAACCCCGCGGCCTTGAGGAGCCGCACGCGGCGCTCCTCGGCCATGTTGAACGACGCAGCGCCGAGGGGGCCGTGGTCGTGGTGCAGATTTCCGCCGACGAGCTTGAGCGGCTGCCCGTTGAGGAGGAATCCGCGCTCGCTCGAAAGAGCCACGGTGCGAATGCCGACGTTGTCGCGAAGGTCGTCGACGAGCCGCCCGTCGACGTATGTCCGGACAACGGCGTCGTAGAGGTGCGGATGATCGAGAGACCACAGCTGCGGCGCGGGAACTCGCACCAACGTCGTGAAATCTGCGGCTTCCCCCGCGGCGACGGTGCTCGGTTCCGACTTCGCCGCCGCGTAACGGCCGGCAGGATCGACCAGCGCGAACTCGACGTGCACCATGGCGGACGCCGGCGACTCGTTCCGGATTTGCGCAGCACATTGGATTACTGCCGCATCGGGATCGGTCTTGAGAGTCGTCACGCTCCAAGAAGCAGGATCAGCGAACACGGGATTCCTCGCGGCAAGCCGGACGTGTCGATAGATCCCCGAGCCGGTGTACCACCGTGAGTTGGGGAGGTCGTCGTTCTCGACGCGGACCGCCAGGACGTTGTCGCCCTCGGGTTTAAGATGCGGCGTCAGGTCGAAGCGAAACGGCAGGTACCCATTCGTGTTATTTCCAAGCAGTCGCCCGTTGCACCACACCTCGGTGCGACGGTACGCGCCCTCGAACTCAACGGCGATCCGCTTCGACTTCCAACTGGCGGGAATGCGAAACGTGCGGCGATACCAACCGACGCCCCCCGGGAAGTATCCGCCATGCCCCTCGGCAGGGGCGGCGGCGAGGCGCTCCCCGCGGATGCTCCAATCATGGGGCAGGTCGATCGACGACCAGTCGGCAGCGTCGACGTCGGCGGCCGCCCAAGTTGCGTCGTCCCCCTGGCAGAAACGCCAACCAGCGTCAAGGAGCAACTGTTCGCCCGCACAAGCCGAGCAGGCCCAGAAGGCAGAGATTGCAAGGGCGGAGAGTGCCTTTGCAGGCATGGGGCAAAGCATGGTTCGTATCCTGGCATTGCTAGTCAGTCGCTCTGCCGACCAGCTATAACAGACAGTCGGGGCGGAGTCCAATGTTGGCCCATCGACGCGGCGACTTGCCGTTCCGACAGGCAATCCTACACAAGCTCCGCTGGCACATCACTTGTCTTGGCTCGGTCGGCTGTGCGAAATGTCGTTTGCCTGTCTCATGCGGCGCAGGATCGTAGTGTGGGGCGCCTGTGCGATCCTTGCGATCAACGGCGTCAGGGGTCTCCGCACTGCGCGAGCGAACGAGTTTCTCGCGGCATTCGAGAACCCTCCAGCCGAGGCCAAGCCATGGGCGTTTTGGTACTGGATGCACGGCTGCGTGTCGCGCGAGGGGATCGACGCGGACTTGCACGCGATGCAGCAGGCCGGGCTCGGCGGGGCGTACCTGATGCCGATCAAGGGCCCGCTGGCCGAATCCCCCTGGCCGACGCCGGTCGTGCAGCTGTCGCCTGAGTGGCGCGACTATGTTCGGCACGCTGTCTCAGGTGCAGAACGTCGCGGGCTGAAACTGGCCCTGCACGTGTGCGACGGGTTCGCCACAGCAGGGGGGCCGTGGATTACTCCTGAGCTGTCGATGCAGCAATTGACGTGGTCGGAAGCGATCGTCGGCGACGAAACCGAACGCTCCAGTGCCGGTCCGCTCGCCTTGGATCAACCGCCTGCAAAGGAAGGGCATTACCGCGACGTCGCGGTGCTGGCGTTTCCGGCGGGTCCAAGCGCCGGGATCACGTCGCGCACCGTGCGACCGAGCGTGACGACAAGTCGGGAAGACGTCGACGCGACATTTCTGGCAGGGAACGCCGACCGCTCGGAACAGCCCCGGTTGCGCCTCGAGGACCGCGGATGGGTGTTGTACGAATTCGCTGAGCCGTTCACCTGCCGTTCAATCACAATCACTCCCGATGGCGCCAACTCGCAGGCCCACCGGTTCGTCGTCGAGGCGAGTCCTGACGGCCGTTCGTTCGTCCCCGTGACGCAACTTGCCCCGCCGCGTCACGGTTGGCACAACGGCGACAAGACCGTCACGCACGCGATCCCCGCGACGGCCGCCAGGCGGTTTCGCTTCACCTGGAACAAGGTTGGGACCGAGCCAGGCGCCGAGGATCTCGACTCGGCCAAATGGTCGCCGGTGCTCAAGGTGCGCACCCTCGAACTCTCGGCGGAACCGCGAATCCACCAATGGGAAGGGAAGAACGGTTCGTCATGGAGCGTGAGTCCGTGGTCGACCGACAAACAGTGCCCGACCGACTTGGCGATTCAGCCGAAGGCGGTGCTTGATCTCACCGACAAGCTCGGCGCGGACGGCACGCTCGACTGGAATCCCCCCGCGGGGCGGTGGCGCGTGCTGCGGCTTGGCCACACCTCAACTGGCGCCCACAACGATACGGCCGGCGGGGGCAAGGGGCTCGAGTGCGACAAGCTCAACCCGGTCGCGGTTCGACTTCAGTTCGAACGATGGTTCGCGGAAGTGCTCAAGGACGTCGGCCCCGCGGCGAGTCGTACGCTGACCACGCTGCACGTCGACAGTTGGGAATGCGGCAGCCAGAACTGGACGCCGGGGATGTTGGAAGAGTTTCGCCGCCGCCGCGGATACGAGCCGCTGCCGTATCTGCCGACGCTTGCGGGGCGTCCCGTCGGCGACGCCAACTCCTCGGAGCAGTTTCTGCACGACTGGCGCGTGACGCTCAACGAACTGTTGCAGGAGCGATTCTTCGGCACGCTCGCCGAGTTAGCCGACAAACACCGCTGCCAGTTCTCGGCCGAGTGCGTGGCGCCGACGATGTCGGCCCGGGGAATGGAGCACTTTCGCGCCGTCGACGTGCCGATGGGCGAGTTCTGGCTGCGAAGCCCGACGCACGACAAGCCCAACGACATGCTGGATGCGATCTCGGCGGCGCACGTCTACGGCAAGCCGATCGTGCAGGCCGAGGCCTTCACTCAATTGCGGATGGAGTGGGACGAACACCCGGCGTTGCTTAAGCCGCTGGCCGATCGCCAGTTTGCGGCCGGAGCGAATCGGCTGGTGTTTCACGTGTTCGCGCACAATCCGTGGCTCGAGCGACGGCCAGGGATGACGCTCGACAACGTCGGACTGCTGTTCCAGCGCGGCCAAACGTGGTGGCCGGCAGTAGGGGGATGGATCGACTACGTCAGGCGGTGCCAGGGGGTGTTGCAATGCGGCGCCCCGGTCGTCGACGTGGCGGTATTCACGGGGGAGGAAATCCCCAGCCGGGCGGTACTCCCCGAACGACTCCCGTTCTTGCCGGGGTTGTCGGATCTGGGACGACAGCGAGCGGAGCAACTGCGGCGAATGAATCGCGACACGCCAGTGGCCGAGGGCCCGCCCGGGGTGCGACACGCGGCGAACATCGTCGATCCAGCCGCGTGGGTCGATCCGCTGAACGGGTTCGCCTTTGACTCGCTGGGGCCGGACGCCTTGCTGCAGTTGTGCCGCGTCGAGGGGGGGCGGATCGTGCTCCCCGGCGGGGCGAGCTATCGGTTGCTCGTCGTGCCAGGGCGGCATCCGCTGCAACCCGACGGAGCGCGGATGTCGCCGGCCGTCGCGGCCAAGTTGCTCGAGTTAATCCGCGGGGGGGGGACGGTGGTCCTGTGCGAGCGGCCGCTGCCGATGGCGAGAGTCGGGGCGTCCGACTCCGACATGCGACGAGCTTACGAGGCACGATTGGAGGAGCTTTGGCCGACTGAACTCCCCTCCCGCAACGCGAGAGGAGAGATTCGCCGGCTCGGGGACGGCGTGGTCGTTTGCGGGACGAAGGGCCTTAATCTTCGCGCGGAGTTGGGACTCGTCCCGGACGCCGAGTTCGATGGCCAGCCCGGCGAGCTTGCATGGACCCACCGCCGCACCGCGGACGCCGACGCGTACTTCATCGCGAACCAGGGCGCGCGCACGACGGGGGTGCGCGGAACCTTCCGCGTCGCGGCCGCGACGGCGGAACTGTGGGACCCGGCGACAGGCGCGCGGATCGCCTTTCCCGGACGGCGCGTGGAGCTCACCGACGATCTGCGGACGACGACGACGTTCCGCTTGGGGCCTCACGAAAGCCGCTTCCTCGTGTTCCCGCAAAAGCCGTCGAACTTGCCGCAACGGCAGAATCGCAGCTTGGCGAGGACGCTCGCCGGGCCGTGGCAAGTGCGATTCGATCCGTCGCTGGGGGGCCCTGTCGAAGCGGTCGAGTTCACGGAGTTGATCGATTGGACGACCCACGCCGACCCGGGAGTGAGGCATTACTCGGGCAACGCCGCATATTCGAAGTCGTTCCGCGCTGACGGGGAGGTCATTGGCTCGGGGCGAACGTGGATTGAACTGGGCCGGGTCGAGAACCTGGCGCGGGTGACGCTCAACGGCGCCGATTGCGGCGTCGCATGGAAGTCGCCCTTCCTTGTCGAGGCAACCGGGAAGCTGCGCGGCGGGGAGAACGAGCTTGTCGTCGAAGTCTACAATACCTGGGCCAACCGGCTCGTCGGCGACGCGAACGGGGTCGGCCCCGCGCGAGCGTGGATGACAGCTCGCCGGCCGGCCGCAGATGCCCGACTGCTGCCGGCGGGCCTGCTGGGGCCCGTCACCGTGTGGAGAGAAATCGAGGAGGAGTCTCGGAATGAATAGGTTCACCCCCGCGAGGTCGGCGCCCGTTCAACGATCTCGCCGATGGCTGTGTGCGGTTGCAATCGGAATGACGCTGACGATCGACTCCGCCCCGACCGCAGCCCGCGAGCCAGGACATGTCGACCCGCTTAACGCCGTGCCCGACGAGCATCGCGTTGACGCGGAAAGCATGCAAGCCGTGTACGAGGAAGCGAAGACGCCCTTCAAGGTCGGTATTGTGCTGCAACCGGGCGCGGGCCAGCTCATCGACTGCCCGAATGTTTTTCGCGGCACGGATGCCTGGTACATGGTCTACGTAGCGATCGCCGACAAGATCGGCTACCAGACCTTTCTCGCCAAGAGCGCCGACCTCGTAAGATGGGAGCCGCTCGGAACAATCTTGGAGTTCCGAACAGGAACTTGGGACGCGTGGCAAGCGGACGGCAGCATTGCGCTGGTGGACCATCGCTGGGAGGGGACCCATGCCCTGCAGCCGTTCGACGACAAGTACTGGCTGACGTACTTCGGCGGGAACAAGCAGGGGTACGAGCCGGACCCGTTGTCCCTTGGGGTCGCGTGGACGAACGCACCGCAGGAAGCAAAGCCCTGGCGACGATACGAAGGCAACCCGGTGCTCGGCCCCGGGGACGACGACGCGCGGCCGTTCGAACAGGCCACGCTCTACAAGAGCCACGTGGTGTGGGACAAGGACGAGTCGCTCGGGGCGCCGTTCGTCATGTTCTACAACGGCAAGCAACAAGGCGAGGGGATCGAGCGGATCGGCATGGCGGTTTCCGACGACATGCTCCGTTGGCGGAGATACGGCGACGGGCCTGTTGTCGACAACGGTCGCGGGATCTCCGGCGATCCGCAAATCGTACGAATCGGCGACCTGTGGGTCATGTTCTACTTCGGGCTGCAATGGGGTCCGGGGGCCTTTGATTCGTTCGCCGTGTCGCGGGACCTCGTCCACTGGACCCAGTGGGACGGCCCGGCGCTGATCCGGCCGACCGAACCGTGGGACAAGACGTTCGCCCACAAGCCGTGGGTGCTTAAGCACGACGGGATCGTGTACCACTTCTACTGCGCGGTGGGATCCGAAGGGCGGGCGATCGCGTTGGCGACGTCGCGGCCGCTTCGCGATTGAGTACGCACTTCCAGGGGGGCCACAGCCCGCGAATCACGCAAATGAAATCTCTTGGTTGACTTGCGCAGCATCTCGCAAAAGAGACCGCAGAGGATCGCGGACAACTCGCGACAGAGTTTCGGACGCAAGCAGGCTGCCTCCTCCGCAAGTCAAGTTCCGGCCTGTTCCCCAACTACAACTTGCAGCACATCTGCGTTCTTACGCGTTCATCTTCCGCTCCTACACGGTGCGACGCGGCATAGGTAAACTGGGGCAGGAACTGAAACCAGTTTGAGTTGCAGCGATTGAGCGGAAGCCAACTCGTCGGCGACGCTGAGACGCTTCCTCGCCGAGCCGCGGAAGGGCCAGGCAACACGTTTCGCGCTGATCCGCAAGATTCGCGGGCGATTTGTCTCTCACCACGTTGAAGCCATGAATCGATTGCTCAGAAACTGCTGCGCGGCGTTGTTCTTGCTCGAGATCGCGTGCAGCGGATCGACGGTCCGGGGAACAGATGCCGACGAGACGATCTGGTTTGCAGCCCCGGCGACGCATTTCACCGAGTCGACCCCGCTGGGGAACGGCCGACTGGGAGCGATGGTTTTCGGCGGGCCTGCCGAAGAACGGATCGTGCTCAGCGAAAGCGGCATGTGGTCGGGCTCTCCGCAGGAGGCCGATCGAGCCGACGCGGCCGAGGCGCTCCCCGAGATTCGGCGGCTGCTGTTCTCCGGCGACGTACTCGCAGCGGAGCGCCTCATCAATCGACGCTTCACCTGCGCCGGGGCCGGATCGGGGAGCGGACGAAGCGCAAATCTTCCCTACGGCAGCTTCCAGACGCTCGGCGTCCTGCGGCTCGAATTCTTGCACGAACAGGCCGACGATCCCCCGGCGGACTACCGTCGTGAGCTCGATCTCGGCGACGCGGTCGCGACTATCCGCTATCGGCAAGGCGGAGTCCTGCACGAGCGGACGGCGCTGGTCAGCGAACCCGACCAGGCGCTCGTCTACCGGTTGGTCGCCGATCGCCCCGGGGGCTTGTCGTTCGCCGCGACCCTCGAGCGCCCCGAGCGGGCGACGGTTCGCATGGAACCGGACGACGTGCTGCACATGTTCGGGCAACTCAATGACGGCCGAGACGGCGACGCGGGGGTCAAATACAGCGCGCAGGTGAGGATTCTGGTCGACGGCGACGAGGCGATCAGCCGTGACGGGACCTTCGAAGTGCATGATGCCACGGCAGCGACGATCCTGCTGACGGCCGCGACCGAGATCGACTCGTTCGCGGGCCGCAAGGACTCGGCGACGGCAGCGGCGCGAGCCGAGTTGGACTCCGCGGCAAAACGGCCGTTCGTCGAACTGCATCGCCGGCATGTGGCCGATTACCGCGCACATTACCAACGGGCCCGGTTGCGGCTCGCGCCGCCGCGCGGAGGCGTCGCCAGCGCAGCGTTGCCGACGCCCGAGCGGCTGGCCGCGGCTTGGCAGGGCGCCGAGGACCCTGGACTCGCCTCGTTGTACTTCAACTTTGGGCGATATCTGCTGATTAGCTCGTCGCGGCCCGGCGGATTCCCGGCAAACCTGCAGGGCATTTGGACCGAGACCTTGCAGACCCCGTGGAACGGCGACTGGCATCTCAATGTGAATGTGCAGATGAACTACTGGCCTGCCGAGCCGTGCAATTTGTCGGCGCTGCACGAGCCGCTGTTCGCGCTGATCGAGTCGCTGGTCGAACCGGGCGGCAAGACGGCGCGGGCGTACTACGACGCCGACGGGTGGTGCGCCCACGTGCTGGCCAACCCGTGGGGATTCGCCTCGCCGGGGGAGTCAGCCGGCTGGGGCGCCACGTCGACCGGCGGGGCGTGGCTCTGCCACCACCTGCGGCAGCACTACGAATTCACGCAGGATCGCGAGTTCCTGCGGCGGGCTTACCCGACGCTCCGCGGGGCGGCCGAGTTCGCTCTCGACACGCTGGTCGAGGACCCGCGGACCGGCAAACTCGTGACCGCCCCGTCAAATTCCCCCGAGAACAGCTACTTCGTCGGCAATGCGAAGGCCCACATCTGCGTCGGCTCGACCATGGACATGCAGGTCCTCCGGGCTCTGCTCAAGGCGACAGCCGACGCGGCGGAGATCCTGGAAAAGGACGAACCGTTCCGCGACCAGTGTCGGGCGGCGGTCGAGCGGTTGCTGCCGACGCGAATCGCCTCCGATGGTCGGATCATGGAGTGGAGCGAGGAGGTGCGCGAAGCCGAACCGCAACATCGACATGTGTCGCACCTGTGGGGGTTGTATCCTGGGGACGAGATCGACGTTCGGGCAACGCCGAAGCTGGCCGAGGCGGCGCGCAAGTCGCTCGACGGCCGGGGTGACGACGGCACCGGATGGAGTTTGGCGTACAAGATTGCCATGTGGGCCCGGCTGGGGGACGGCGAACGGGCTCACAAACTCCTGCGGCGACACTTCATGCCGATTTCGATCGGCGCGAATGACATCGCGCTCAAAGGAGGCTCATATCCGAACCTGTTCGACGCCCATCCGCCGTTTCAAATCGACGGCAACTTCGGCGGGACCGCGGCAATCGCCGAGATGCTGCTGCAGAGCCGGCTGAGCGGTCCCCCTGCGGCGCCGCGGGCGGAGATTGACCTGTTGCCCGCACTCCCCCCTGCCTGGCGGGCCGGGGAGTTCGCCAATTTCTGCGGCCGCGGGGGGATCGAGGTCTCGGCGACGTGGCGCGACGGCGCCCTGACTCAGGCCCGGCTGCGCTCAAACACCCGCCAGACCGTCCTCGTCCGCAACGGCCAGCGGCGGGTCGAGTTGAATCTCGCGCCGCGCGAGACCGTGACGATCGACGGCGAATTGCAGCTCGACGGTCAGGTGCGCGAGGCGCGAACTGGGGCGGGGTCATGATCGAAGCGGAGGGCGAGATTCCTCGGCGTATTGCCAGAGTCCTGGCGGGATGGATCTTCGCAGCGGCGATGGTTTGTACGCCGGTCGCCGCCGCCGATCCGCCCGATTGGGAGAACGAGCAAGTCCTCCACCGCAATCGCTTGCCGGCTCGGGCCACGTTCTTTCCGTTTGCGACCATCGAGCAGGCACAGCGCGGCCGGTGCGAGGAGTCTCCCTATTTTCGCTCGCTGAACGGCGAGTGGCGTTTCAGCTGGAGCCCTGCCCCGGCCTCGGCGCCGACGGATTTCTTCGCCAAGAGGTTTGACGACTCGCAATGGGACACGGTCCCCGTCCCCTCGAATTGGGAACTGCACGGCTACGGGACGCCGATTTACGTGAGCGCGGGCTATCCGTTTCGGATCGACCCGCCGCGAGTGACCAGCACGCCCCCCGAAGAGTATACGGCGTTCCGCGAGAGGAATCCGACGGGTTGCTACCGCCGCACGTTTACGGTCCCCGCTGCGTGGAGCGAGCGGCGGACGATCCTGCACTTCGCCGGGGTCGAGAGCGCGTTCTATGTGTGGGTAGGCGGCCGACTGGTCGGTTACAGCCAGGGAAGCCGCTGCCCCGCAGAATTCGACGTAACCGAGTTCGTCGAGCCTGGCGAAAACGAGCTTGCCGTTCAAGTGTTCCGGTGGTGCGACGGCAGCTACCTGGAAGATCAGGACATGTGGCGGCTGAGCGGAATCGCCCGCGACGTGGTCTGCTACAGCCCCGGACGGGTGCGGATCGCCGATTTCGCGGTGCGCACCGAGTTGGACGGCGCGTATCGCGATGCCGAGCTTGTCGTCGAGCCGGAGTTCGAGGCCGACGCAGAAATTGACCTAGCCGGCTGGCGGATTACCGCGCGACTCTTCGACGCCGCGGGGCGCGAGGCGCTCGCCGTGCCGCCGGCGGCCGACGTGGCGCCGATCCTCAACCGCGACTCCCAAGCAAGTCTTCTCGTCGACCGAACGCCTCAACGTGGGCTGCCGAGGTTCGGCTGGCTACGCGGGATCGTGTTGAATCCGCTCAAGTGGACGGCCGAGACCCCGAATCTCTATCGTCTGGTGCTGGCCCTCTCGAATCCCGCCGGCCAGGTCGTCGAGACGGTCGGCTGCGATGTCGGCTTCCGAAGGATTGAAATCCGCGGGAGCGAGATGCTGGTCAACGGGCGGCCGGTCAAACTCCGCGGCGTAAACCGGCATGAGCACGACCCCGAACAAGGCCACGCCCTTTCGGAAGCAAGGATGATCCAAGACGTGCGTCTCATGAAGCAGGCGAATGTCAACGCCGTGCGTACGGCCCACTATCCTCACCATCCTCGATGGTACGAACTGTGCGACGAATACGGCTTGTACGTCATGGACGAAGCCGACCTGGAAACGCATGGCCTGCGCGGCCGGCTGGCGAGCGATCCGCGATGGAGTGCAGCCTTCCTGGATCGCATCGTCCGGCTCGCCGAACGCGACAAGAACCATCCGTCGGTCGTCATGTGGTCGCTGGGAAACGAGTCGGGGTACGGCCCCAACTTCGCGGCCGCGGCGGGGTGGCTCAAGGCGTTCGACCCGACGCGGCCGATCCATTACGAGGGCGCCCAGGATCACCCCCGCGATCCGGCGACGGTCGACGTCAGGGGGCGATTCTATCCGCGGGTCGCCGGCAAATATCTCAACCCGCCGCGGTTGGGAGAAATGGCTGCCAGCGACTCGGCCCCTGCGACCGAACGTCCTGAGAACGCCCGCTGGGAGCGGCTGGTCGATCTGGCAACCAACCCGGCGGACGATCGCCCCGTCATTGCCAGCGAATACGCTCATGCCATGGGCAACGCTATGGGCAACCTTGGCGAGTATTGGACTGAGATCTACGCACATCCCCGATTGCTGGGAGGGTTCATCTGGGATTGGTGCGATCAGGGGCTGTTCAAAGACATCCCGAACGACGACGCCGGACGACGATTCACGGCGTACGGGGGCGACTTCGGCGATCGGCCAAACCTGCGGGCGTTCTGTCTCAACGGCATCATGCTGTCCGACCGAACGCTGACTCCGAAATACCGCGAAGTGCAGGCAGCGTATTCCCCAGTCGCGATCACGATCGATGCGAGCGATCCGCTGCGGCCAAGGGTGACGCTGACGAACCGGCATGCGCATCTCGACTTGTCGCAATACCAGCTGCGGACACTCTTGCGTCGGGACGGGGAAGACGTGGTCAGCGAGACCGTGACTGACTCCCCGACTATCCCGCCAGGGTCGACTGGGATCGTCTTGCCGACGTTGTCTCTCGACCGACGACGAATGCCGCTCCCCCGCGGAGAATACGCCATGGAGGTGCGGCTGGTCACGGCGAGCGAGTCGCCGTGGGCCGCTGACAACCATTGCATCGCGTCGGCGACGATCCCTGTGCAATTGCCCGAGGAGGTGTTGTCGCCTGCGAGACCTGTTGCTCCGGCGACGGCGCTGCCGAGGTTAGCGGTTGAAGAATCCGCAGACGCAATCGTTCTCCGCAGCGAACGCCTGCAGGCGAGATTCGAGCGCGTTTCGGCGGCCCTTGCGGAACTGACCCTCGACGGAGTGAAGGTTCTCGCCGAGTCCCGCCCCGGAGATCCTGCAGGGCCGGTTGTGCAGGCTTATCGCGCCCCTGTCGACAACGATCGCGGTTTCGGCGGCTGGTTGGCTGACAGTTGGCGAGAGGCCGGGCTGGACAAGCTCGCGCGCGCCGCTCAGTCGTGCCAAGCCGAGCGGATCGGACCCGGCGTTTGTCGCATCACTGTTCGCACCACGGCGCAAGCGTCCGCTGGCGAGTTCCGCGAGCGGGCCGTGTGGACGATCCGCAGCGACGGGCTTGTGCGGCTCCAGTGGAGCGTCGAACCGCATGGCGAACTGCCCCCGCTGCCGCGGATTGGCGTGCGCTTGCGGGCGCCGCGCGAGTTGAACGTCATCCGCTGGTTCGGCCACGGTCCCGACGAGACTTATCCCGACCGGCTGCTCGCCAATCCGCTGGGGATCTATTCGGGCAACGTGGCCGACCAAGTGCTTCCGTATCCACGGCCTCAGGAGTCAGGCAACAAAGAAAGAGTGCGCTGGATTGCGCTTTGCGACTCGGAGCGATCCGGCGGAGTGGTCGTCAAGAGCGAAGGAGCGCCGATCTCCGCGTCGGCGCTCCCCTGCTCGGCACAGGCCCTGGCGAGCGCGAATCATGACTTCGAACTCGATCGCAGCGGCGAGACGTATCTGTCGCTCGACGCTCGGATGTGCGGCCTGGGGAACAGCAGTTGCGGCCCCGGGGTGCTGGCCAAGTACGCCGTCCCGGTTCAACCATACGAACTTGACCTGAGTTTTCGTCCCCTGCCGCCAAGCGGCGACCCAGCCGAGGTCGCACGGCAGCCTGTCGTCTGGTAATGCACCATGCCGTTACGAGAATCGTTCGCCTCCGTCGATCGACGATTGTTTCTTCGTCGCACTTTGGGCGCTGTTGCCGCAGGGATCTTGACGTCGCAGACTGGCGCCTTGGCCGAGGCGGCCAAGCCTGGGGATGAGAAAGGCCGACGCCCCATTGGCGTGTGCGACTGGATGATCCTTAAACGCCAGAAACTGGGGGCGTTCGGCCGCGCGCAGGAAATTGGCGCCGACGGGATCGAGCTCGACATGGGCTCGCTCGGGGCGCGGGAGACGTTCGAGAACGCTCTGGCCGACCCCGACGTGCAGCGACAGTTTCTCGACGAGTCGCAGACGACCGGCGTGCAAATCTGCAGCGTCGCGATGTCGGGGTTCTACGCACAGTCGTTCGCCGAGCGGCCGACTTACCAGCGAATGGTCGGCGATTGTCTCGCCACGATGACGGCCCTGGGGGTCCGCATCGCATTCTTGCCGCTGGGGGTCCAGGGAGACTTGCAAAAGCGTCCCGAGTTGCGGCCCGTAATCGTCGAGCGGCTGCAGAAGGTCGGCGCCCGCGCCGCTGAGGCGGGGGTGATTGTGGGGATCGAAACGGCGTTAGACGCGGCGGAGGAACGCCGGCTGCTCGAGGAGATCGACTCGCCGACGATCCGCAGTTATTTCAACTTCGCAAACGCCCTGCAAGCGGGCCGCGACGTGTGCCAGGAACTTCGGACGCTCGGCCGCGAATACGTATGCCAGATCCACTGCACCGACGAGGACGGCGTGCTGTTGGAGCACAACCGGCGGCTCGACCTGCACGCCGTCAAGGCGACGCTCGACGAACTGCAATGGTACGGCTGGCTCGTCATGGAACGGTCGCGCGACGCGACGCGGACTCGCGACGTCGTCGGCAATTTCGGGGCGAACGCGCGCTATTTGAAGGCCGTGTTTGGGGAGGGGGGGACGGAATAGGGGCGGCCAGAAAACTGGGGGACGATCGGGCCTTGGGACAGGGGGATCATGTCTTAATCGGCTCGCGTGCGATCGTACTATCGCCCCATGCCCCATGCCCCATGGCCCAGCCGTTACCGCCAATCGGCAAGATCCGCCGACTCGCCGGGGGCGAGTTCGACGGAATGACTCAGGTCCTCGAACTCGACGAAGGCCGCGCCGCCGCGGGGGTTGCTCACGCGGACCGCGTCGAGTCGGGAGTCGCTCCATGAGAACTCCAGTTCAAATCCGCCGCGGGTCCGCAGGCCGCGGACGCTGCCGGTGCTCCAGGCGGCGGGAAGTGCCGGGAGGAGTTCGATCCGCGGGCGACCGTCGGTCGTCGTGCGATGCGACTGGACGAGCATCTCGCAGATGCCGCTGACGGCGCCGAAGTTGCCGTCGATTTGAAACGGCGGATGAGAGTCGAACAGGTTCGGATAGACGCCTCCTCCCGTGTACTCGACCAGGGGCGAGTCGGTCAGTTGCAGCAGATCGTGCAGCACGCGATGGGCGCGATCGCCGTCGCGGAAGCGGGCCCACAGGTTCACCTTCCACGCCCGCGACCAGCCTGTCCCGCCGTCGCCGCGGTGGTCGAGCGAGACCTGCGCCGCGCGGAACAACTCCGGCTCGTCAGGCGTGATCTCGTCGCCTGGGTAAACGCCCCACAGGTGCGACACGTGCCGGTGTTGGTTGCTCGGATTGTCGACGTCTTCCAGCCATTCCTGAAGTTGCCCATGACGGCCGATGCGATGGGGGGCGATCCGAGTTCGCAATTCGGCCAGCCGATCGCGAAATTCGCGATCAACTCCCAACTCGTCGGCAGCGGCGATCGTATTGGCGAACAAGCTGCGGATGATCTGGTGATCCATCGTCGGCCCCATCACCAATCCCCCCTGTTCGGGCGAGTTGCTCGGCCCGCTCACAAGGAACCGCTCCGGCTCGCGCGGGTCCTCGACGAGTTGGTCGGCGTGAAACTCCGCGGAGCCTTTCATTAGCGGGTAGGCGGTCGTTTGCAGAAACTCACGATCGCCGCCGTACAGCCACCGCTGCCACAGGTGCTCGCACAACCACGCCCCGCCGGTCGGCCAGATGCCGTGGTCCGAGGCGTTGATCGGCGCCGTGCCCCGCCACAGGTCGAAGTTGTGGTGGAGGACCCACCCTGGGGCGTCGTAGTAGACGCGGGCCGTTTGGGAGCCGGATCGAGCGATCTCGCCGAGGGCTGTGAACAACGGCTCGACGCACTCGGTGAGATGAGCCGGTTCAATCGGCCAGTAATTCATCTCGGCGTTGATGTTCGTGGTGTACTTGCTTCCCCACGGCGGGTTGAGTTGGTCGTTCCAAATTCCTTGCAGGTTCGCCGGCTGGCTGCCAGGGCGACTTGAAGCGAGCATCAAATACCGGCCGTATTGAAAGAACAGAGCGGCCAGCGAGGGATCGGGCACGTCGCGCGAGCGGACCAAGCGGCGATCGGTCGGCAAAGCCTCCGCCGGTTGCGAATCGGTCGACTTCGGCCCGAGCGAGATTGAAACCGTGCCGAACCGCGGCTGGTAGTCGGCCAAGTGCTCGGCGAGCGCCGCGGCGAACGTCGTGCCGCGAAGCGTGGCGATCCGCTGGTTCGCTTGGTCAAGGCGTGCATCGTCCAGTTCGTCGGGACTCTTGAAGTTGGTCGCCCCGGTCAGAGCGAGCGTGGCCCGCGTGGCGCCCGCGACGCGGAGGCCTCCCGGAGAAACTTCGACCGCGCCGTCGGTTTCCAGGACGCGCACCTGGGCTGCGAACCGCATGCGATCCTCCAGCCGCTCGGGGGAGCCCGGGGAACCGTCGCCGACGCGGCCGACGAGTTCCAAGCCGTTCTCTCCCGCGGGTCGACTCTCGGCAAGCTTGTGCGGGCTGGTTATGCGGAGAACGAACTCCAAACCCTGCGGGCGATCGCTCGTCAATTCGACGAAGATCGCCCCGGCGGGGAAACTTGACAGGACGCGACGGGTGCAACGTGAATCGCCCAAGCGGAACGAGGTCGTCGCCACCGCCGTTTTCAGGTCGAGACTACGGCGAAAGTCGGCGACCTCAGCGACGTCGGCTCCGGGAATCTCGATCCACAAATCGCCGCATGGCTGGTACGCCGATTGTCCCAGCGGGATCGACATGAACCGCTCGCCGGCGAGTTGCTCGGCTTCACGCTGCTGGCCGGCAAACAACAGCGCGCGGAGTTCGGGAAGCGCCTTGGCGGCGCCGGGGTGGGCGTAATCGTGCGGGCTCCCCTTCCAAAGGGTGTCGAGATTGAACTGCAGTCGATCGCGAATCGCCCCGCCGTAGACCATCGCCCCCAGCGATCCGTTGCCGACCGGCAGGGCCTCCGTCCACCGCTCGGCCGACGTTTCGTACCACAACTCCAGCGACGAAGCCCCTGCGGCGCGAACCGCTGCAGGACTTGCGAGGGCGGCAGCCAGTGCGAGGGACAATTGACAAAGAGCGATTCGTCGTCGAGCAGGCATATTGACTTCGTTCCTATGAAAAGTGCGTAAGCGAGGGCCGCTTGCGCCTAGCAGGGTCAGTCTCAGTGAGAAGCAACAGCTTAGCGAATGCGGGTCAAGTCGATCTCCAGACGTGACAGCCTCGGCGCGCGGGCCGCCTCGCGACCGTCGACCAGCACGGACAACCCTGCGCCTCGATCAAACCGCCGGCCGTCCCTATCCCACACGATCGTCACCAGCCGGCCGTGGTAGGGAACGCCATCGAGACAAAACCAGTCCCAACCATCCTCCGGCAACAGCGGATCGACGACCAACACGTCGTCCGCCCGCGGTACGATTCCCGTCAGCCCGCGGATCACAAGGTCGGCGAAGGTCGAGTGATTGTAGTATCGGCTCCGCCGTTCCTTGGGCCCGGTGATGAGCCACTTGCCGGTCGTCTCGTCGTAGTACTCGCCGAGATAGGCGACGCCGTCCCGCTGATGAGCTTCCGCATAGACGAGCAATTGCTCGAAGAAGTCCCGCTTCGAGACCGGCCGAGATGCTTTCGGCACATCGTCGCTGCGAAGGAAGTTCTGCAGCGCGTCGAGCGTCTGACTGGAGGCGAACGGCCAGACGGCGCCGTCCCACTCGCAGGTCCCCGTGCCGTGGGTGCGAAATTGGGGATGGCGGCGTTCGGCGGTCGTGAGCCCGCGCGGAGCGCGAAACCCGTCCGAGTCGGTCAACTGCTTCCAGGCCGGCGCATACTCGGCGGGCGCCAGACCGAATCGCCAGGGGAGAAAGCCGATCGCTTCGCGGGCATCGGAAAATGCACCGTTAGGGCGACGAACTTTGTAGAACTGGGCCTGCACGTCCCACAAGCGAGCGTTGAGCAGTTCACGCAATCGGTTCGCTTTGGCGGCGAACTCCTCGGCCAGATCGGATCGTCCCGCCGCGTCGGCAATGTCAGCAATGGCGCTGGCGTTGGCCGCCATGTAACTGTTGATCGTGGGGCGGAGGTTCCGCTCGCGGCGGCCGCCGCTGATCGACTCCTCCATCCCGTCGCGGACGTCGAATTGCCAGAACAGGCCGCCGCGCACTTGCCGCTCGGATTCCCACGCGCGGTAGTCGTCGACCATGTCGTCAAGCAGGTCGCGCACGAGCAGGTCGTCGCCAACGGCCAGTCGTCGTTCCCACAGCGCCACGGTGAGCCAACTGCTGAAGTTGCGGAAGTGCGGCGCCGGCCCTCCCGACGGACCGCCGCGGAACCAATACCGGGCGTAGTCGTCAAGAAACTCCTGCTCGCGCAGCCAACGACCCTCGGCCACGTGGTGCCCCGCGGCGCAGGAGATCGTGTTGTACGGCCCCCCGTGGCTGACGGGCGTGAGGAACTCAGTCAACAGAACGCCCTGAGGAGTCTGCTTGAGATGTTTGCGGTAGCTCCACCAGCGAAAGTAGTAGGTTTCCTCGAACCGCGCGGACGGACACGCGAACAACGGCGCCCCGGCTTCCATCCACTCCCAGGCCGTGGCGTTCGGGACGAGGTTGACGACGCTTTCGTCGTCGCTGGCGGCGAACCGCTCGGTATAATGGCGGTAGTCGTCCGGTTGCAGGACGGCAAAATCGCCCGCCGCGACGGGGCCGGCGGCGACGAGGAACAACGGCGCGAGCGCCGTGCCAAGCGCCGGACGAAGTCGTCGCTTGCGTAGATTCCGCCACATGGTTTCGCTCGCCGAGACTTGTCCTGCAACCAACGCCCGTCATGCTAGTCGCAGCGGCGGTCGGCGGCAAAGGGCCGCTTGAACTATGCCTTGTCACGGTCTCGGTCTCAACAGCCATTTTATGTATTTTACCAGTGCGTCGTCGCAAATCCTCGCCCCGGCGTCGATCGCCGCCGGACTGCCTTCGCGGCGCTGTCCGAGCGATTCCGAGTTGCGTTCTGTCCATGACGTTCGCGCAGAGACGCTCAGGCGCAAATCTGACTGGAGCACCGAACGAAGTTCGATGAGGCATCGCGGCTCGTCGGCGCTGATTTCACGCTGTGAACCGCTAGGTCCAGGACGCGCTAGCGTATTGATGGCAATTCCAAGGCACTTGCTGTTTGTCCCAGCAAGACCCCCTAGTAAGGGGCGCCTGCCGCGACGCTTTGCGCCTTCGCGCACGTGCACGGGACTTCTTTTTGGACTTGTGAAGAGAAGCGGCGTACTTCTGCTCCTCGCGCTGGCGGTTGCAGCTCGTTCCGCCAGTGCTTCGGAGACGACTTCCGCGTACGGACCCTATGCGGTGCTGCGGCCGATTGATTTTCGCAGCGTTGCGTGGACCGACGGATTTCTCGCGGAGCGAGTCGCGGTGTGTCGCGAAGCGTCAATCCCTGCAATGGGGCGCCTCATGGAGCAGGGGACCTACAAGCCGTTTCTGGAACACTTCGAAATCGCCGCCGGGATGAAGCGGGGCGCGTATCACGGCGCCCAGTGGAATGACGGCGACTTCTACAAGTGGCTGGAAGCGGCGCTGGCAAGCCACGCGATGAAGCCCGATCCGGCGCTCGGGCGCCTCATAGACCGATCGATCGCGGCGATCGCGGCTGCACAACGGGAGGACGGCTATCTCCACACGCCGATCCTTATCCGCCAACGAAACGGCGATCGATCGGCCCAGCCGTTCGGCGATCGGTTCGCGTTTGAGATGTACAACATGGGCCATCTCATGACGACCGCCTGCCTCGATCACCGGACGACGGGGAGGACCGAACTGCTGACGGTCGCCGAGAAGGCCGCGGAATTCCTCAACGTCGCGTTCCAGAACCCGACTCCGGAACTGGCCCGCAATTCGGTCTGCCCGGCTCACTACATCGGGCTGGTCGACCTCGCTCGCGAAACGGGCGATCCGGCCCACCTGGAACTGGCGGAGCGGCTGTTCGCGATGCGCGACCTCGTTTCAGCCGGAGGAGACGACAATCAGGATCGCGTCCCTTGGAATCGCCAAGACGAAGTTGTCGGCCATGCCGTGCGGGCCAATTATCTCTATTGCGGAGCCGCGGACCTGTTCGCGGCCACCGGGCGAGAATCCATGTTTGCGCCGCTGCCGACGTTGTGGCACAGTCTGGCGACGAAGAAGCAGTACGTGACCGGGGGATGCGGGGCGCTCTACGACGGCGCCTCGCCCGACGGGGCGGCGGCCCAGGAGCAAATCACGCGCATCCATCAGGCCTACGGTCGCAATTATCAATTGCCGCAGACGACGGCCCACAACGAAACCTGCGCCAATATCGCCGGCATGATGTGGAGTTGGCGAATGATGCTGCTGACCGGCGAAGCGAAGTACGCCGACGCCGTCGAGACCGCCCTCTACAACAGCGTTCTGGCCGGAGTCGACCTCGCGGGAACGAACTACTTCTACTCGAACCCGCTGCGGGTCGTCGATCCGCTGCCGACCGAGTTACGGTTCCCGCGCACTCGGCAGCCCTTCTTCACGTCGTTCTGTTGTCCGCCGAATCTGCTGCGAATCATCGCCCAGGTCGGCGGGTATGCACTTGCCGCAAGCGAGGACGCGATCACGGTGAACCTTTACGGCAGTCATCGGTTGACGACCACGCTGCGGAGCCAGCCGCTGCGGTGGACCATGACGACCGGGTATCCCTGGGACGGCGCGATCCGGATTTCCGTCGACGAATGCACCGCCGAGCCGTTCGCGGTGCGGCTGCGGATCCCGGCTTGGGCCGACGAGGCGGCGATCACGATCAACAGCGAACCGGCGGCGATGGCGGCCGCGGCTGGTTCCTACGCCGAGTTGCGCCGCCGCTGGAGCCCCGGCGACGTCGTCGGACTGAACTTGCCGCTGCGCGCCAGGCTGATCGAAGCTCACCCCCTTGTCGAGGAAGCGACCGGGCAGGTCGCCGTGGTGCGCGGACCAATCGTGTACTGTCTGGAATCGGCCGATTTGCCTGCGGGGACGAAGATGGACGAGATTGTGCTGGCATCGGATGCAACGTTCGTAGCCCAGCGTTCGCCGGACCTCCTTGCAGGGGCGGCGACGCTGCAAACGACGGCGACATTCCGCAAAACGATCCCCTGGGGCGATCGTCTCTACCGCGAGTTGACTCGTGACGCTGGCGAGCCGGTCGGAGTGCTGCTTGTCCCCTATTTCGCGTGGAACAATCGCGGCCCAGGAGAGATGAGCGTGTGGCTGCGAGTCGAGTAGCAAACGCTTCGCGGGCAAAGCATTGACGAGGGCGCCTTCGTCGTCGACGACTGCCGTGATTACGGGCCGAGCAATTCTAGCCGGCAAACGCGACCCCGCCTCGGCAGCGTCAACGTTCCGGAGGGCGAGACGAGCAGGTCATCCGAGCGCGTCGCGGCGCCTGTTCGTTCGTCGATCCAGGTCGCTCGGTATCGTCCCCGGGACCGCAAACCACGGATGCTTGTTTGCTTGCCGGCGGGGTCGAGGCAAATGAGCCAGCAGTTTTTGTCGTCGGCTAGCGCCCACCCCCCGTCGACGGCCCCTGGCGCCGGGCGCATGGCGACGACCGCTGCGGCGAGGTCAGGCGACAGCGGCACGTCGGCCAGCGACCCGCCTCCGACCAGCACGGCCCAACCGTCTTCGCCGGTGCGGCAGTTCTCGCCGGCGAAGAACGTGACCGCCTTGTCAGGGTGCTGCGTGCGCGTCTCAGAGACCGCCTTGACGATCGCCGCAAACGAGCCGGCCTCGGGCTGCAACTGCCGCAGATGCTGCCTCGGCGCCAAGTTGACGCCCCCCGGCGGGGCGTACAAGTTAAGGTTCTTGTCGTAGCACCAGTAACGAACGTCGATCACGTCGACGATCTCTCGTCTCGCATTATCAGCCAGGATCGCGTCCTGCACGTCCTTGGTGCAGGCGAGCCCGACCAGTGCATCACGCTCGTTGTCTTGCTGCCACGCCGCGATTTCATCGAGCCAGAACTCGACGAACTCCCGCGGGCCGGTGTACTCGGCGCCAATCGAGTGAACCACGTTTGTGCGATCGGCAAACGCGTCGAGACACTGGCGAACGTATCCGCGGTGGAGCCGCCGCAGCGACTCGTTCGCGGGATCGTAGAATTCATGAGCCACAAAGATCCGCTTGTCGCCGATGTACGGCGGCGGCTCGGGGAGGCCGGCGTCATTGACGTTGTTCGCGGGACGCCAGGGGGAGTCGACCCAGTGAGCTCCCGCTTCGAGAATATTGTGTTGAAAATAGTGCTGGTGAATGAGCAGCGTTCCGCGCGCGTCGCACTCGCCGGCCAATTGGCGCAGCCGATTCCAATACCACGGATTGAATCGCGTGAGATCGTACTTGCTCAGGCCGTCCCAGGCCGCGTCTCGGCCAGTGCGAGCGAAGGGCTGTTCGTAGAACGGGGGAGCCGCGGCGCCGTCGGCGCGACGGACCATCAGGTGGTCGTCACGACGACGATCGTACCACAGGCCGTAATGATGGTCGTACGCCGCGTACCCCGCCGCGGCGAGTTGGGCGGCGACGGTCGGCACGTCGTCCGTGAGACCGGGGCCGCTGCGGCCCGGGGCGAATCGCGTGACCGAAGGGCCGAACTCGCGGGCGCCATCGGCGCGCATCGTACCGCGCCACCACGGAGGGGAGTACCGCTTGCCGACGAGCACGCCGTCGCCGATCACCAGCCAGCCGTTCGCGAGTCGGATCGGCCGAGCGGCTGCCTCCGCGTCGATCGTCTTCGGTGCGCGGAGATCCGACCGCTCGGCGAGAATCTGAGGCAGCGAGCGAGAGCCCTTCGCGGTGCGACTCGATCTCTCGTTGCTCGCCGTAGCGAGGTTCTCTTCGATCACGTCCCGCAGTTGACGAGCCGGGACGCTCGATTGGGCGACGAATCGCTCGGCTTCGGCGTACGTGGGGTTCGTGGCCCCGATTGGCTTGCCCAGGAACGGTTCCAGGGCCTCGGCGGCGTCACGCCCGACGCGCTCGGCAAGTTGCGTCTGAAACAGACTCTGCGGCTTCACAAAGTCGCTGGGAGATTCGACGACCCCGTCGCCGGCGAAGACGGCCCAATTGCCGACTGACCAGTTTTGGGCGCCCGGGGGCCGGAAGCAGCGGACCGTCGCCGCCCGACATTGCCACAGCAGGCAGTTGGCAGCCGACCAGCCGGTCCCTGGCGGCGCCGCCCAGTTGTTCTGAAGGCACAGATCATGGCCGTCGATCCGCACATTGTCGTACAGGGCGCCTGACGCCCAGCTTTCAATCGGCCCGCTGAAGTCGAGGGCTTTGTAAGCGAAACAGTTGACGAACGCGTTCGGTCCCGCGGCACAGTGCCCGATCGCAAAATCGTGCCGTCCCTGTTCGGACCAGCACCGCACAAAAAGCCCCTGTTGCCCGAGCGTGAAGAATGTATGACGACGATACCCGGCATGCTCAGAGACGGGCTCCTGCGAAACACAGTCGGCGACTGTGATGCGAACAGTCTCCGTCCCCAAATGCACCGCTCCTCCAGCCAGCTTGCGAAACCGCACGCGACGGACCCAGCAGTTCTCGGCACGATCGATCTCAACCCCGTACCACGCGTGATCTTCGTCGCACGGATTGTCGGAGTCGACGACCGCTTCGATCGTCAGATCTTCGACTCCGACGTCGGCGATCCGCTTGCTCCACTGAAACGGCTGGACGTAACCTCCGCTCCGACGGGGATCGAGCGCCGTCGTCACCGGCGCGTCGAGCTCGATCGCGACGTCGTCGACCGCAATCACTGTGCGTTCCCAACGAAGATCGCGCGAGCCAGGGCGCCAGCCGACTCCAAACGCGTCGGCGCCGATCTCGGCAATCCACTCGGCAGTCGAAGGGCGAACGACCTGCACGCGGTCGCCGACGGCCAAGGCAGCGGACGCCGCAAGGGGGAGTCGCGTCGCACCGACCGGCACGTATTCGTCGCGAACGGCGACGGGATCGCCCGCCAGTTCCGGCTCGCCGCGGCCGAGGACTGCGACGACCGCCCGGCGATCGGCTCCCGTCGCCCGTAACACCGTCCCCCCCGGGCCGGCGCCCGAACCGCGCAGAACGGTTCCCGCGGGGATGCGCAATTGTCCGGCGATCTCAAAGTCGCCCGGGAGCAACAGTACGGCACGCGGCCCCTTGGTCGTGTCCGAAGGGCTCCCCGCGAAGTCGAGCGCGGCTTGGATTCGCGGACCGTCGTCACCTTCCGCCGGAGCGACCGTGAGGACGACCGGCGCCTCGGGAATCGGGCGTTCGCTGCGGGCGTAACCGCAGGACGAGAAATCGGGCACGCGATTGCCGAGCTCATCGACGCGATAGACGAGCTTGCCGTCGGGCCCCATGCCGACGAGCGGTTCCGCCGCCAAGCTTGACCGCCAGGAAGCGACGACCAGCAGGGGCGCCGCCGCGGCGGTCGCGAGGGCGAGTCGGATTGAACTACGGGAGGAGACGAGCATCGGCGTGATCGACCAGGTCAGACGCTGTCAGGAGGGACGGGCGCCGCGGGCAACGGGAGAGCGGAGTCGCTCGCAGCGTCGCCGGCGGCGGCGCGAGCTTCACTCCGCCGTCGCCGCAGATGGTTGGCCCACAATGACCCCGACACGTTCATCCACGGGCTAAACACGGCCGCGGCCAAGCCGAGCGTCGACAACTTTCCCATGGCGCTGGCGAGCCCCGCAGCCATGCCGCCGTTCTGCATGCCAACCTCGAATCCGACCGTCAGCGCCGACTCGCGATCGAGTCCCGCAATGCGACTGAATCCATACCCGGCGGCGTATCCGACTAGATTATGCAGCACGGCAGCCGCGCACAATGCCAGCCCGGCGACGAGCAAGTTGTCGCGTCCTGCGGCGGTCGTGACCGCGGTGAAGTAAATGATCCCCGCCATGGAAACGAGATGGATGCGGCGATCAATCCCCGGAGCCATGGCAGCGAGAAAGTGATAGGCGACCCCCGCGACCGGCGCCGCGAGCAAATACGACGCCAGCGTCGTCGGCATGGGAAAGGGCGCGGAAGGGTCGGCGAGATTGGCCGCCGCAACGGTGCGAACTAGCACGAAGGCGACCGCCGCGATGGCCGCCGCCAGCAGGGTCCGTCGCCAAGCCGCAGGACTCGCCGTGGTCAGATAGTTGTGGATCATTGCAGCGCCGATCGGCACGATCGTCATCTTGACGATGTCGACCATCATTTCGAGAAAGCTTCGCTCGACGACCGCCCCGGCCAAGATGCGCATCCAGAACGGGGTCATCACCGGAGCTAACAAGGTCGCCAGTGCGGTCAGGGTGATCGATAACGGCAGGTTCGCCCCCGCCAGATAGCACATCACGTTCGACGCCAATCCGCTGGAGCAGGAACCGATCAGGACGACGCCGGCGGCGATCTCCGGCTCGAATCCGAACGCCGTGGCCAACGCGAATCCAGTGAGCGGCATCACGCTGAACTGCAAAGCGAGGCCGATGAGAACCGGCCGGGGCATCTTCGCCACGCCGGCGAAGTCTTGGAGACTCATCTTGGTCCCCATGCCGAACATGACCAGTTGCACGATGCCCTGCAGCAGCGCGGGAGCGCGCAGGTCGACGCCGGGAATCTCAACCCCCAGAACGTTCAAGGGGCCGACGGACAAGAACCACGCGGGCCGCAGCATTGCCGCGCCGACCACGGCGACGATCGACAGCGTGAACTGATATCCGACGAGAGCGGGAACGGCTCCGAGGCCCCCTGCCGCGGCCAGCGCCGCAATAGCCGCCGCGGCTGACCACGTTTCGTTGCCGCGGGCCGAGAGCGCCGTCGCCAGGATCGCGGCCGATCCCGCGACCAGCAGACAAGCTTTGCGGAAGAGGAGCATGACCGGCAAGCCTACATGATGCTTGCCAGATGTTCCATCGCCAGGGTCGGACTCGACAGGACCGGAACCTTCAGCTCGCCGACCGGCATCGACTCGGCGACCCGGGCCATCGACGCCTGAGCAAGGACGACCACGTCGACGCGCTGAGCCAGGCTGCGCAGCGCTGCGACGACCGCCTGGTCGTGATCGGCCAAGCGCCCTTGACGGAAGGCGTCGAACGCCCCGTCGCAGACCTGGGCCTCGATCTCGATTTCCTTGCCGATCGCCTGAGCGCGCCGGCGGATCAGTTCGCAGGTCGGGTCGAGCGTCGTCCGCAGCGTTGCCAGGACGCCGATCCGTCGTCCCAGCAGCACCGCCCGATCGGCCATCGGTTGATCGACGCGCATCACCGGAACGCGAATCCCGGCCTGCGCTTGGTCGACCGCCGTGCCGATTGACGAGCACGTGACCATGATGTAATCGGCGGCCGCCTGCTCGGCGGCGGCGATATGCCGGCAGACGCGGTCGGAGGTCTCGGCCGAGAGATTTCCCTGGGCGATCACGTCGCTGATCATCGAGTCGTCGATAATGTGCACGATGTCGAAGTCGAGTTCCTTCTCGCGGCGGATCCGCTCGAACACCGGTTCGAGCGTCGACGAGGTGTGGATCATCGCCACGACTTTTCGCTTCGCGCTGCCGTTGGTCTTGTGCTCGGCGCTGTCGGCCATGTCAGCGTCCTCCTCCGGCGAGTTGGCCAAAGAACGGCTCGGCGCCGACCTGACCTCCCTTGAACGTGAATTCGACGCGATCGGCGGCACGACCTGGGGCCGAGACCCGGCAGACGGGCGCCCCGGGCGATAAGGGACGGGCCATCTCAAGGGCTTCAATCCCCAGTTCGCGGGCGGCGAAGCTCGACGTGTCTCCGCCGGCAAGACAGACCCGCGTCCGGGGAGAATGCTCGAGGCAGCGGTCGATCAACTGACCGATAGCGCGCCCCAGCGCTTCGGCGGATCGCGCTCCGGCAGCGTCCCCTAACGCGGCTCGCGTAGCGCGGATCCGGCCGTCTGCGGGGCCCTTGGCTGCGTGGACCACCACGTTGCGTCCCGCTGCCAAGTGCTCCGAAGCGGCCGCACAGGCTCGGTCGAGGGCGCCCGACGTCGACGCGGCGGAGACAAGGGCAGGGGCGTCGAGAGCGACCTCGGCGAAACCGGACCGGACCGCCCAATCGATCTGGGTGGCTGTCACGGGCGAGCAGCTCCCCGAGCCGACCAGCACTTGCTGCAGAGTCGCTTCGTCCCAGGCGGCGCTTGCGGGGATCAGCCCGGCGCGCGACCAACGCCGGCAAAGGGCGGTCTCGACGCCGGACGAGCCGACGACAAACGCCGGTGCGGCGGAACTCGCAGAATCTTCAATCAAGGCTGCAAAGCAATCAAGGTGCGAGTCCTCGAGAACGTCGAACAACACGGCGGCGGAGCCGGACTGGAGCCGCGCGAGCAAGGCCCGCTGCTCGTCAGTCGAGCGACGATACTGCAGCACGTCGAACAACTCGATGCGGAGATTCGTTTGCTCGCCCAACACCCGGCGGAGATCGCTCTCAGTCATTGGGGTCGCGGGGTGAACGCTTGCCGTGGGATGGCGATCGAGCCGATAGGCCGATCCGTCGACTGCTACGGCGCCGGCGGCGAATAAGTTGCCGAAGACGCAGTAGCGATTCAACAACGGACTCCCTCCGAGCACCGCGACCAGCGCGGGACGGCACACCTCGCGGCCGAGTTCGAGTGCGCGGCCGATGTTGCCGCGACGGGGCGAGGAATCGAACGTCGAACAGACTTTGTAGTGACACACGGGGGCGCGAAACTCGGCAAGCGCGGCCAGGGCAGGGCGAATCTCCTGGTCGAGCGCCTCGCCCCCCAAGGATCGAGCCGTGCCGGCGACTCCGATGGCTTGCACGCCGGGAAATCGGGCGAGCGTCGTCGCGTCAGGCGCAGTGAAGAACAGGACGGTGCGCACCCCGGCCCCGGTCAGTTGCTCGAGCACGTCGGTCGCGCCGGTAAGGTCGTCCGCCAAATAGGTGATCAGCAACTCGCTCATGACAGGGCGGCCTCCGTCACGGACGAATTGCGGGAGGCGACGGCAAGCCTGCCGAACTTCTCGGCCGAGGCACGGAGCGCCGGGAACTCGCGGACGGCTTGGTGCAGATCGAGCCCCGCGGCCGCGGCTTGCCACGCTTGCTGCAGTGCAGCGACCCCTTGGGCCGGACCGCCGGGATGGGCCAGCACCCCGCCGCCGGCAAGATAGAGCAAGTCCAAGGTCTTCGTCCGGCGATAAGTCTCGAACGCCTGTCCGCCCCATTGCCCCGACGAGACGACCGGCAAGATTTCCATCCCTCCCAGGAGCGGCTCGCGGCAGGCGGAGATCGACGCAACGACTGAGTCGTCCGGTTCCCAGAATTTGTTGGCGATGCCGTTGACGTGAATCTGATCGATCCCGGCCAACCGCCACAGTTTTTGATAGGCGCGGAAGTCCATTCCCAACGACGGGCATCGCGTCAGCATCCCCCAGCCGTTGCGGTGACCGTGGACGGCCAATTCGCCGCGGTCGCACATCTTCTTGACCGCCGCGAGGCCGACGCTGTTCAGGCTGACCATGGCGCACGAGCCGCCGTGAGCGAGAATCGCGTCGTAATGCGCCTGCATGCGATCGAGTTCGTCGCTGATGTTGAAGGCGACCATGACCTGCTTGCCGGTGCGGTCGCGATGGTCGTTGACGACCTGCATCACCGCCCGGACCCGCTCGTCGAACGGCGCGTGCGGCGGGTCGGCCATCAGTTCGTCGTCCTTGATGAAGTCAACGCCTGCGGCGACCAGCATCCGCACCATGTCGGCCGTGTCTGAGGGAGCGAGCCCGACGCTCGGCTTGATGATCGTGCCGATAAGCGGCTGGTCGTCGACGCCGCACAACCGGCGGGTCCCGGCGACGCCGAACCGAGGGCCGACGAAGCTGTCGGCAAACGACGCCGGGAAATCGAGATCCAGCAACCGCAGCCCGGTGAAGTGGGGCAGCTCGTACAAATTTCCCTGCACGGTCGAGACGATCGCCGGCAGATTGGTCCCGAAATTCTCGACCGGCCAAGAGACCCGCACGATCGCCTGGGCGTATTCTCCGCGGGGATTCTCGCGCCCTCCCGGCAGACTGGGGGCGTCGACGACGCCGAGTTCCTCGATCGACTCGACCCGAGCGGCGAATCGCGCCTTGAGCGACTCCGTCTCCCCCGGCACGGCCACGAACGTCCCCGACGACTGCTCGCCCGCGAGCGCGGCGGCAGCGGTCTCCGGCGCGATCGGCGTTTCGATCAGGTACGTGGCGATGAGTCGTGACATGGGGAGAGAGGTCGGGGGTCGGGATCCAGTTGAGCTACAGGTGGGTGCAAAGCCGAGCCTTGGCAATGCGCTGGGAGCTACGGCTTCAAAAGTTCCAAAACACGTCCTGATAGGTTCGCGGTGCGCTCCAGGGGACGTAGAGAGCGTTGGGGTCCAGTCCGTAGAGGAAATCCTCGATGTGCGTATAGCCGTCGCCGTTCTTGTCGCCGGCTGCGTCAGCGGGATCGTCGGGGTTCAGGCCGTTGGCAAGTTCCCAGTCGTCGGGCATGCCATCGGAGTCGCGGTCAGAGTACGGCTCGCCCGCGTACTCGGGGTATCCGCCTACTTGTTCGACGTCGGTGATGATTCCTTGCCCCTCGGGGTGAGAGACCTCGCCTGTCCGCACGGCCGCGATGATCCGCTCGTCGACAGGATCGCGGCGCGGTCGGGTGGCGCCGGCGTTGGCCAGCACGTACTCGTACGCCACCGCGGCCGACGTCACCGTGAGATACGCATGGGGATACGGCGCGTCGGCTCGCACCTCGGCCAGCACCCGTTGGCGGAGCGTCTCGGCCCGGGCTCGACGCTCCTCAGGGGTCGGCGGGGCCTTCTGCGAACGAGCCTCCTTGGTCGTCATTTGATCAGGGCTTGCGAACAGTTCGCCGTCCTCGATCTGCACCCCTCCGTTCCAGTTATCGGCCGTGACGGCAGGATTTCCTTCAACGACGTTACCGACGACGTACGCTTTGCCGAAGTCGAGGTTGAAACCCGGGCTGCGTCGCTTCTCCGGCTTGAGCACCCGCCAACCGATCGGCCGGTCGCGCGGCGTCGCCGGTCCCGGCTTGAAATAGTTGTTGAGAATCGTGTAGTAACTGCGGTGATCGCCCCCGTCGACCGTGCGATGCCGCCAGTTGAACAGCACGTTGTTGACCATCGTGAAGTCGTAGATCATCCCCACGCTAGGATTGCGCCCGGTGTTGCACGCCCACAGATTTCGGTGGAACGTGCTGTTGTATCCGCCGATCGTGCTGCCGAAGGCGTGGTTGTACGTGTCGAGGGCTTCGCTGAAAATCGAGTTCTGAATCGTGATGTTCACCGTAGGGAGCTTCTGCTCCGGCGAGCCGTCGCCGGGGTCGTACATATGGCGGTACATCGACATGTTTTCGTCGAGCCCCCAACTCGCCGAAACGTGGTCGACCATGATGTTGCCAATCGGGTTGCCGCCGATCGAGTCGTTGCGATCGCCGACCCAGGTCGCGCCGCGACGGAATCGCATGTGGCGGATGACGACGTCGTGGGTCTCCAATTCGACCGTATCGCCCGCGATGCAAACGCCGTCGCCAGGGGCGCTGCCGCCGTCGATGGTCAAATAGGGGGCGCGGACGACGATCCGCTCTTTAAGCTGAATGATCCCGGCCACGTTGAATACGACGAACCGCGGGCCCCCCGCTTCAAGGGCTTCGCGAAATGTGCCGGGGCCGCGGTCTTCCAGACTCGTGACGACGTACACCTTCCCCCCGCGCCCGCCGAAACTGTACATGCCCCCCCCTTGGGCCCCGGGGAACGCGGGGATCTCCGCCTGAGGGAGGTCGGACGGCTTCTTCGCCCAAGGGATGTAGGGTTTGCCTCGGGATTCTCCCTGGTCGACAAGCGGCTTGGCCTTGGCCCACGCTTCGTCAGATCGACGCCGCATCGCCTCGTAGCGCCGCGCCGACTCGGCCGCAACGTCGGGGGTGATCGTCGGATACTGCGCAGCCGCGAACCCCGCGAGCGATCCCCAGATCGTCAGCGTCATTCCGGCACGTCTGCGGAGGGTATATCGCTTCATCAAGCAGCGTCGCAATGCTGGCGCCGTGCAGCGCCGGGAGGTTCGTCGGGGAGCAGCCTGAAACAGAGGTTCATTTCAGGCTCGTTATTGTCAGCGATTCTTGGCCAATCGTTCGCGCTCTTCGGCCGCTTGCAGATCGAAACCGCGTTGGGACAGGTAGTTGTTGATCCGCCCTTTGTACTTGCGGAACCATTCGTGCTTTTCGTCGCTTGAGCCGGCGTCCATGGCGTACTCGCGGGCTTCGAGGAGCCACGATTTGATTTGACGCCGATCGTCGTCGGTAAGTTCCGGCAGCAGCGCCGCGTACCGCTCGTACGTACCGCGGACGACGCCGTACGTCATGCCGTCGCGGACCCCGTCAATTTGAGCGGGGGTGAGTTCAACGCCCAGCCGCGCGACGAACGACCGATGGAGTTTGAAAAGTTCCAATTCAACGGCTTGCTTGGCGGCGGAGTCGGTGGCTTCGTCACGTCGGGCGTGGAGCTTGCTCAAACTGCGATACTGGTCGGTCACGATCCCGGCGACTCGCTTGGCGCACGCCGCGTCGTCGAGCCCAAGTTGGGCGACAATCTTCTCGGAGCGGTCGGCGATGACCCGTTCGTAGGCGGGGTCTCGTCCCTGGTCGGGTGGTGAGTCCGCCACGGCCTGGGCGGCTCCGCACGATATTGCCAGAACCAGCAGAAAACGCCTCATGGACAGCCCCGTCAGGCCGAGGGGTCGGCCCGGGTTATTCGGAAGGTGGAGGAGTACGACAAGCCAGCATCCCTGCAACGATCTGCGGCATATCTCCGCAAAATTCAGGATAGGCTGCTTGGCTTCTGGGCGGCAAGGAATTGCAGTTGCAATAGAAGTCCGCAATGCCGCATCAACGCCCCGGCTGCCTGCAACGCCGGCAAGCCCCCTTCTCCCGGGATACCCCCGCCGCGGGGGCTCGCTGACCGCACCTCGGCGGCCTTCGACCTATCCTGCAAGCCAATCGTTTGGCGGCTAGCCGACCCAGCTATCGCTTCCAGATTGCCCGAGATTTGGGCGGAACCTAAACCACGAGATCCAAGACCACATGCCCGTGGACGTCGGTTAACCGGAACCGACGACCTTGATATTTATGGGCGAGCCTCGTGTGATCGACCCCCAACAGGCGAAGAATTGTCGCCTGCAAATCGTGGACATGAACCGCCCCTGGGGTGAAACCTTCTTTAGCGGGGGAGATCGGCTTTCCCGACGCGTCGGCGATGTTGTAGCCGAACTCGTCCGTCTGGCCGTAGCTGATCCCCGGCCGCACGCCGCCGCCGGCCAGCCAAACCGTGAAGCACCGCGGATGGTGATCGCGTCCGAATCCCTCGGGGGTAAGCTTGCCTTGCGAGTAACTCGTGCGGCCGAACTCGCCCCCCCACACGACCAGGGTGTCGTCGAGCATCCCGCGCTGCTTCAGATCGAGCACAAGCGCCGCAGAGGCTTGATCGGTTTCTTCGCACTGATTGCGGATCCCCTTGGGAAGGCCGTCGTGCTGGTCCCAGCCCTGGTGGTAGAGCTGGATGAATCGGACTCCCCGTTCGGCAAGCCGGCGGGCCAACAGGCAGTTCGCGGCATACGTGCCGGGTTTGCGGCTGTCGGGGCCGTAAAGCTCGAACACGTGGTCCGGTTCGCTCGACAGGTCGGTGGCCTCGGGGACGCTCGTCTGCATGCGAAATGCCATTTCGTATTGGGCGATCCGCGACTCGATTTCGGGATCGAGTTCCGCCTCGAACTGCACGCGGTTCAATTCGCTGAGCTTGTTCAGCATCGCCCGCCGGCCCGAGCGGCAGACCCCGTCGGGGTTGCTCAGGTAGAGCACCGGGTCCTTGCCGGCACGGAACTGCACCCCCTGATAACGCGAGTCGAGGAACCCAGAGCCCCATAGCCGGGCGTAGAGCGGTTGATCCCCCTGTCCGGCGGTGACCAGGACGATAAACGCCGGCAGGTTCTCGTTGGTCGATCCCAGGCCGTACGACAACCACGCCCCCATGGAGGGACGTCCGGCGATTTGCGACCCGGTTTGGAAGAATGTGATCGCGGGATCGTGATTGATCGCCTCGGTGTACATCGACTTGACGATGCACAAATCGTCGACGATCCGCCGATGATGGGGCAGAAGGTCGCTCAGCCAAGCCCCCGACTCGCCGTACCGGGCGAACTTGAACGGGGATCCGGCCAGCGGGATCGACGATTGGTTGGCCGACATCCCCGTGAGTCGCTGGCCGGCGCGGACGGACGGGGGAAGTTGCTCGCCGTGCCGCTCGTTCAAGAGCGGCTTGTAATCGAACAGATCCACCTGGGACGGACCGCCCGATTGAAACAGGGAGATGATCCGCTTGGCCTTGGGAACCCCGGGGAGCAGGAAGTCGGGCGTTCCCGGCGAGTCTCCGGCTGCGATCGCCCGCGGCGCCCCGGCGAGCAACGACCCCAGCGCGGCCCCGCCAAGCAACCCGGCGCCGGCGCCGAAAAAATGCCGCCGCGTCACGCGGAGCGACCAATCATTCGGCAGGTGCGATGGCGACAGGCTCATAGATAGATTGATCGCTGTGGAATTTCGTTTGAGCAGCCGCAGCAGACTCAGGAGTCACGAGGGATAACAACAAGCGATAAGGGCGCGGTCTCTGCCGACATGCGATTCGACTCAGCAACTTCTTCCGACGAAATCCGCATTGCCCCGCGGTTTCTGTCTGGCCCAATTATTCGGAAAAGCATTCGTCACCGCCGCATAATCGTCGCGTCGAGATTAAGGATCGCCTGACAGGCGACGGTCATCGCCGCCAGAGCGGGGGAGGGAGGGACGTCCGGGGCGAACTCGCCCAGTTTTAACAAGCCCGCGACGTCCTCCGCGGGCGCCGCCGTAAAGATCGCCAGTTGCTCGTCGTATAACTCTCGCAGTAGCGTCAACTCTCGTTCCTCCGGCGGCCGGCCGGTCGTCAGAAGAAACGCCTTTGCCAAGCGCCTCTCCGCCGCTGCATCGTCGGTGGCGGTTCCCGTGCCCTGCCGCATAACGCGAACCGCCAACGCCCGGGCGGCCTCGACGAATTGGACGTCGTTCAGCAGCACCAGCGCCTGCAGCGGCGTGTTCGTCCGCGAACGACTCATAGTGCACACTTCACGAGTCGTCGCGTCGAAGGCGATCATATTGGGAAGCGGCGCCGTCCGTTTCCACACCGAGTACAGCGAACGGCGATAGAGCGCCTGGCCGACCGATTGCTGATAAGGCGGCGACATGGCGTTCGCCTCGCGCCACAAGTCTTCGCCCGGTTGATAGGGCGAGACTGGGGCCCCCCCCAAGTCGCGAACCAACAACCCCGACGCCGCAAGCGCCTGGTCGCGAAGCTGCTCGCCCGACAAGCGAAAGCCAGGGCCTCGCGCCAGCAGCAGATTCTCCGGATCGCGCTGGCGCAGAGCGGCGTCTGCCCGCGAGTCCTGTCGATAGGTCGCCGAAAGGACGATCTGCCGGCAGAGTCGCTTGACGTCCCAGCCATGGTCGACGAAGTCGCGAGCGAGCCAGTCGAGCAGTTCGGGGTGCGTCGGCGCGGCGCCCTGGCTGCCGAAGTTCTCCGGCGTCGCGACCAGGCCCCGGCCGAAGAAGTTCGCCCACAGCCGGTTCACGAACACGCGCGCCGTCAGGGGATGATCGGGGTCGGCAATCCAGTCGGCCAGGTCGGCGCGGGTCCGAGATTCGCCCAGTCGCGGCGCCGGCATCGGAGGCAGAATCTGTTGAAAACCGTCCGGATCGACTTGATTCGCAGCGGTCTTGGGAGCGTCGTAGGCGCCACGCTGCAGGACGTGAGTCGTTCGGGGGACGCGTCGTTGGCGGGTTTGCGGATCGATGAACTCGGCCATGACGGCAACTTCCTGCAAGTTCTCCTCGAACTCGGCCTGAGCGCGGCGTGCGGAGCGCAGTTCCTCGCGGGCGGTTCGCAACGGCTCGTCGACGGCGGCGACGTAGTACTCGCGGAGTTGCTTATCGTGCGCGCCGCTGGCGATCGCCGCAACGATGGAGCCGGGGTCGTGCAACTCGGCGATCTCCAAGGGAGCGAGCGCCCGGCGAAAGACCGTCAGGTCGTCGATCCTCCCTCCCCGAAATCCGCGGTCTCGAAATCGAGCGCCGAGGGCGAAGTGGCCCGCGCCGTGGGCCTTGGTCGCCGCCGATTTGACGATGCGACGGTCGCGCAACACATCGACGTCGACCGGGCGACCGGCGACGTAGATCTTGATTCCCTCGGCGCCGCAAGAGCCGTCGTAGGTGACCGCCAGATGCTGCCACTGGTCGCGCAGCAGCGGCAACTTCGTCTGTACGCCGAATCCGTTCCCCGGCCATACCCGGTAGATCCGCACCGCCACGCGGCCCCCTTCGAGCATCACGTCCATGCCGTTGTAACCCACGTCGGTTCCGAACGTGCGGTGGGCGAGCACGACCGGGCGCTCGTCTTGCACCGCGTCGCGAAGCCAAAGGTCGAGCGTCCAGGGGTCCCAGTGATCGACGGCGAGCAACCCGGGGAACTCTATTCCGGAATCACCGTCAAACTCGATCCCTTGCCCGCAACGACCTTCGCAGGGAGCGACGCCGGTCGCTTCGATCGCCGCTTGGGCTGGGTCCGCCAGATTACGGAGCTTCTGCAGGTCGCCCTCGAACTCGAACCGCCCCGCACAATCGCGAAGATCCTCGGCGGGAGCTTTAATGGCTGATTCCCGTGTCGAGCGCCACGCCTGGTAATGCTCGTCTCGCGGAGAGCGAGTCGCGAGCGCCGCCGCCTCTGACTCGGCGGCTTCGCGAGCGGCGACGAGCTTGTCGTACTCGACTTGTTGCTCGTCGTCCAACAGCAGGAGCGAAGGCGCGGGGACTTTGGAGGCGTGGTCGTAGAGCCCGTTTTCGTCGATCGCATTGAAGAACGCCAAGATCGAGAAGTAGTCGCGCTGCGTGATCGGATCGTACTTGTGATCATGACAACGGGCGCATTCCAGCGTGAGCCCGAGCACCGCCGTGCCGAACACGTTCGTTCGATCTGCGGCATTCTCCAGCAACCACTCCTCGGGGATCGAGCCCCCTTCGTTGGTCATGCGGTGAAGGCGGTTCAAAGCGGTCGCGAGTTGGTTGTCCTGCGCCTCGCGCCGGTCGGCCGTGGCGACGAGGTCGCCGGCCAGTTGCAGTGTGAGAAACCGGTCGTATGGCATGTTGGCGTTCAGCGCCCGGACGACCCAGTCCCGCCACGGCCATTGCGAGTTGAGCTGGTCGGACTGGTAGCCGTACGAGTCGGCGTACCGAGCCGCGTCGAGCCAGCCGATCGCCATGTGTTCGCCGTAGGCCGTCGAGGCGAGGAACCGGTCGACTGCCGCTGAATAGGCAGCCTCGGCGCCTTGCCGAGCCAGTTCAGTCTCGAACCGCTCAATATCGCGCGCCTCGGGGGGGAGCCCGGTGAGATCGAACGACGACCGCCGCAACCAGCGGAGCGGGTCCGCCGCGGGCGACGGTTGCAGTCCTTCGCTCGCCAATCGGGCTGCGACGAAACGGTCGATTCCGCGCTTGGCCCACGCGGCCAGAGTTGGATCCGCGAGTTCCGGCAGCGGCGTCTGGCGCGGCAAGTTCTCGAATGCCCAGTGTGCTGTCATCGTGGCGCCCGCAAGCACCCACTGCCGCAAGCGTTCCCTTTCGTCCGCGGAAAGCGAGAGCCCGGTCTCGGGCGGGGGCATGCGTTCGTCTTCGTCCTCGCTGAAAATCCGGCGAATGAGTTCGCTCTCTTCGGGCGCCCCTGGCAAGACGACGCTTTCAAGCAGCCCCTGCGGCGTGTCGAGCCGCAAGTCGGCCTCGCGCGTCTCCGCGTCGGGGCCGTGGCAGTGAAAACACTTGTCCGAGAGGATCGGGCGAATCTGCCGATCAAACTCCACTGGCTCTGCAGCGACCGCAGTCGTCGGCCCTAGCGCCGCAATCCCCCACCCGGTCGCGAACAGGAGTTGGCGAAGGAATAAACGCATCGGCGCAAGCCAGCAGTACGAGGAAGGCAAACGGACAAGTACGGAGCAGAAGGACGCAAATTCGTCGAATGGGGCCGACGCGTCGCCTCTCTCGATTCTAAAGAGCCAGAGAACGGGGAGAAGCAGGTTCCCCCGCTGCTTTGCAGAAAACGGTCGGCCGTCTGCAACCGTCACGGGTTAGCTTGGCGAATAGCCCGGAGAACCTGCACTTGCAGGGCGCTTCAGCGTATTAACAGGTCGGCTTCGCGCAGGCATAATCGGGGCTTCCGAGGCAATCCATTCGGCGGATTGCCAGCTGCCTGGGATTGCCTGCTGCTTGTCCGTGATCCGTCCTTCTCTCCCCATGTCAGCGAGCCATGACATACGAACTTCCCGCGGCTGCTGAGCCGGCGGCCTTGCCGCCCCGTCACGTCTACCTGATGGCCAACGGCGACCTGCGTCTGTCGGCCAATCAAAACTGCTGGGCCGCTCAGCACGCCATGGAGCAGGCGATCGCCGAGGCGGTCGCCGCGGCTGGATGGACCGTCGTGCGGGCGCACCCTTACAAGGAGGCTGAGCGGCACGGGTTCATCGGCTCGCAAAAAGAGGGGCTCGCCGTGTTCCGGCAACTCGACCCCGCGGCGCCGCTGATCGTCGCTGAAGCGGTGTGGCAGTACTCGCATCACCTGCTAGGGGGACTGATCACGCACCGCGGGCCGATCCTGACGCTCGCCAACTGGTCGGGGACGTGGCCGGGGCTGGTGGGAATGCTCAATTTGAACGGCTCGCTGACCAAGGCGGGGGTCCCGTACGCAACGCTGTGGGCCGACGACTTCGCCGAAGCTGGGTTCCGGCAGAAGCTCGCCGACTGGCTCGAGGGGCGCGGAGTCGAGCACGATCTCTCGCACGTGCGGCCGCTGTCGGCCGTCAGCGTCGGCGACGCCGAGCGGCAACTGGCTCAATCGCTGGCCGCCGACCTGCGCAGGAACAAGGCGATCATGGGCGTATTCGACGAAGGCTGCATGGGGATGTTCAACGCGATCATCCCCGATCACCTGCTCAACCCCACTGGCGTGTTCAAGGAGCGGCTGAGCCAATCGGCTCTGTACTACGAAACGACCCAGGTCGGCGACGCCGAAGCCGACGCGGTGCGGATGTGGATGGAAGACGCCGGAATGCGATTCCAAACAGGCCCCAATCACGCCGAGCACCTGACCGACGAGCAGATTCGCCTGCAGTGCAAGATGTACGTCGCCGCAGTGCGGATCGCCGACGATTTTGGTTGCGACTGCATTGGCATTCAGTACCAACAGGGGCTCAAAGACCTGCTTCCCGCGAGCGACTTGGTTGAGGGGACGCTCAATAATTCGGCCCGGCCGCCCGTGCGGAGCCGCGACGGGAAGCGCGTACTGTACGAAAACCAGCCGCTGCCGCACTTCAACGAGGTCGATGAATGCGCGGGGCTCGACGGGCTGTTGACGTACCGCCTCCATCGCGCCATGGGGCAGCCCGTGGAGAACACGCTGCACGACCTGCGGTGGGGCGATCGGGACCGGTCAGGGACAACCGACGAGTACGTCTGGGTGTTTGAAATCAGCGGCAGCGTCCCCCCCGAACACTTCGCCGGAGGTTGGAAAGGGGCGACCAGCGAGCGCCAACCCGCGATGTACTTCCCCAACGGCGGCGGAACGATCAAGGGGATCTCCAAGCCGGGAGAGATCGTCTGGTCGCGAATTTACGTTGAAGAGAGCCGGTTGAAGATGGACCTCGGCCGCGGCAAGGCCATTGAACTTCCGCTGGAAGAGACCGAGCGCCGCTGGCGTGATACGACCTCTCAATGGCCGATCATGCACGCGGTGACGTACGGCGTTACTCGCGACCAGATGATGGCCCGCCACAAGAGCAATCACATCCAGGTTGCCTACGCCACGGACGCCGATGCGGCCGACCGCGCGATGCTCGCCAAGGCGTCCCTGGCAGCGGAGTTGGGGTTGGAGGTGAGCATCTGCGGAACCCTGGCGAGTTAGAGATCCCTTCGGCGTGAGAGACCATAAGGGCACGAAGGACTCGACGCAGAGCGAGCCCGAATCAACGGCGGCACTTGCGCCTTTGGGGTTGCCTTTCCTGCTCATCCGACCATGAGAGCGTGACGTGAACGACCCCCGCAACGGCAGCGTCGCAATGATCGGGCTGGGCCTGTTGGGCACGGCACTGGCTGAACGGTTGTTGGGGGCGGGGTTCGAAGTGGTCGTTTACAACCGAACCCGCGAGAAAGCCGAACCCTTGGTGGCGCGCGGGGCCCGCTGGTCCGATCGCCCGCTGGCCGAGTGCAGTCGAGCGGTCGTCTGCCTGTACCGCACGGAACATGTCGTCGAGCTGCTCGCACAGATGGAGACGGACCTCCGCCGCGGGCAGGCAATCATTGACACGACGACCGGCGAGCCAAATGAAACCGCGGCGCTCGGCGCCCGACTCGCCGAGCAGGGGATATCGTATCTCGAAACGCCGATCGCCGCTTCGAGCGAACAGACCCGCCGCGGCGAAGCGCTGGCGATCCTGGGCGGCGAACGCTCGGCGATCGATGCGAACGCCGACCTGTTGGACGCGATCGCGCCGCGGCGATTTCACGTCGGGCCCTGGGGCGCGGCGGCGCGGATGAAACTGGTCAACAACCTCATCCTGGGACTCAACCGCGTCGCGCTGGCCGAGGGACTGCTGCTGGCCGAGGGGGCGGGTCTCGATCCGTCCGCGGCGCTGGAGGTGCTTAAGAACAGCAACAGTCGCTCGGCGGTCATGGACGTGAAGGGCCGCAAGATGGTCGAGCGGGATTTCGCCGTCGAGGCCCGTTTGGCTCAGCACCGCAAGGACGTCGACTTGATCTTGGCCGAAGGTCGTCGCGCCGGGCTGGATCTGCCGGTCAGCTCGCTCCATCGCGAGTTGCTTGTCGCCGGCGAGGAGCAAGGGCTGAGCGACGCCGACAACTCGGCGATCATCGCGGCGATCGAGGCTGTGGCGAGACGCCGCTCGGCGAGATCGCAACAAGGATCCGCATCATGACCACGCCCGACCGCCGCACCGTGCTGAAGTCCCTGGCGACGACCGCCTCGCTGGCTGCGATCCCGCGCATCGCGCGGAGCGCCGCCCCGCTGCGCGACGAGCCGAGGCTGGCGCTCATCGGCTGCGGGGTCCGCGCCCGGGCGTTCACGGGGCGAGTCGCTTATGTGTGCGATCCCGACGCGGCGCGGCTCGCCGCCGCGGCCAAGGCCAACAATGTCCCGGCGGAGAGGGCCGTCGCCGATTTGCGACGGCTGCTCGACGATCCTGCCGTCGACGGCGTGATCGTCGCCGCCCCCGACCACTGGCACGCCCCGGCCGCCATTCTCGCCGCGAACGCGGGGAAGCACGTCTATTTGGAGAAACCGTGCTGTCACAACCTCCGCGAAGGGGAGTTGCTGCTCGAGACCGCCCGTCGCACGGGGGTCGTCATTCAACACGGCACGCAGCAGCGGAGTCGCCCGTTCACGCGCGATGCAATCCAGCAGTTGCACGAAGGGGTCATCGGCGAGGTCCTCGTCGCGCGGGCCTGGAACGTCCAGCGTCGCGATGACATCGGCCGCAAGAGCCCCGCGATTCCGCCGCCGGGCGTCGATTACGACCTGTGGGTCGGGCCCGCGGAGTTCATGCCGTTTCAGGAGAATCGATTTCACACGCATTGGCATTGGTGGCATAACTTCGGCACCGGCGACGTCGGCAACGACGGGGCGCACGAGCTGGACTACGCCCAGTGGGGTCTTGGAGTCGCGGGGCCCCCGACGCGGGTCGCGGCCCTGGGGGGGAAGTACCGCTTCAACGACGATCAACAGTTTCCCGATACGGCGACCTGTACGTTCGAGTACGCTGGCGCCCAAACAACCGGGCAGCCGAAGCAGTTGGTCTTCGAGATGCGGCTCTGGTCGAAGAACTACCCCCTGAATTGCGACAGCGGCGTCGAATTTTACGGCACGCAGGGGCAGATGTTCCTCAGCAAACGGGGCAAGCTGCGGATCACCGACGACGACAACAAACTCGTGCAAGAAATCCGTCCCGAGGGGGAAGCGGGGTTCCCGCATCTCGACAACTTCATCGAGGCGATCCGCAACGGAAAGTCGCTCAATGCGCCGATCCCGGTCGGCGTCGCCAGCGTGGCGCCGGTTCACTACGCGAACATCGCTCTGCGAGTCGGACGGACGCTGGCAATCGATCCGTCGACCGGCGCCATCCTGGAAGACGCCGAGGCAAACGCACTGGCCCGCCGTCAGTATCGGGCCGAGGGTCACTGGGCGATTCCCGAAGGGGCGGCCACTTGAACGCGATTCGCTATGTCGCCCGGCGCCCGGGGCTGCTCGCAGTTGTTCTCCTCGCCGAGACAATCGCCCAGGCGGCCGCGCCGGCAGGAGAACAGGTTTCGTTGTCGGACGATGGCGCCGGAACGGTCGCCGTGTCGGTCGACGGACGACAGATCGCCGAGTATTCCTACCGCGACGATGAAATCACCCGCCCTTTCTTCGCTCGGCTTCGCACCCCTGCGGGGGTCGAGGTGACGCGCCGGCTCCCCCCCGATCCCCAACACGATCTGGCCGACCACCCGACGTTTCACCCCGGGTTGTGGTTGGCGTTCGGCGACGTGAGCGGGTCGGATTCCTGGCGGAACAAGGCCGCGGTCGAACTGATCGTCGGATCCATGCGGACCGCGGGAGGCGCGGGTCGCGGCGAATTGTCCGCGAAGTTCCGTTACGCCGACCAGAACTCTCCCGAGCAGACCGTCTGCGCGGAGGAGTTTCGCGCGACGATCCTCGTGCGACCGTCGGGTTGGCTGCTGCTGTGGGACTCGCTGTTCACTGCCGACAAGCCATGCATCTTCGGCGACCAAGAGGAGATGGGGCTGGGCGTGCGCGTCGCCACCGAAATGCGGTCCGAGCGGCAGCGTCGGGGCGCCATCCCCGCGGGAAACGGGCGCATTCTCGACGCCGCGGGGCGGGCGGGGGGCGCCGAGGTGTGGGGGAAAGCTTCTCCCTGGTGCGACTTCAGCGGCGACGTCGCCGGAGCGCCCGCGGGGATCGCGATCTTCTGCCATCCTGACAACGTTCGCCCAAGCTGGTTCCACGCCCGCGACTACGGGCTGCTGGTGGCGAACCCGTTCGGGCGCCAAGCGTTCAAGCAGGGCGAGCCGAGCCGCATCGAAGCGAGCGCTGCTCATCCGCTGCGGCTGCGATTCGGCGTGCTGGTGCACGACGGTCGCAGCGACGCGTCCGAACTCGCCGCCGCTTACCAGGAGTATCTCGCAGAAGAAGCGGCAGAAACAGAGCGATCCAACCAGCCGGACGGAGCCCCCCGGCCATGAGCGAGCTGCATCTGCTCGACAAGCTGTTGATCGCACTGTACCTGGTAGGCATCACCGTGCTGGGAGCGTGGACTGCACGGCGGGTGAAGACGTCGGGCGACTTCTTCATGCCCCGGTCGTTCGGCAAGGGGATGATGATCTTCAACGCCTTCGGCACGGGCACCGCCGCCGATCAGGCTGTGACCGTCGCCTCGACGACGTTTCAGCACGGCCTGTCCGGCATCTGGTGGCAGTGGCTGTGGCTTCCCGCGACCCCGTTCTACTGGCTCATCGCCCCGGTGATGCGCCGCCTGCGGGCCACCACGACCGCCGACGCCTACACGCTGCGGTTCGATCGCAGCGTCGGGGCGTTGTTCGCCGTCGTGGGAATCGTCGGGCTGTCAGTGAAGATCGGCCTGATGCTCAAGGGCGCCGGGGCCCTCATCGAGGCCTCCACGGGGGGCGCCTACCCGGCGGACAAGGCGATCTGGACCGTCACCGTGCTGTTCGTCGCCTATGGCGCCGCGGGGGGGTTGGCGGCGGCGATCATCACTGACTACGTGCAAGGGATTCTCACCTTGGCGTTTTCGTTCATGCTGCTGCCGTTCGTTCTGAGCGAGGTCGGCGGACTGGCGGGCGCCAAGGAGACGATCTCCAATCCCGATCTGCTGCGGTTGGTCGTTCCGGGGGAGATCAGCGCGTTTTTCGTCGCGGCCTACGCCCTCCAGGCGCTGATCGGAATCGTCGCTCAGCCGTTCATCATGGGTGTTTGCGCCGCGGGTCGCACGGAAATGGACGGTCGTGTCGGATTCATGGTCGGCAATCTCGTGAAGCGACTTTGCACGATGGCGTGGTGCATCACGGCGCTGGCCGCGGTGGCGTGGTATATGAACCGCGGAGTCCCGCTGGACGAAGTCAAACCCGATCACGTCTACGGAGATCTTGCCAACTGGTTTCTGCCGCGACTGGCGCCGGGGTTGTTGGGATTGTTCATCGCGTCGCTCTTGGCGTCCGCGATGAGCTCCTGCGACGCGTTCATGATCTCCTCGGCGGGGTTGTTCACGACGAACGTGTACAAGCCGCTGGCCCTCGGACGCAGTGAAGGGCACTATCTCACTGTCGGCCGCGTGACCTCGCTGGCGGTGGTCGCCGGGGGACTGGCGTTCGCGTTCTGGGTCCCGGGGGTGAAGGAGGCGCTCGACATTTGGCTGAGGATCGCCCCGATGATGGGGATCGCGTTCTGGCTGGGGCTGTTCTGGCGGCGAACGACCGTGGCGGGGGCGTGGGCGGCGACGCTCGCCGGGTTCGCCGCGTGGTGGCTGGCGACTCGACCGCAACTGGCCGCGCATGTCGCCGTATGGAGCGTCGCTGAACCGTGGGGCCTGCTCGCCACGGGGAAAGAAGGCGCCTCGCTCGCAATCAGCGAGCCGTGGGTCGTCATGTTCTACACAGCAGCCGCGACCGTCGCCGGGATCGTCGTCAGCCTGCTCACCAAGCCGGTCGCCGCCGAGAAGCTGACTCAGTTCTACGAGTTGATCCGCACCCCCGTGGCGCCCGACGAACCGCCGGCGCACAATTGCCGACTTCCCGCAAGCGTGACGCCGGCCCCGCGCCGCGTGTTGATCGACGCGTGGGGACTCGAGATCCTGCGACCGTCCCGGCTGTCGGTCGCGGGGTTCCTGGCCGGCTGGGTCGCCGTGGCGGTCTTGGTCGGGGCGTTTTATACAATCGTCCGCTGAACTGGGTAGGTCTGGTTCTTGACCACGGATGACAAGGATCTATTCAATGTGATTCGAAAAGAACTGAGCCGACAGGAAAGAGGCGAACTCCCCCTGCAGAACTAACAAGTTCGACGCCATGTTAAAGACCGGAATCTTGAATCCCCACGTCCTCCACTTGCTCGCCCGCGTGCGACACACGAACACGCTGGTCATCGCCGATCGGGGGTTCCCGTCGTTCCCGGGGGTCGAGACGGTCGACCTGTCGCTCGTGGACGACGTCCCCCGCGTTCGGCAGGTGCTGGCGGCGTTGCGCGGGAACTTCGTGATCGGCGCGGCCTGGATGGCGCAAGAATTCATGGGCGAGAACGACGCGACCGTACTTGAGGAGTACTCAGACCTGTTGGCCCCCGTGCCCATCGCGTTTGAACCGCACCTCGACTTCAAACGCCGCGTTCCGGCGGCGACGGGGCTGATCCGCACCGGCGACACCACCCAATACGGCAACATCATTTTGCAGTCGGCATGAATCGCTCTGACACGAAACTGACCGACGCGATCGGCGACGTCCCGTATCGGCTGGCCCTGGCCGGCGGGTGGATCGACCAGCCGTTCGTGTCGCGCGCGAATCCCTCCCCCCCCGGTTCGATGGTCGTCGTCGGCGTGCGCCCCACGATGCCGTTCATCGAGCGAGCCGGAATCGCCACCGGGACGCGCAAACAGGCCCGGGCGCTGTGGGGGAACAAGCTCCCCGACGGGGACCCGGCCCAGTTGGTCCGCGAACTCTATGTTGCGGAGAACGCGGGGAAGGACGAACCCTCCGGCTCGCAGGACATGATCGGGCTGGTTTACCCCGGCGTAAACCGGCTCGATTACGATGCGGAGCACGAGGGGGGGATCTTTCCCTGCCGCATCGAGTCGCACTGCGATCCCGAAACGTGCGCGTGGCTCGAGCAAGTGGTCAACGTGATCGCCGTCGCGCCGCGGCCGCCGGGGTACAACCCGCTCGAGGAGAAATCCATCGACCCGGCATGGGTCGAGCGGCTCGGCCGCTCGGGACGCGACTGTTACGACGCAATCCTCGCCCGCGACGTCGGGGCGCTGGGCGCCGCAGCGAACGAGTGCATGCGGGCGTGGGGGGCGCTGCTCCCCGGCACGGTGCGGCACCGAACGATCACGCTCGATCTTCTGGGAATCCTCGCCCACTATCAGTCCCGCTACCCGGGCGCCATGTACTCTGGTTGCGGCGGCGGATATCTGTTCGTACTCAGCGAAGACCCCGTCCCGGGGGCGTTTCACGTCGATGTGCGCTGTTGATGGTCCTCGCCGTAGCGCCACGGAGGCCAGATCGATTCCAAGTGCCAAGTCCACCGCTTGCGGAACTGACTCGCAACTTCGTTCTGGCATGGATTGAGGCGGAGGCTCCCATGTTCATTCTCGCTGGTCGCTCGGCGCCTCCGTGGCGAAACCTTTCCCAGTATCTTGGATCGTTCTCGCTATGAAACCGGTCTACGTCTCGGCCAGCTTCGACGACCTCCGATCGCGTCACATCCGTTTGCTGCAGGAAGCGGCCCGAACGGGGCCGGTCTGCGTGCAATTGTGGGACGACGACGTTGTTCGGGCCGCGACGGGCGCCGAGCCGAAGTTTCCTCTGCCCGAGCGACGCTACTTCGTCGAATCGGTGCGGTTCGTCGCGCAGGTCCAGCCGCTCGCGGCGGCTGATCGCGGTCGTGAAGCGGAACTGGCCGTTAATCAGAGCGTCCCCGGAGCCGCGTGGTTCGTCGACGAGCGTACCGCCAATGCCGTCGACGAGCGGCTAGTGCGCGCCTCGGGGGGCGAGTACCGCGTATTGAGCGACGCGGAACTCGCCGGCTTTCCCGAGCCGACGGACGTCGACGGCCCGCAGGACGCTCCCCCGCGGTCGAAGGTGATCGTCACCGGCTGTTACGACTGGCTCCACACGGGACACGTGCGGTTTTTCGAGGAGGTCGCCGAGTTGGGCGAGTTGCACGTCGTCGTCGGGCACGACGCGAACGTGCGGCAGCTTAAGGGCCCGCACCACCCGCTGTTTCCCGAACAGGAACGGAGGTACATGGCCGGGGCAATTCGCTTCGTACGCCGGGCCTACGTCTCCAGCGGCGACGGCTGGCTCGACGCCGAGCCGGAGATCGCCCTGATTCGCCCCGACGTTTACGCGGTGAACGAAGACGGCGATCGGCCCGAGAAGCGGACCTTTTGCGAGCGGCACGGCATCAAGTACCATGTCCTTACTCGTCGCCCCAAACCAGGTCTCGAAGGCCGCAGCAGCACGGCCCTCCGCGGGTTCTGACCGCGGGGCTGGAGCGCCGCGGCCGGCTGATCGATCTTACGGTTCATTTGCACCTGTCGTCTGCTTGTCGTACTCGCCACTCCCTCATCGCCCGAGCCGCCATGTCCGCCTCCCAATCCCCCGCCGCCGGCGTCACGTCGCCGGTCGTCCCGCGGCCGTATCTGTACGCCTTCATTCTCGTCACGAGCCTGTTTGCGTTGTGGGGATTCGCGAACGACATCACCAATCCCATGGTGAAGGCGTTCAAAGACATATTCCTTCTGAGCAACTTCCAGAGCAGTCTGGTGCAGTTCGCATTTTATGGCGGTTACGCCACGATGGCGCTGCCGGCCGCGCTGATCATTCGCAAGTATTCGTTCAAGACGGGCATTGTCGTCGGCCTCGCGTTGTACGCCGTCGGGGCGCTGTTATTCATCCCCGCCAGCATGGCGAAGGAATTCAATCTGTTCCTGATCGCCTACTACATACTCACCTTCGGTTTGGCGTTCTTGGAGACCAGCGCGAACCCTTATATCCTCTCGCTGGGACCGATCGAAACGGCGACCCGTCGCTTGAATCTCGCCCAGTCGTTCAACCCCATGGGCTCGCTGGTCGGCATGTGGGTGGCCAGCCAATTGATCTTGCCGGCGCTCGACGTCAACGAGTTTCGCGCGAAGCAGGCGGAGCTGCACCCCGAGTACAAGACGATGGCGCCCGCCCAGGTGGACAAAGCGATCACCGGCGCACTGGTCGAGTTCCACGAGTCGGAGCCCGAAGCCTACTCCCAGTTGCAAGAAAACGATCTCGCGACGATCCGCGTTCCTTACATCGTCCTCGGCTTGGTCGTATTGGGAGTGATGGCGTTGTTCATAGTTTCTCGCCTGCCCGCCACGGGCCATCCCGAGGAGGACATCCATCCGCTGCAAGTGCTGAAGAACCTGATGCATTTCCGCTACGTCGGGGGGGTCGTCGCCCAGACGGCGTACGTCGGCGCCCAAATCATGTGCTGGACGTTCATCATCCACTACGGCATGACGCTGTTGGGACTCAGCGCCTCGGAGGCGCAAGGCTACAACATAGCGGCCATGGTCATCTTCGTGACTAGTCGGTTCATTTGCACGTTTTTTCTGCGATACGTCAGCCCGGGGCTGTTGCTCGGAACGCTCGCGCTGGGCGGCATGGCGTTGTCGCTGGGAACCGTTTTTTTGCAGGGTTTCCCCGGGTTGTATTGCCTCGTCGGAATCTCCGCCTGCATGTCGCTCATGTTCCCGACGATCTACGGGATCGCCCTCGACGGCTTGTCGATCGACGACGCCAAGCTCGGCTCCGCGGGGCTGATCTTCGCGATCGTCGGCGGGGCGCTCATGCCGCCGCTGCAGGGACGAATCATCGACATGGGCGACTTCCAGTTCGCCGGCCGGACGCTGGAATCGGTCCGCGTCTCATTCCTGCTCCCCTTGCTCTGCTTCGCCGTCGTGGCGGCCTACGGGTTTCTGACCGCTCGCAAAGCGAAGCTCGCGTAGCTGCGGCGAGTTAACGATCAACGCGGAGGGGAGCGGTGCAGGCCTGACGCGTTCGGCTCGCCGGGGCTCGTCAGGCCTGGAGCAACGCCGTCCTAGACTCGGCTCTCCCGCCCGTTCCCGTTCGCAGGCGACAACTCGCGAGCATTGCTCTGCGTCCTTGGCGCCCTCGGCGGCGACATGGACCGCTTGGCTGCGGCCGCTTACGCCAGAAGCTCCGAAACGACCCGTGCCGGCAGGACGCCGGTGAGGCGCTGGTCGAGGCCTTGGTGCTTCACCGCGAATCGCTCGTGGTCGAAGCCCAGTTGGTGAAGCACTGTGGCGTGCAGGTCGCGAACCGGCACAGGGTCCTGGACGACGTTGTAGGAGAAGTCGTCGGTCTCGCCATGGATGTGCCCGGCCCGGACGCCGCCGCCGGCCATCCACATCGTGAAGCAGCGGGGATGGTGGTCGCGGCCGTAGTTCTCGTGCGTCAGCCCCCCCTGCGAGTAAATTGTCCGGCCGAACTCGCCGCCCCAAATCACCAGCGTATCGTCCAACAGGCCCCGCTGCTTGAGGTCCTGCACGAGCCCGAAGCAAGCTTGGTCGACGTCGCGGCACTGATCGGGGAGCCGACCGGCGACGTTCGCATGCGTGTCCCAGTTGTTGTGATAGATCTGGACGAATCGCACGCCCCGCTCGACCATCCGCCGGGCCAACAAGGCCGTGTTGGCGAAGGTCCCCGGCTCGCGAGCCGCTTCGCCGTACAGATCGAATGTCGAGCCGGGCTCGTTCTTGAAATCGACCAACTCAGGCACGCTGGCCTGCATGCGGAACGCCAGCTCGTACTGCTGGATGCGCGTTTGGGTTTGCGGATCGCCGAGCCGGCGGTAGTTGAGTTCGTTGAGCGCGCGAATGCCGTCGAGAGTGGCCCGGCGAACGTCGCGAGGGACCCCGGCCGGGTCGTTGAGATACAGAATCGGATCGCCGGCGGTGCGAAAGCCGACCCCCGCGTGTTCGCCGGGAAGGAACCCGCTCGACCACAACCGCCCGGAGATCGCTTGGACTTGCTCGGTGTTCGTCGAGCGGGCGACCATGACGACGAACGTCGGCAGATCTTCGTTGAGCGAGCCCAGGCCATACGACGCCCACGAACCCAGGCAAGGCCGACCTTGAACCTGGTTGCCGGTCTGCATGAAGGTGATGGCCGGCTCGTGGTTGATGGCGTCGGTCTGCATGCTGCGGACGAACAGCACGTCGTCGACCATCTTCTTCATCCAGGGCATGAGCTCGCAGACCCACATCCCCGACTCGCCGCACCGCTCGAACGTGTACTTGCTCGGGGCGATGGGAAACCGCGCCTGACCGCTGGTCATCGTCGTAAGCCGCTGGCCCATACGGACCGACTCGGGGAGGTCCTTGTCATACCATTGGCCCATGACCGGCTTGTAGTCGTACATGTCCATCTGCGGCGGTCCGCCGACCATGTGCAGATAGATGACGTGCCGAGCCCGGGGAGCGAAATGAAGCCGCGAGCCGCCGCTCGCCGCCTGAGCCAACGATGCCGCGGCGCCCCCGCCCAAAGCGGCCAGCGCAGCGGTCCCCAGGAGGTGTCCCCCGTCGAGCAAGAAGTGGCGCCGGCTGACGGCGGTGCGAAGTTCTCTGAGTATCGACATAGGGCGAATGACCGTGGGGGTCTCGGAACCTCTGGCGGCGAGAGATTACTTGTTCAACGCTTCGTCGAGATTGAACAACTGATTGACGACCATCGTCCAGGATGCCAACTCGGCGGGCGGAATCGTCGCGTCGACCGGCGATTCCCCGACCGTGATCAGCGCCTGGGCGTCGGCCGCGTCGACTGCGTAGTGAGACACCAGCGCCTCGAACGTGCTGCGGACGATCTTTCGCTCCTCGGGGAGGAGCGGTCGGCAGAGCACCCGCTGGGCGAGGAACTCGGCTCGGCCGTTGAATTCGCCCCCCGCCTCGTGAATCGCCCGCTGAGCGAGCCGCCGGGCCGCCTCGACGAACTGCGGGTCGTTGAGCGTCACCAAGGCCTGCAGCGGCGTGTTGGTGCGTTCGCGGACCACGGTGCAGTTCTCCCGCGACGGGGCGTTGAACGTCTCCAGGGACGCGGGGGGCGCCGACCGTTTCCAGAACGTGTACAAGCTGCGACGATAGAGCGACTCGCCGGAATCCTGCTTGTAATCGCGGGTGTTCGAGCCGATCATCGCGACCGCCTCCCACACGCCCGGGGGCTGGTACGGTTTGACGCTCGGCCCGCCGATCTTGGGCGACAGCGTGCCGCTGGCCGCCAGGGCATAGTCGCGAATCATCTCGCCGTCCATCCGAAACCGCGGTCCCCGCGACAGCAGACGGTTGTCAGGGTCGCGCTCCCGGGCCTCCGGCGAAACGAGGGCGCTCTGACGATACGCGCTGCTCGTGACCAGCAGGCGGAACATGTGTTTGACGTCCCAACCCGACTCGCGAAACTCGATCGCCAGCCAGTCGAGCAATTCGGGGTGCGAGGGGAGCTCGCCCGACATGCCGAAATCGCCGGCCGTGCGGACCAAGCCTTGGCCGAACGCCTCCTGCCAGTACCGATTGACCGTCACCCGAGCGGTCAGCGGGTTCTCCTCGCAGAGCAGCCATTGTGCGAGCCCCAGCCGGTTGCGCGGCAAGTCGGCGGGCATGGGGGGGAGAAATGCGGGGGTCGCGGGGGTCACTTCGTCCCGGCGCTGGTCGTATTCGCCCCGGTTGAGGACGTACGCCTTGGGGGGATCGGGGCGCTCCTGCATGACATGGGCCAACGTGCCGCGCGATTCGATGGCGGTCAACTCGCTGCGAAAGGCCCGCTGCTTGAGGAACAGCTCCCGCCCCCGTTCGTCGACGATCCGCGACCACCAAGCGTAGAGGGCCTCGAGCTCCGCAGCCGGGCGCTCGGCCGGCGGCACGGTCGTCGCCGAGGCGATCGCGGCCGTTGTGGCCAGCGTCAGCACCTCGTCCTCGTCGAGCGCCCGCGAGTAGACGCGCACGTCTTCGACCTGCGATCCGGTCAAGGGCGACGAGTTGCGGCGCTGGCCGAGCTTCAGCGGCGTCTCGGTGCGAATCGTCTTGGAGAGCGAATTGGCGAGGATCTCGGTCGGCTGCACGACGCCGTTGACGTAGATGCGCACTGACGTCGCGTCGCGACGGCCGTCGTAAACGACGGCCGCATGGACCCATTCGTTGGCGGAGACCGGCTCGCGGGTGACGACCTTCAGGGCGTTCTTGGGCCAACTGTTGATCAGATGCGTGCCGACGCGCCGCCCTTCGATCCACAGATCCCAGCCGCGGTGGTTCGCCTCCTCGTCCATGCGGGCAAGGACCGCGGCGCTCCCTCCTTTGGCGGGAATCTTGATCCACGCCGCAACGGCGAAAGGCTGATCGTTCTCGAAGTCCCCCGCCTCGGCCGCGGCAAGCACGGCGCCACCGGAGAGATAGGCCCCCTGCGAGCCGAGCCGCCCCGGGCGCCATTCGACCGACGCGGGCTTGTCGACGCGGCGACTTTCGCCCTGCAAGCGGTATTCGATCGAATCGTCGCCGTCGTCCAGCGGGGCGTGCAATTGCAGCCCTTCCAGCGGCAGCCATTTGGCAAACTCTTCGGGAGCGATCGACGCCAGCCATCGCTCGAACGAACCCCGAGCGCTCTCCCGTCGCTCGGCCAATTCGCGATCAAAGGTCGGGATCGCTTCGACCAATTCGCTCCACCGCGCGCGATCCTCGACGAGCGGCACGCGCACGATCGGCGGCGTGTCCTTCACGTTGCCGTCCTTGGCCTCTTGCGTCGTATTGTTGAAAAAGGCCGACAGCTCGTAGAATTCGCGCTGCGAGAGGGGATCGAACTTGTGATCGTGGCACACTGCGCATCCGGCCGTCAGGCCCAGCCAGACGTGGCTGGTCGTTTCGGTCCGATCACGGGCGTAGAGGACGACGTACTCCTCGTCGATAATCCCCCCCTCGTTCGTGGTAATGTTGCACCGGTTGAACCCCGAGCCGATCTTCTGTTCGAGCGTTGCCGCCGGCAGCAGATCGCCGGCGAGATTCTCGATCGTAAATTGATCGAAGGGCATGTTCTGATTGAACGCCCGAATGACCCAATCCCGGTACGACCACATCTCGCGATAGTTGTCGAAGTGGATGCCGTGCGTGTCGGCGTACCGAGCCGCGTCGAGCCAATAGCGGGCTCGGTGCTCGCCCCAGCGGGGCGAAGCGAGCAGTCGCTCGACGTACCGCTCGTAGGCGTCGGGGGCGTCGTCGGCAAGAAACTCGGCGAGTTGCTCGACCGTCGGCGGCAAACCGACAAGATCGAGAGACGCGCGACGCGCAAGCGTGCGGCGATCCGCCTCCTCGACCGGCGCCAGCCCGTTTTCGGCAAGCTTTGCCAGGATGAATCGGTCGATTCCGTTGCGAGGCCAGTCGGCGTCGGCAACGTCAGGTTCGGCGGGGCGCCGGGGAGGGATATGAGACCAGAGCGGTTCGTACGCCGCGCCTTCGGCGATCCACCGCACAAGAATCTCCTTCTGCTCGGCGGTGAGCGTCTTCTTGAGCTCCGGCGGCGGCATCCGCTCGTCGGGATCGTCCGAGAGAATCCGACGCAGCATCTCGCTCGATTCAGGATCTCCCGGAACGATTGCTCCCATGTCGACCGCTTGCTCACGAACGTCGAGCCGCAGGTCGGCCTCGCGCGATGCGCTGTCAGGTCCGTGGCACGACACGCAGGCGTCGAACAAGATCGGCCGGACGTCCCTGTTGTAATGCACGGCGTCCTCCGCTCGGCTGGGGACGACCACCAGCGCAGCGACCGCCAGGCTCGCAGCGAGAATTGGCAAGCGGCAGTTCACGACAAGAACCGGCTGGGGTGAGAAGAGCGGCCAACAGCGCCTCGGTCGCGTCGTCCCCTCAAGGGCGAATCGCAAGCGACCCTCCCAGTATACAAGAGGCCGCCCGAGCCTTCCAACCGTCGCCGTTTGAAGCTTGCTTCGTTGATTCCGCGAACAAGCTGGGGGGCCGGGGCGGTAGCGCAGCAAAGTCCCCAGGAAATCGACCCGGGGTTCGCTTCGACCGATCCCGGCCGCCTCGCCTTTGCGGGGAATCTTCGCAGGCGATCGTACAATCCCACGACGCTAGAGAACTGCGTCGAGATCGCCCTTCCAACGGACGAATCCCTCAATGGCCTCGTACTCAGCCAAGCCCAGCGCATCATACAACTCGGCGGTCGTGCGATTCCGCTGCTCGGCCCGTTGCCAAAACTCCCGCGGATCGGGACCGGGAAACAGGGCTTTGTCTTTTTGCGATTCGTGCTTGAAGATCGCCATTCGCTTGCGCAGCAATTCCTGCGGGCTCAGCGGCACGGCCATTTCGATCTGATGCGGCCCCCACTCCTGCCACGCGCCGCGGTACAGCCACACGACGCATTGCTGATACCATTCGTCGTCCGCGACGACCTGACACGCCTGCAGAATGGCCGACAAACAAGTCCGGTGCGTGCCGTGCGGATCGGACAAATCGCCCGCCGCGTAGACTTGATGCGGCTGCACTTTGCGAAGCAGTTCGACAGTGAGGCGGATGTCGTCCTCGCCCAACGGCTTCTTGCGCACCCGCCCCGTTTCGTAGAACGGCATGTCCATGAAGTGAAGCTGGCTCTCGGGGACTCCCGAACAACGGGTCGCGGCGCGAGCCTCGGTGCGGCGGATGAGCCCCTTGATCAGTTGCACCTCGGGGCTGTCGACCTGTCCCGGCTGCTTGTTCTTGACGAACGCCTCGATGTGGGCCTCAAGCTCCGCGGTCCGCGCCGGGTCGATGCCGAAGTGGCGATTGAATTCAGCGACGAAATCCATGAAGCAAATCGCGTCGTCGTCGAACACCGCGATATTGCCCGAAGTCTGGTAGGCGACATGAACCTCATGCCCCTGATCGACCAGCCGGATCAGCGTCCCCCCCATCGAAATGACGTCGTCATCCGGGTGAGGCGAGAAGATCAGGACGCGTTTAGGGAACGTCCGGTGATCGACGCATGGCCCGTCGTCGGCGCGACGACGATTCTCCGGCTTGCCTCCCGGCCAACCGGTAATTGTCCGCTGAAGCTCGCGAAACACCTCGACGTTGATGTCGTAGGCGCGTCCGTGACTGGCGAGCAATTCCTGGAGGCCTTCTTCGTTGTAGTCCTCCTCGGTGAGCTTGAGGATCGGTTTCTTCAGCCGCGAAGCGAGCCAGATGACCGCCTTGCGGATCGACGCGGCGTCCCATGCCGCCGGGCCGGCAAGCCACGGGGACGATCGACGGACCAGCCCTTCGGCGGCCGCTGCGTCGAGCACGAACTCGGCTTGCGGGTGCTCCTGCAAGTAGCTCGCGGCGACGATCGAAGAGATCTCTCCCTCCACCGCCTTTGCGACGACGTTCGCCTTTCCTTCGCCGAAGGCCATCAGCACGACCTTGCGGGCTTCGAGGATCGAACCGACCCCCATCGTGATCGCCCGACGGGGGACGTGATCCTCGCCGTAAAAGTCGCTCGCCGCGTCGCGGCGCGTCACCCGATCGAGCGTAATCATGCGGGTGCGACTGTCGCGTCCCGAGCCCGGTTCGTTGAATCCGATATGCCCCGTGCGGCCGATCCCCAGCAATTGAATGTCGATGCCCCCCGCGGCGCGAATCGCTTCCTCGTAGGCGCGGCAGTGGTCCTCGACTTGGTCCTCCGGTAACGTGCCGTCGGGGATGTGGACGTTGTCGCGCTCGACGTCGATGTGGTCGAACAGGTGCTCCCACATGAACCGCACGTAGCTTTGCAGTTCGTCGGGCTGCATGGGGAAGTACTCGTCGAGATTGAACGTCACGACATGCTTGAACGACAAACCTTCCTCTCGGTGCAGCCGCACGAGTTCTCCGTAAACGCCGACAGGCGTGCTGCCGGTGGCGAGTCCCAGCACGCAGGAGCGCCCCTCTTCGGCGCGGCGACGCACCAGTGCGGCGATCTCCGCCGCGACGGCTCGACTCGCTTCGCCCGCATGCGCGTAGACGCGAACCGGAATCTTTTCGAACTTGGCAAAACGGCGCTCCTCGGCGGAGTTGCCGGTTGCGACGGGGGCGGCGGACCGTGCGTCAGGCGCGGACATCGTGCTCATAGCGGAGAATGGTATCGATCGCGGGAGGTTGGAATCGAGTGACAAGTCCGTCGCATTGCGGCCGACGAACGACTCGGGGCGTCGTCAATCATTCTAAACGCTTGTCGCAGCGCGACGAGGCGCCGACGCGACGCTTTCGGCCTGCAAATGGCACAATTCGACGGCGTCCTCCGCCAAAGCGGCGTTGAGCACGTCGCTTTCTCGGTTTTCGCGCACGCAGTCCGCGACGGTGCGCAACTCCGCGGCGAACGCGTTCATGGGGTCGCCGTCTCCAAGGTCGACTCGCTCTGCGCCTCCGTCGGCGTGCAGCACCATCGGCGGGCAGAGGTATCGTCCCGCGTCCCCCAACACGGCGAACTCGAACTGCAGCGTCGCCAAGTCGAAGTGAATCTCGAACCCGTGATTGAACGATCGTCCCGGTTGATCGATCGTGCCGCTCGTGGCCTCGACGATTTGACCGCCGTCAGCGAACGAAAACAGCGAGTGCCAGAACTCGGGCAGGCCCGCACGGGTTCGCCCGCGGCTGACGACCTCGTCGGGACGCCCGAACAGCAACCGAATGAAGTGCGCATCATGGACGTGAAGATCCAACAGCGGCCCTCCCACCTTGTCCGCGACCCAGTAATTGGCAAGCCACGCCGGGTTCGAAATGACTCGCCGAAAGGCCCCGCCGCGCAAGGCGCCGTAGCGCCCGCTCCGCGCCGCGTCGAGCGCCCAGGCGTACTCGGGAAAGAACGGCAAGACGTGCCCGATGAACAATCGCCGATTCGCCGTCGCCGCAGCGGTCGACATGGCGCGACATTCGTTCAGGTCCAGCGCCATCGGCTTTTCGCAGAACACGTGCCGTCCCGCGGCAAGCGCCTTGCAGGTCGCCTCGGCGTGCATCGCGGGAGGGAGCGTCACGTCGACCAGATCGAGCGCGGTCGTCGCGAGCATTTCGTCGAACGACGTGAACGTAGCGACGTCGCTCAAGTCCGTCTGCGCGCCGGCAGGGCCGAAATTGCCCTTAATGTCGGTCCAATCGCCGGCGAGACGCCGCTCGTCGACCTCGCAGATCGCGGCGACGCGAACGCCCGGGATCTTCTTGTAGCTCAGGTAATGGATCATCCCCATGAACCCGAGCCCGACGATGCCGACGTTGATCATGCTGGTATTCCTCGGCGGACCGCGAATCTCGCGAATGCTCGCAAAATAATGCTCAGCGAACGCCCAGACGCCAGGCTCAATTCGCCTGCGCTGGTTCTTATGTTCCTCCGCGACCTTGCGCGTCATTCGCGGGCGGATGTTATTCCCACAATTCCGCACGCAACCGCGTCAGCAGTTCGACCGCTGCGGCGATTTCGGCTTTTTGGCGTGCCGGCTCCTGGGGGATTTCCCGTTCGATCGTCAGCGGTCCCGTGTAGCCGATGTCTTTCAGGGTCCGCAAATACGCAGGGAAATCGACGGCCCCCGCACCCAACGGAACCTCTTGCCCCCACGTCTGGCCAGGGCGGTCCGACCACGTGGCGTCCTTGCAATGGACGCTGCGGACGTACTCGCCCAACGTGCGGAGCGCCGGCAGCGGTTCGCCGACGCCGTAGAGGATCATGTTCGCGGGATCGAAATTGACGAACAAGTTGCCGCGCTCGACGTCCTTGAGGAACCCCAGCAGCACGTCGGCCGGCTCTTGCCCCGTCTCGAGATGGAGCGCCTGCCCGTTGCCCGCCAGATGGTCGCACACGCGACGCATTACGGCGACGATCGCTCGATAGTCCTCGCTGGCGGCGTCGTGCGGCACAAAACCGACATGCACGCCGACCACGTCGACTCCCAGCAGGCGGGCGAAATCGGCGATCCCCAACAATTCGCTCGTCCGTCCTTCGCGACTCGCCGAAGGGACGAGTCCCACGGTGCGGGCGACGGTCGGAATGTCGGCGTAACTCTCCCCGTCGAATCCCGCGAAGACGCACGAGATGCGGATGTTCGCCGCATCAAGCTCGGCCAGGAAGCGAGCCGCCCGTTCGGCAGTCCGCGACGCGGCGTGCGGCGTGTGGAGATGGACGGTCGGCACATGCAACTCGCGCACGACATCGAGACGCACGCCTAACCCCGCATCGATACTGGCGAACACGCCCAGGGGCCACGGGTCCATAGCGAATCCTTCACATGACGAATCGGCGGCCGGCGGCCGTTGGCAAACAGGTTCGAACAGCAAGCCTGCGGGAAGCGAACCCGCGGTTGGGTCATCCTATCGTACCTCGCGCAGCATCGGCAACCGACGCTGCAGTTGGAAGTCCGAGTGAATTCCCTGCTCTACCCGTGAATGCAATCTCAGCACGGCAGCAGGACAGGAAGGAGCCGTAGCGCCGGCGTCCCGTACAAACTGCGCGCACTTGCCGCGGCGTCGTCGACCAACTGCGCCCGGCGGCGCAGATTTCCCGTACTCTCTTCACAGCAACAGCAAGCGGGAGGAAATCCTTACCTCGTTTTTTCGCAAAGAGTTCTCGAAAATCCGACGAATCTCGCATCTCCCTTCAGGCGAATCCGCTCCGATCCTGAAAGCCTTCCATGTCTGGCGAGGGATGAGGAGTTCTCCTGCTCTTGGGCAGAATTGGCTCGCGCGGTCGCGCAGAGATTCCAAGAAGAGAGCAGGTCACGTCGTCTTCGCACTAACCGCCGGAAGCAGTGAATATTCTCGCTCGTAGGAATATTAGTCGAGGCGAATCTTGTCACCGGCGAAAGGACCGTGCGCAGCGCGGTTCCCCTCGACGTCCCTTGCGCCGCCGGGCCGCCTCCCTCGAGTACCCACGGATGGCGCATGCCTCTCAGTTCCCCAAAAGACAAGCTTGATTGTCTCGATTTGGCACTGTACAAACGATTCCTGCCGCTTCGCAACGACTGTTGCGGAATTCATCCAGCTCCTTGGCGTTGGCGAACGCCGCTAGCGGAGACCATCTTGCCATGGCCGGGGTGCGATTGTTGGTCGGGACGCGCAAGGGCGCCTTCGTGTTGACCTCCGACGGGGCCCGTCGCCAGTGGTCCGTCGCGGGACCTCATTTCGGAGGTTGGGAGATTTACCACGTTAAAGGATCGCCTGCCGATCCCAACCGCATCTACGCCTCGCAAACGAGCAGTTGGTTCGGCCAAGTCGTCCAGCGCTCCGACGACGGCGGAATCACTTGGAACGCGGTCGGCAATCAGTTCGCCTACGACGGCGACCCCGGCGCCCACCAGTGGTACGACGGCACGCCACATCCGTGGGAGTTCAAGCGGGTATGGCATTTCGAGCCCGCGGCGGACGACCCCGACGTCGTCTATGCAGGGATTGAAGATGCGGCGCTGTTCCGCACGACCGACGGCGGCCACGCGTGGCACGAGTTGCCCGCGCTGCGGGCCTGCCAAGGTCCCGCATGGGCGCCGGGGGCGGGGGGGATGTGCCTCCACACGATCAAGATCGACCCGAGCGACGCGCGGCGGATGTACGTCGCCATCTCCGCTGCCGGGGCGTTCCGCACCGACGACGGGGGCGGCTCCTGGAGGCCGATCAATCGCGGGCTGCACAGCCAGTACATTCCCGATCCGACGGCCGAGGTGGGGCACTGCGTCCACCGAATCGATATGCACCCGGCGCGCCCCAACGTGTTGTTCATGCAAAAGCACTGGGACGTGATGCGAAGCGACGACTACGGCGACAATTGGCACGAGATCAGCGGCAATTTGCCCACGGACTTCGGGTTCCCGATCCAGGTGCACGCTCATGAACCGGACACCGTGTACGTGGTCCCCATCAAGAGCGACGCCGAGCACTACGTTCCCGAGGGCAAGCTGCGGGTCTATCGCAGCCGGACCGGCGGGAACGAGTGGGAGCCGCTGACCGACGGCTTGCCGCAGCAGGACTGCTACGTGAACATCCTCCGCGACGCAATGACCGCCGACGAACTCGACCCGTGCGGAATCTATTTCGGTACGACGGGGGGCCAAGTCTACGGCTCGGCCGACGGGGGAGACCACTGGCGGCCAATCGTTCGCGACTTGCCGGCAGTACTCTCGGTCGAGGTGCAAACCCTGCCATGATCCGAGTCATGCTGCCGTCGCCGCTCCGCGCGTTGGCGAAGATTGAAGGGGAACTCGCCCTGTCGATCGACGGGCCGGTGACGATGAACGCCGTGATCGACGCCGTCGAGGTCCAGTTTCCCGCGCTGCGCGGGACGATCCGCGACCCTGCGACCGGCCGGCGGCGCCCCTATCTGCGGTACTTCGTCTGCAACGAGGATTGGTCGGACGAATCGCTCGATGCCCCGCTGCCGGGGCCGATCGTCGCCGGCGCCGAACCGCTGCTGGTCGTCGGCGCGGTCTCGGGGGGGTAGACTGCGAGTTTCACAACGCCTGTTCTCGGTTTCGCTTCGCGCATGCACAGCCTCGATCGCCGTCTCGCCGAACTCCACCGCCGCCGCGTCCGCACGCCCGACTGGGTGAAGCACGCGGTGTTCTATCAGATCTTTCCCGACCGCTTCGCCCGCAGCGATCGGACCGTCCACCCGCCAGGAACGCGGTTCGCGCCGTGGGGAACCGCACCCGAGGTCGACGCTTTCCAAGGAGGCGACCTCCGCGGAATCGTCGACAAGCTCGACTATCTCAGCGAGCTGGGGGTGAACGCGCTCTACTTGAACCCGATCTTCGCCTCGGCGTCGACGCATCGCTATCACACGTTCGACTACCTGCGGGTCGATCCCCTGCTGGGCGGGAACGAAGCGCTGCGCGAGCTGCTCGATGCCGCCCACAGCCGCGAGATGCACGTCGTGCTCGACGGCGTGTTCAACCACGCCAGCCGGGGTTTTTGGGCGTTTCACCATATCTTGGAGACCGGGGGGAACTCGCCGTATCTCGGCTGGTTCCACGTCCACGGCTGGCCGTTGAAACCGTATCCGAATGAAAAGGGAGAGACCCCCAACTACTCCTGCTGGTGGGATCTGCCGGCGCTTCCCAAGTTCAACACCAAGAACCCCGCGGTCCGGCAATACCTCTTCGACGTGGCGCGACATTGGATCGACTTCGGCATCGACGGCTGGCGACTCGACGTGCCGGCCGAGATCGACGACGACGACTTCTGGCGCACCTTTCGCCAAGTCGTCAAAGCGGGAAACCCGGAGGCGTACATCTGCGGCGAGATTTGGCACGAGGCGCGCCGCTGGTTGCAAGGAGACCAATTCGACGGGGTGATGAACTACGTGATCACCGGCCCGCTGGTCAGCTTCTGCGCCGGCAAGACGTTCCGCAACGACAACGTTCATCCTCATCTGCACTTCGCCCCGATCGATGCACCGCAGTTCGCCGCGCTTCTCGATCGCATGTACGGCTACTACGACTGGGAAGTGAACTTCGCCCAGATGAACATGCTCGACAGCCACGACATGGCCCGGCTGGCGTGGATCGTCCAAGACCCGACCGCGCAGCGGCTCTGCGTGCTGCTGCAGATGACGCTGCCCGGGGCGCCCTGCGTGTATTACGGCGACGAAGTCGGCCTCGCCGGCGCCAACGACCCCCACTGTCGCGAGGCGTTCCCCTGGCATCATCCCGAGTCGTGGGACGGAAGCCTGCTGCAGTTCTACCGCGAAGCGATCGGACTGCGGCGCGACCACGAAGCCTTGCGAATCGGATCGCTCAGAAACCTCCACGCCGTCGGAGGTTCGTACGTAATGGCTCGCACAGCAGAACGCCAATCAATCGTCGTTGCAGTGAATGCTGACGAAGTCGCAGTCAGCGCAGAAGTGAAGCTTCCCCCGGAACTGCAAGGAATGTATCGCCAGATTTGGCCCCGCATGGGGGCCGCCCAACTTGACGGCTCGCTCGGAGTTCTCGCGCTGGAGCTTCCTTCTCGCACCGGGACTGCCTGGGAGTTGACAAGGTGAGAGCTTGTTATTGCGCGAAGTGAACAGTTGACTCGCGGTCCCGAACAGGCCCCCGGCCGCAAGCTGCAGTCTGCGGACGAGTTGGCGCCGCTCGCTTCAATTCTGTATGTTGAATGCGTTGACGCCGTGCAACGAATGCTGTCTCTTCGGGGACGAACGTGGTCGAGTCGCAGTTCCTTGTCTGCCGTACGCCTAAAACTGCGTGGTGCGCCATCGTCCTGCTGGCGACGGTCGTCCGTGGCGCCGCCGCTCAAGGCGACGACAGGTTGCCGACTCTTCAGGCGTCTGGCCCTGTGCAACTCGACTGGGCCTTCCCGCTGATCGGCCGATCTCCTGTCGAGACGCCGGAAGCGTTGCTCAAGGCGACGGTTGGACGAAATCCGACTTACGAGTTTTACGGTCCGCAGCAAGGCGATGCAGAATTACGGCCCTTGGTCGTCTTCGTTTCACCCGACGACCGCGCCGTCGGCTGGGAATTCTGCAAGCCGTTTTGCCTCGAGCGCGAAGCCATCTACGCAGGACTTCTGGAGCAAGGGAACGGACGACCAATTCCGCGTCGGGTGCAGGCAACGCTTGCCGTACTCGAAGATCTGCGATCCCGATACCGCATCGATCCCGACAGGACTTATCTTGCTGGTTTCTCCGGAGGCGCTCACGTAGCCTGCCTGATCGCGTTCGCGCTGCCCGAATACTTCGGCGGGGTCGTATGCTTGGGAAACGCCGCAACCCCTCCCGTATCCCCGGCTCAACGAACTCGCGTCGCCCGCCGCTTGAGCATTGCCGTCGTCTGCGGCGCCCGCGATCCTCAGGCGCCGGCCATTGAAGACCTCTATGCGCCTCTCTGGGAAGTCACCGGAGTTCGAACGGAGTCGACGCTCGTCAGAGGGCTGGCTCATCGAATGCCGCCGCCGGATGTCGTAAGCGACGCGCTGAGTTGGCTCGATGACGACGCCGGTCGTCGACGCGAGACCGCTGCCAATTCTCTCTCGCTTCGCATTGCCGACGCGCCCTCACGCGATGAATGGGCCGCGAGGCGACTCGACGATGCAAAGCGGCTGATTGCAGATTCCGCCCCCGCATCGATCGACGCAGCAACGCTGGAACTCCGCGCCATCGTCGAGCGCTGGCCCGACGTTCCGGCGGCGACGACTGCCGAGATAATCCTTTCCGAACTGGCGAGTCGCGCCGACCGCCCTTGGGAAGCAATACGGCAGGCCGAAGAGGCCAAATGGCTGAAGCATCAAGCCGAGGGGTACGACCGGCTTGCGTTCGACGGGCGTCCCGCTGCTCGTCGAACGCAAGCCCGCTCGGCCCAGCACGCGATTCGTCTATGGAACGAGTACCGGCGCCAAGCGGTTGATCCTCAGGCGATTGCTCACGCCCGAGGCCGGATCGCCGAATTGAGTAACCGCCTGACGGCAGTGCCCCCAGAGTCGCAAGCGATCCCATTGAAGCAATTTCGCTTGGCCATGGAGGGAGACGTCACGCTTGGACAAGCGATCGACTGCCTCCGACAAGCTCTTGTCGCCGTTGGCTATGAGTTGCAAGTCGACGAATCGGAGTTGCGCGCGGGCGGCGCCGATTTTGACTCTGTCTTCCGTCCTCGCATCAAGGCCGGAACGCTCGACGACATTGACCGACGATTTTTCCGTCGCGCCGGCGTCCGCTTGCAACGAGTCGGAACCGTCGTCAAGCTGATACCGCTCGCAACGCCCAAAGCGGAACAACCGGCCAAGTAATCGACGAGGACAAGTCGTTATCCCAGCTTCATCGTCACCGTCTTCGACTCGGTGTACGCCCGCAGGCCTTCTTCGCCCAACTCGCGACCGATGCCGCTGTGCTTGAAGCCTCCGAACGGGGCCGCCGAGTCGAACACGTTGTAGCAGTTGACCCACACGGTGCCGGCCCGCAGATGGCTGGCCAATCGGTGGGCCTTCGACACGTCGCGCGTCCAAACGGCCGCGGCGAGGCCGAAGTCGCTGTCGTTCGCTCGGCGGGCGATCTCCTGGACGTCGTCGAATTTCAGCACGCTGAGCACGGGGCCGAAGATCTCCTCGCGTGCAATCCGCATCTCGTCGGTCACCCCGGCGAACAGGGTCGGCTCGACGAAGTATCCTTCGTTGCCGGACCGCTTGCCGCCGGTGACCAGTTTGGCGCCGTCCTGTTTGCCGAACTCAACGTACTTCAGGATCTTGTCGAACTGGGCCTGATCGACCTGCGGGCCCTGCTCGGTTGCGGGGTCGAACGGGTCGCCGACTTTGCGGCTCTTGTTGAGCGAAGCGAGCCGATCGCACACCTCGTCATAGGCCTTGGCCTGGACGTACAGCCGGCTGCCGGCGCAACAGCATTGCCCTTGGTTGAAATAGAGGCCGAAGTGCGACCCGTCGATCGCTTGGTCAAGATCGGCGTCCGCGAAGATGATATTGGGGCTCTTGCCCCCCAGTTCGAAGGTGAGCCGCTTGACCGTATCGGCGGCGGCCCGTTGGATGATCTTGGCGGTCGTCCCCTCGCCGGTGAAGGCGATCTTGTCGACCCCCGGGTGCTCGACCAGCGCGGCCCCAGCCGTGGGACCGAAGCCCGGCACGACGTTGATGACTCCGTCGGGGATGCCCGCCTTCTGGGCGAGCCGAGCCAGCCGCAGGCAGGTCAGCGGCGTCTGCTCGGCCGGCTTCATGACGATCGTGCAACCCGCGGCCAGCGCCGGGCCCCACTTCCACGCGACCATCAGCGCGGGGAAATTCCATGGAATGATCTGCCCGACGACCCCCACCGGCTCGCGCTTCGTGTAGACGAACAGGTCGTTGTCCACGGGGATCGTGGCGCCGTGGATCTTGTCTGCCCAACCTGCGTAGTAGCGCAAGCACTGGATGACCAGCGGAATGTCGGCGGCGCGGGAGTCGCGAATCGGCTTGCCGTTGTCGAACGTCTCGAGCGCGGCCAGTTCTTCGGCCTCTTGCTCGACGAGGTCGGCCAGCTTGTACATCAGATGCGCCCGGTCATGGGCCGGCATCTTCGACCATTCTCCCCCGTCGAACTGGGCGCGGGCCGCGTCGACCGCGGCGTCGATGTCGGCCTTGTCCCCCTCGGCCACCTGGGCGATGACCTCTTCGGTCGCCGGGTGGATCGTCTCGAACGTCTTGCCGCTGGCCGCGGGGACCCACTTGCCGCCGATGAAGCACTGGGTCTGACGAATCTGCGGACGGGGCACCTTGGCGGACTTCTTAGGTTCGGCGACCGTGGCCATGGCAATTCCTCCTGCCGGCGAGAGAAAGGGGCAATGCGAGAATGGGCGACGAGCGCGCGACGCCGGCAAGCTTGCCCGGGCGTCGCGCGAGACTGACGCAAAAGCTAGCCCGTAATTGTAGCAGAAATCGCAGCCAATAGGTCAATCAGCATGCCGGCAAAGTCTTCGTGCGCGAGATGCTGCTCGAGGTGGCTCCGTAGCGGCTGCCGATCTCGGCGCCTCTCAGCCGTCTCATAAGGTCTCGTTTGTGCCGCGTCTTCGCCGGAAAATGCCGCCGACATGACTCATTCCGACAAGACCTGCGACGCCGGCCGCCATGAGATAGGCTCGAGCTTCCGGGATCGCGACGACCGAAAACGAGATCTCGTATCCGATGAGATCGAGCGCCCGAGCGTCGTTGGCGGAGATGCCGACGATCTGACCGGGCGCCAGCGAGGGACCCAGCAACCCAAGCCCGAGATTGTCTTTCCAATGGCTCGCTTGCCGCCCGTCGCCTTGGGTCAGCCCGGTCGCCATCGGGATCTCGGCGAGCGCGCCGTCGGCGCCGAGGATTTGATCAAACACGGCGCTGACGCCCGGGACGAGCGATCGGGGATTCGACGAGAACTCGGCGACCGTCTCGGGGTCGTCGGAACCGCCGTCGGCGAACCGAAACATGTCGACCGTCGTCGGCCGCACTTCCGAGGACGTGCCGCCGAGACTCATCACGACGTCGATGAAGTCGACGTCGGAGAAGAAGCCCAAGATATGTCCGATTTCGTGCGCGGCGACCGACTCGAAATCAAAAAACCCCGGGGCGACGCCGTCGCTGTTGTCGTAGTCAAAGCTAAAATCGAGGTTGAACTCGATCGACCCGTCTGAAACGCCAAAGGTCTGGTCCAACCCGACAAAGTTGAGGGCTTTGGCGTTCGCCTTCGTGAGCTGCAGATTGCCGTCGGTCGCGAATCCGTCCGGCAACGTAAAGCTCGGCGTCGTCGGCAATGCCGCGACGACGGCGTCGTCCGGTTCATCGGCGGCGTCGGCGACCATCGCATTGCGAATCGTGGCGAACGGGGCGAACAATCGCACGGCGCTGGCAGATCCCAGCACGCCGGCTCCAAGCGATCCGAGATCCGCATCGATCGTCACGACGATCGGATCTGAGATCAACGCCTCCCAGCGCGCCGCAGCCCGCTGGAAAGCCTGCAGGGCCGGGAGATTCTCCGCCAGCGTCGCCCCGGCATTGATGACGATTTGAAACGCGCCGAGTTGACTGGGCTCGCGGGGGGAGAAATCCAGCGCCAATTCGGCGGACGCACGCCCCTGAATCGCCGCTAAGCACAAAGCCCCGGCCGACGCCAACCGTCTCCACAGCCGCCAATCAATATGCCAAGGAGTCATCGATGCCGCACAAGAACTGGGGCGAACACAACCGCGCTCAGGAATGGGAACCGGCGAGGGAGGCGAGAGTGCTCCCTCATCGGAATAGGATAATTCCCCGCACGGCCCCTTGCCACTGCGGGAAATCGCGGGGCGAATCGGCATGCCGCGCCTCAAACACGCCGACGCAACTCAATGATGAACGCCGTTTGCCGCCGGTCCGCCTTGCCGAAACACCGCCCCTTCATCGACGCAAGTGAAGCCCAAGGCGTCGTAGAAGGCCAAGGCCGCTTCATTCGTGGCCATCGTCTGGGCCTCGACGATCGCCACGCCGCGGCGGCGCAGCACGCGCAAAGCCTCGCTCAGCAGGTACGTGGCCGCTCCCTGACGTCGGTGGGTCGGTTCGACGTACAGTTCGAACAACCCCGCCGTGCACATTCCCCAGCCGGCCGACATCGGCTGCACGTCCCAGAACGTGGCGGTCGCGATCGGCGTGTGCCGATACCGATCGATGAGTTGGAACCGGTCGCGCTGCAGGCAGCCCCACACGCAGGCCTCCCACCAGTTGCGCGCGCGGGGGTCAAGCACCTCGATGAACTCGGTCGTCCTCTTGAGAGCCCGCAACTCGCGCGAGACAGGAGGCCGGAAGCGCACAAGATCGCACTGCAAGATGCGGACTTGGCCTGCCTCGCGATAGCCTCTCGCGAGCGCGGCGCGCTGCAGCATCGCGTCGCTGCGCAGCACGCCGGGAATTTCGCTGCCGCCGTACAGTCCCAGATAGAACGAATTCAGGGGCTGAATGCCCCCCGCGTACAGCACCGTCGCCCCGCGACCGCGGAGATACTCTTCGCTGGCGCTGAGCAACGCGCCGGCGAGCGCATCGTCCTGCGACCCGCCGTGGAGCATGAGCATATGCGTCGTGCCGAGACTCGTATCGAGCGCCGTCCCCGACTCGTTGGGCCCGAAGCCGGCGTGCACGAATCCGCGCGGCCGACCGTCCTGCGTGGCGACGATCAGGCCGTTGCGATCGAAGTGCATCTTCGAGAAGACGCCGAACTCCAGGATCGGCGCCGACACCTGCTGCAAAATTCCCCGCTGCGGCGGTTGGCTGCGCCAAATCTCCGCGAGGTGCGGCGGGTCGGTATTGCGAAAGGGTCGGAGTTGAAACACAACCGTGGCCTAGACAGCGTGCGCAGCGACTTCAAGAGTCGCCTCTGATTCTATCCTATCGGCGGGACTCCGCGCGGCAACGCGCGAAGCGTCTCTGGGCCGGCTCGGCCCGGCGTGAACCCGCGATTATCGCATACAATTGCAGCGCGTGGCAAGCGAGACGCGCAGTCAGGCTGCGACCGGCTCTGCCTGACGCCGGCGTCTTGCAGGCGGAGTCCCTTTCCACCGTCGATGTACCCACCAGTACTGGTCGGGAGCGCGGCGGATCAGCCGCTCCAACCCAGCCGAGTACCACCTGAGCATCTCGGGCACGCCGCGGTGCGAGAACGCCGGGGCGGCAGGATCGACCAAGTCGGCGACCGCCAGCTCGAAGCACAACGGGCGCCCCGTGCGGAGCGCCGCACAGACGGCCGTGGGAGCCTCGCTCCCCAGGGTGAACAGGGCCACAGCCTTGTGGGTCGAGGCCGGGCGGCCGAAGAATTCGACCCACGAAGCCCCGTCGCCGGCGTGTTGATCCCCCAACAGCGCGAGCGTTTCCCCGGCGGTCAGCAACTCGGCGATCCGCTGGCCGCTGCCGGCTTTTTGCAACATGTACTGTCCCGTGGCCCCGCGGAAGCTGTTGATCCAGCGGTCGACGAAGGGGTTGTCGATCGGCCGAGCGATTGTGTGGGTCGGAAACCCGTGGAGGCCGAGCAGATAGCCCCCCATCTCGAAATTGCCCAAGTGCCCGGAGAGAATCACCAGCGGCCGGCGGTCGAGCATCCGGCGGGCCATGATCGCCAGATCGGGGATTCGCGAGTAGTCGCGCCAATTCGTGCGGTGAAGCTTGCGGGGGGCATGGGCGATCTCGGCGAGCATCACCAACAGATGCTCCCACATTCCCAGCGCAATGGCCGTCCGCTGGACGGAATTCGCTGCGGGGAAGGCGATCGCAAGGTTCTCCTCGACGACGGTACGTCGCAGCCGCATGACGTGCCACAGCAGCCATGCCCCGTGGCGGGCCAGCCGCTGGCAGGCCTCGATCGGCACGGCCTGCAGCACGCACACCGCGCTGCGCACCGCCAGATACGCGGCGTAATCGAGAACCGTTTTCCCCAGCGACACAGTCCGCAACTCCCAGCGGCCCACGGATTCGAGCGACCGGGATTGTCGCGAAAATCGCCGCGTCGGGGAAAGGCCGGTTTCCGCGGCGATTCCCGCCGGGCGGCTGCGGCTCAGGCGAGCTTGGGGTCGCTCGTCAGCGGCAGATTGACCGCCTTGCCCGAGCGAGCCGACTTGTAGATCGCCAGGATCAACTCGACCGGAATTCGCCCGGCCGCGCCCCCGACGGCCGGTTCCGTCCCCTTACGAATCGCGTCGACGAAGTTCTGCATCTGCATCGCGTGAGCGTGGTGGCCGATCGCCGCCGGGTCGGCCGCCCCGCCGCCGGTGCTCTTGCGGCTCGCCATTTGGGCGTGAACGGCGTCGTCGCCCCGGGTCTTCTTGGCAAAGTCCCACCGCACGACATCCTCCTCTTCCAGCACAGCGGTCCCTTGGTCGCCGTGAATCTCGATCCGTTTGAGATAGCCCGGGTAGGTCGCCGTCGAGGCCTCGATCACTCCGAGGGCGCCGTTGGCGAACCGCACGACGGCGGTCGCGGTGTCCTCGACTTCGATCCGCTCGTGGGCGAGCGTGGCCGTGTAAGCCTGCACCTCGATCGCGGGTCCCATCAGCCACAGCAAAAGATCGACTGTGTGAACCGCCTGGTTCATCAGCGCCCCGCCGCCGTCCAGCTTCCACGTGCCCCGCCAAGCGCCGCTGTCGTAATACTGTTGCGTACGGAACCACTTGACGTAGGCGTCGCCCAGGGTGACGCGACCGAATCGCTTGCCGTCGATCGCCTTTTTCAGCAGCTTAGCCGAGTCGTGAAACCGCGACGGGAAGATCGTCGCCAACTTGACTCCGGCCTCATCGCACGCTTTGACGATGGCGTCGCATCGCTTCAGCGTGATTTCGAGCGGCTTCTCCACGAGCACGTGCTTGCCCGCCCTGGCCGCGGCGACGGCTGGTTCCATGTGGGCGCCGCTGGGCGTGGCGATCGTCACGGCGTCGACCTTCGGGTCGGCCAGCATCGCCTCCAGCGAGTCGTACGGAGCGCACCCGACCTCTTTCGCGAAATCGGCTGCGCGTTCGCCGTTCTTGTCAAAGCAGGCCGCCAGTTTGGCCCCGCGGACGTCGGCCAGCGCTCGCGCGTGAAACCGGCTGATCATTCCCGTGCCGATGATTGCAAATCCAAGAGGCATGATCGATGTTAAAGCTCGAACCAAGGAAAAAAGCGGACAAGGGTCGGCGACTCGCGCCCAGGGGCGAGCCGCCCATTATGCGCTACGCCCCCGCGACCGTCAGGACTCTGCCGAGGAAAACCGCGTGAACAACGAGCAAGTCGCCGATCGCGGCCAATACTCGCCACGGTGGCATGTGGTCCTGTACCAGCCGGAAATTCCCTACAACACCGGCAGCGTCGGCCGTACGTGCGTCGCCGTGGGAGCGAAGCTGTGGTTGGTCCGGCCGCTGGGATTTCGGGTCGACGACTACTACCTCCGCCGGGCCGGGCTCGACTACTGGCAGTTTCTCGAATGGGAGGTCGTCGACGATTGGCCGACCCTTGTCGCCCGGCTGCCGATCTCCCGTCACTGGTATTTCACGAAACACGGCGAGCGGCCCCTCGCCGAGGCTCGGATCGCAGAGGGGGACGTGCTGGTCTTCGGCCGCGAGTCGACCGGCCTGCCGGAGGAGATCCGCAGCGGGGCGCCTGAGCGTTGTCTGCGGATCCCGATCCGGTCGGCGGTCCGTAGCCTGAATCTCTCGAACACCGCAGCAGTCGCGCTGTTCGAGGCGGTCCGCCAGCGCGGGGGCGAGGTGACGTAACGCCGCCCACGGCGGCACGCTCTTGTCTTTCGGGGCGAAAGCGCTCCGTCTCCGGATCGAACGGCTTTGCGACCGCTGAACAAAACTTGAGAAAAATCTCGGGGCATCCGGCGTGCCGCGGGAGCCCCCGGAGTTCCGGATCGCTACGAACCTCACGACAGCGAACCCGCTCACGTCGCCGGGGTCCCGCCGACGACAATGCCGACAGCGCCCGCAGCCCGCCCGAATCCCGTCGATTGCGGGGGACTGGGGAATTTGGGTCCTGCCGAATTGACGCTTCGCGAGGAAACAGTCACGATAAGTGCCGCTTCTCATCGAGGGGATAGTGCCGCAATGACGTTGGTGAGCGGATTTGAAAAGATCGTTCGGAAGCAGGTCCCCCTGGCTGACCGCACATGGTTGGGCGTCGGAGGCCCTGCCGAGTTCTACGCCGAGCCCAACACGCTCGACGAGCTCGCTGCGCTCGTGCGCCGTTGTCGCAGCGAGGACGTCCCGATCCGCTTGCTGGGCGGGGGGTCGAACCTGCTCATCCGCGACGAAGGAGTCGCGGGGATGGTCGTGTCACTGACCGCCGCCGAGTTCTGCAGCATCCGCATCACCGGCAGTCGGCTGACCGCCGGCGGCGGCGCCAAGCTGGCCCACGCCATCAGCGAGACGGTCCGGGCCGGCCTCGGCGGGCTTGAGCCCCTGGTGGGGATCCCCGGCACCATCGGCGGGGCCCTCCATGGCAACAGCGGCACGCGGGGGGGCGACATCGGTCAATGGTCCTGTCAGGCCCGCGTTCTCACCCGCGCCGGCGAAATCCACGTCCGCGAGCGCGAGGATCTCGTGTTCGCTTACCGTCAAAGCAGCCTCGACGAGTTGGTGATCCTGACCGCCGATTTTCAGTTGGAGCCGGACGACCCGGTCCAGCTCACCAAGCGGATGCAAAAGCAGTGGATCATCAAGAAAGCGTCTCAGCCCCTCTCGCATCAGGCGATGGCTTGCGTCTTTAAGAACCCCCGCGGCATGAGCGCCGGAATGCTCATCGACCAGGCGGGGCTCAAGGGGACGCGCGTCGGCGGCGTTGAAGTCAGCAGCCGCCACGCGAATTTCATCGTGGCCGACCCCGGCTCGTCGAGTCAGGACGTCCTGCGATTGATCGACCTGATCCGCAGCCGCGTCGCCGAACGTCTGGGCGTCGAGCTCGAGACGGAACTGGAGATCTGGTAAGCGAAGATTAGCGCCTCACACTGGCAACGCACGGAGGCGTTGACATGGCCACCATCGTCACCCGCGACAAGCCGCGCCCCGCCGCGAGCAAGAAGTCGACGTCCGCCGCGCCGGCGACCGCCGCCGGCCTCAGGCCGCGGCTCTCGAACCGCGCCCGCGCCGCGATCGTCATGGCCGTCGGCGCCGCGCTGATGGCCGGGTCCTCGGCCCTGTGGAACCGCGTCGCCCCGAGCGTCGTCCACCGCGACCGCTACTTGCTGCCCGCCGAGCGAATCACGCTCTCCCCCGGCCCCGATTGGTTGGTCGGCGACGTCCGGACCGAAGTCATCCGCAATGCCGGGCTTGATCGCCGGCTGTCGGTCGCCGACGACCATTTCCTCCGCACGATTCGCGACGCCTTCGCCCTTAGCCCCTGGATCGCCAAGATCGACTCGGTCGAAAAGTCCTACCCGCCGGCAGTTCATCTGACCGTCGAGTATCGTGAACCGGTCGCGGTGATCGAGTTCGCGGCTCCCGCCGGGGTGCGGTTCTTGCCGATCGATCGCAACGGCATCCACTTGCCGATGCACGACGTCGCCGAAATTCGCCTCCGCTACTTGCCGCGACTGAGCGGCATCGTCGGGCAGCCCCCCGTCGGCCAGCGGTGGGACGACCCGCGCGTCGCCGGCGGACTGAAGCTGGCGTTGATGCTCGCCGGCGACTGGGAGCGACTCTGCCTGATGGAGATTGTCCCCTCGGTTCGTCCCGAAACCCGCGGCAACCACAGCGCGTTTCTGTACCGGCTGGTCACGCGCGGCGGCACACGCGTCAATTGGGGAACCGCTCCCGGCGCCCCCCTGGACGGCGAGCCCGACTTTGCCGCCAAGCTGGCTCGACTGGAAAAGTGCATCGCCGAGATCGGGCCGCTCGATTCGGTTCGCGGCCCCGACATTGTCGACGTACGCTACGAACTGGTCGTCACCCCGCGGGCAGTTCACAAGGACGACCAAGCGTTCGTCAAGTAAACGCTCTGGCCTGCTATGGCTGCGGTCGGGTCAAGGCTGCGAGTCGGTTAGCCGCTGCTCGTCGGCAAGCCGCTGCTCGTCGGAAAGCCGGAGTTCCTCGGCCAGCTCCTCGCGCATGATGGGCGTTTCCGGCGACGCTTCGATCCCCAAGCGCACGCCTGCCGCGGTGATTTTGAGCACCGTGACGGAGACCGAATCGCCGATGACGAGTCCTTCGCCAACTTTTCGGGTGACAACCAGCACGGCGGCAACTCCCTGGTCGCGGCAAAGCTGAGAAACCCGGCGGCCGGACGCCCGGCGCCGATCTCCGTTGGTCGTCACGGTAGTGCGGCCGAGTCGTTCATGCAAGCAGGTCAAAGCACGGGGTCGCCGAGATGCGTCGCCCTGGTAGGATAGAGAACTTGGCAGCACGCCGTGTTCGCCCCACGGCTCCCGCCCGCCGCCACTCGCCCCAAACATCACACGTCCGATGGAACGCGAATTCGTCGAGTGGCTTGTCGCAAACCTGCCGCCGAGTCCGCTGCTGCGGATCGGCCCCGGGGACGATGCGGCCGTTTTGGCTTGGCCGCCGGAAGGCGATCTCGTGGCGACCACCGACGCAATCACCGATCAAGTCGACTTTTTGCTCGAGGAAGTCGACCCCGTAAGGGTGGGTCGCAAGGCCCTGGGGGTCAATCTCAGCGATCTCGCCGCGATGGCCGCCGAGCCGGTGGCGGCGCTCGTGTCGCTGGTCTTGCCGCGCCGCGGGGCAGGGGGACGGTCGACGCGGGAATTGGCCGAGGCGATCTACCGCGGAATGTTGCCGTTGGCCGAGCAGCACGCATGCGTCATCGCCGGCGGCGACACGAACACGTGGGACGGACCGCTGGCGATTAGCGTCACGGCCCTCGGACGCGTCGGCCCGGGCGGAGCCTTGCTCCGCAGCGGGGCCCGACCCGGGGATCAGGTGCTCGTCACCGGGGCCCTGGGGGGGAGCCTCCTCGGCCGGCATCTCGACGTGGAACCACGCGTTCGCGAAGCGCTCCTGCTGCGCGAGCGTTTCGAACTGACCGCCGGCATGGACGTCAGCGACGGATTGGCGCTCGACGCGTCGCGACTGGCCGCGGCCAGCGGTTGCGGCCTCGTGATCGACCCCGCCGCCGTACCGATCGCCCCGGCCGCGCATGAGCTCGCGTCCCGATCCGGTCGAATGCCGCTGGACCATGCGCTGGGGGACGGCGAAGATTTTGAATTGCTGGTGACCGCCCCTGCCGTCGAGGCCGAGCGATTGCTCCGCGAGCAACCGCTCGGGATCCCCGTGACCCGCGTCGGCTGGTGCATCGCAGCACCGGGTCTCTGGCAACCCGCTGGCGGCGAAGCGTTGCAACCGCTTGCCCCGACCGGCTACCTGCACGCTGACGAACCGCCGCCCGCAACCTAACAGCCCCGACAATCGTCGTCCCGCAACTCGCATTAGTCTCCTATGAATCAGTTCCTCTTCGAATCCGTCGGCGAAGCCGAGACTGATCGGCTCGGAGCGGCCTTGGCCGCGGCGCTCCCGCCGGGAACGGTCGTCGCGCTGATTGGCGCCCTTGGCGCCGGCAAGACGCGGCTGGTCCAAGGGATCGCAACCGCGCTGGGGGTTCCCGCCGAGGACGTGACCAGCCCGACGTTCGTGCTGGTCAACGAATACCCGGGCCGAATGCCGGCGTACCACTTCGACGCCTACCGACTGCGCGACGAGGACGAGTTTCTCGAGCTCGGACCCGAGGAGTACTTCGAGGGGGTCGGGCTGACGTTCGTGGAATGGGCCGACCGCGTCGAATCGTGCCTCCCGCGCGAGCGGGTCGAAATCCGCTGCGAACCCACGGGGGAATCGTCGCGCCGGTTTCTCGTCACGGCCGTCGGCGAACAATACGCGGGGTGCGTGGCGAAAACAGCGGCAGAGATGGCAATACGGTAGGACGGTAGGACGGCAATTCATGGAAGCGGCGGCGTCACGCCGCGGGATACGCCTTGCCCTCGTCTCTCTGACCTCCGACCTCTCCCCCCCTCACAAGATATACCGGCTGAGGTCCTCGTCCTGCACGACCTTGTCGAGCCGCTGCTTGACGTACGCGGCGTTCACCTCGACGCGGCCGGTCTTCATGTCGGCGGCTTCGAAGCTTAGCTCCTCCAGCAATCGCTCCAAGATCGTGTGGAGTCGGCGGGCGCCGATGTTCTGCGTCGTCTGATTCACCTGGAATGCGTAGTCGGCCAGCGACGCGATCGCCTCGGGGGCAAAGACCGTTTCAACTCCCTCGGTCTGCATGAGGGCCGCGTATTGTCGGGTCAGCGAGTTGTGCGGCTCGCTGAGGATCCGGACGAAATCGTCTTTGGTCAGGTCCGCCAGTTCGACGCGAATGGGGAACCGCCCCTGCAGCTCCGGCATCAGATCGGACGGCTTGGTCGAGTGAAACGCCCCCGCGGCGATGAACAGCACGTGATCGGTCTTCACGTAACCGTACCGGGTCTGCACAGTGGTCCCTTCGACGATCGGCAGCAGGTCGCGTTGCACCCCCTGCCGCGAAACGTCGGCGCCGCGGCCCCCTTCGCTGGCGACCACTTTGTCGATTTCGTCGACGAAGATGATCCCCGTGCTCTCGGCCAATTCGACCGCCTTGCCGTTCACCTTCTCCTGATTGATCAGGGCCTCGCACTCTTGGTCGAACAGCACGCGACGGGCCTCGGCGACGGTCGCCTCGCGGCGCGAGACGTTCTTGGGCAGGATCTTCTCGAGCACCCCCTGGAAATCGAAGTCCATCTGATCCCCCCCGGGGTTCATGCCGGGCAGGATCATCGCTTGGGTCTTCTGCTCGACGGCGATCTCGACCGTGCGCTGCTCCAACTCGCCTGCCGCGAGCATGGCCCGCATTTTCTCGCGGGTTCGCTCGTACCGATCAGGGGACTCGTGCGAGTCGACCCCGACGTCAAACGACGCCGGCGCCGGGGCGAGCAGGTCGACCAGGCGTTCCTCGACCCGCTTCTTCGCCTCCTCTTCGACCTGAGACAGTTCCTGCTCGCGGACGATCCCGATCGCGTTCTCAACCAGTTCGCGAATCATGCTCTCGACGTCGCGGCCGTAGTAGCCGACTTCGGTGTATTTGGTCGCCTCGACCTTGATGAACGGCGCCCCGGTCAACTTGGCAAGTCGGCGGGCGATCTCGGTCTTGCCGACGCCGGTGGGACCGATCATCAGGATATTCTTCGGCGCAACTTCCTTGCGCAGCTCCTCGTCGAGCTGTCGCCGGCGCCAGCGATTGCGCACGGCGATCGCCACGGCTCGCTTGGCGTCGTTCTGGCCGACAATGTGCCGATCGAGCTCGGCGACAATTTCCCGCGGGGTCAGATTCTTCACGGCAGTTGTTCTTCAAGCGGTGTCGGAGTGCAAAGTTCGAGACAGGTCAAATCAGTTCTTCAATCGCCACGTTGCGATTCGAGTAGACGCAGATGTCGCCCGCGATGTCCAGCGAAGCGCGAACGATCTCGGCTGCGGAAAGCTTACTGTGCTGAACAAGTGCCCGGGCCGCGGCCATGGCGTAGTTTCCTCCGCTGCCGATCCCGAGAATGCCGTCGCTCGGCTGGATGACGTCCCCCGTGCCGGAGACCAGCAGCGTGTTCTTGGCGTCGACGACCGCCACCAGCGCCTCGAGCCGACGCAACGCTCGATCCATGCGCCACTCCTTGGCCAGTTCGGTCGCCGCGCGGGGGAGGTTCTGGGGATAGTCTTTCAGCTTCGCTTCCAAGCGCTCCATGAGGGCGAACGCGTCGGCCGCAGCGCCCGCGAAACCGACCAGCACGTTCCCCTCAGCGAGCTTGCGGATCTTCACCGCGTCGCTCTTCACGACGGTCTGCCCCATGGTCACCTGACCGTCGCCTCCCAGGGCGACGCGTCCGTCGCGACGGACGGTCAAAATCGTGGTCGAGCGAAACTTCATGGCGGCAAGGGGCGTGAAGGGGCGACAATGAGGGGCGAACCAAAGCGAGACGATCGCGCATTGTCTCCCACTTCGCCCCACGTGGCCAGTGGGGCGTGCAGGGGCCGAGATTCCAGGGTATGTTGAAGCCCATGAACGCTCCGACCGACAGCGCGGCCTCCGGCCTGCCCCGCAGTCCCGAACTGGCGACCCCCGCCGCGTCGCTCTTGCTGGTCGTCGACGTTCAGGAGCGGCTTCTCGCTGTCCAACCGCGAGCGCGCGAGATCGTGTGGAACGCTCGACGACTCCTCGACGGGGCGGCGGTCCTCGGGGTGCGCATTGCTGCGACGGAACAATACCCGCAGAAGCTGGGGACGACGGCTCCGCTGTTGGCCGAGCGGTTGCCGAACCCCGCGGTCGAAAAGCTGGCGTTCAGTGCGGCCGCATGCGGCGAGTTGTGGGCCCCGCTCCCCGGCGCGGGAATCGACCGCGTCGTCCTGTGCGGCATCGAAACGCATGTTTGCGTCCAACAAACAGCGCTCGACCTGCTGGCCGCGGGCTACCGCGTGCTGGTCGCCGTCGACGCGGTCGGCGCCCGATTCGACCTCGATCACGCAACCGGCTTGCGCCGCATGGAAGCAAGCGGCGCCACGCTGACGACGACCGAGTCAATCCTGTTCGAATGGTGCGAGCGGGCCGGAACCCCCGAGTTCAAACAGGTCAGCTCCTTGGCGAAAGAGACGATGAAGTAGCCTGCGCTCCGATATAGTCGCCCCCGGGAGCCCCGGAAGAAGCCACTCTCCCTGCCGTCCGCGTCAATCTGAATCCATCTGCACTCCCGATCGTTGTTCCCCTTGGCGGATCCGATAGGGAACCATGCGAGTCGGATCGGACATTGCGATTCTCTTGCTCAAATCGTATTCGCGAGCTTTGGTGCACGGCGCAGGCCGTTCCACAGCCGGCAAACAGCCTGTCGATATTCCGAAGGTGATCGGATATCCTTTCTTAATCGTCTCCAGCGCCGTCGCAACGGCGCCCTTTCGAACAACCGACCTGGGAGTCATTGGCCGATGTTCCGCTTCTCTTCGCTCGCTCTGGTCGTCGCGGCAGCTTGGTCCTTCGCTCAGCCCGCGGACGGCCACGTCCATGCCTACAAGTTCGGCGAGACCCCCGACGGAGAACTTGTGAAGGTCTACACGCTTCACAGCAACAACGGCGCCGACTTCGAGATCCTCACCCTCGGCGCCACGCTGCGCAAGGCGTCGGTTCCCGACAAGAACGGCGACATGGCCGACGTCGTGTTCGGGTTCGACAACGTCGCCGACTACCTGGGCGAGAACAATCAGTATTTCGGCTGCGTGGTGGGCCGATACGGCAATCGCATCGCCAAGGGAAAGTTCGCCCTCGACGGCCAGGAATATCAACTGGCCACGAACAACGATCCCAACCACCTGCACGGCGGCGGCGAGCGGGCCCTCTCGAAGGTCGTCTGGAAGGCGAAGCGGTTTGAAAGCGAACATTCTCGCGGCGTGAAGTTGTGGTACACGAGCCCCGACGGCGAGGAGGGCTACCCGGGCGAACTGACGATCGCCGTCACCTACACGCTCGACGACGACAACGTCCTGCGGATCGACTACGAGGCGACGACCGACAAGCCGACTGTGCTCAACCTGACCAATCACGCCTACTTCAATCTCTCGGGCGCGGGTTCGCCGACAATCAACGATCACGAGATCATGATCAACGCCGATCGCTACACGCCGGTCGACGACACGCTGATCACCACGGGCGAGTTGGCGCCGGTCGAAGGGACGCCGCTCGATTTCCGCAAGCCATCGAGGATCGGCGCCCGCGTCGACGAGCTCGGCTCCGGCGAAGGGGCCGGGTACGACCATAACTTCGTCCTCAACCGCGACGGGGTCGCCGACGGCGAGTTGGTCGTCGCCGCAGTCCTGCGCGACCCCGCTTCGGGACGCACGCTGACCGTAAGGACCGACCAACCCGGCGTGCAGTTCTACGGCGGCAACTTCCTCAAGGGCCAAACCGGCAAGGACGGCCAGACCTACGCCCACCGCAGCGGGCTGTGCCTCGAGACGCAGCACTACCCCGACTCGCCGAACAAGGAGGGGCTGGAAGGCTGGCCGAGCGTCGTCCTCCGCCCGGGCGAGACCTATCGCCACGTCCAGATCTACGAGTTCGGGGTCGAGAAGTAGGCCTGTCTTCGCATCGTGCAAGAAGGCGGGGCTTGTCAATCCTGCAGTGCTTTGCGGAGCGAGCTCAGCGAGTGAAGGAAAACACAGCGGCCCGCTGGAAGATCAACCCAGCCTGGGTCTTCGCGAGACTGGAATCGCAGCTGAATCCTTGCTCGGCCGCCCGTCGCCTAGCCCGAACAGTCGTCAGAACTGCGATCCTGCGGGAATTGCAAGCTCGCAACCGCAAGGAAGGGCTATCGACGGATCGGCGAAAAGGAAGAACGCGGGCGGAGTCGACGTCGCCAACGGCGCTGGACTGCGACGCACATGAAGGCGAGAGTCGTCGCGCTGGGTTCGGGAATGCGGGCGATGAATGGTTCACCCCGGCCCGATGGGCTGGTTGCGACACCGACGAACGTGCGACCGTCGTTGCTCACCCCGCTGATGCCATTGATGGTGTAGCCTCCTAGGTCGATGCCGTACGCGGTCAACAGATCGTCGGCCAGCACGACGCCTCGCGCCTCCGTCCACACGAACCCGAGAAGCTTTCCATTGAGCAGGCCTGCGCCGACTGCGACACCGCCGTCGGCGGAGAGGTCGGTGACGCGGCTCTGCGTCAGGCCGATATCGGCCGCGCCGATAAGCTGCATTCCATGCGCCTGGGTCCAAATGTAAGCGTCGGAGCTGCCAGGAAACGACACCTGCCCTCCCATGACGTTTCCGTCTGCGGAAAGGGCGTAGCCTTCGCTGGCTATAGCGTTCGGCGCCTGGCTGATCAGTTCGCCGACTCCGTTGACCCAGCGGGCGGCCCGATGAACGCGCGGAGTCAGTTGCGCGACTTGCGTGCCGACAATGACGCTGGCGTCATCGGAGAGTTCATAGGCGAAACCGCCCAGCGTTCCCTCGACGCGAGGGATCAATTGGAGTTGGGGCTGGCCCACGGTCCAGGTGAAAATCTCGTTGCCCATAAAGGGGTGGTAACCGTAGCCGAGCACCGTCTGCCCGTCGGCCGAAACGGCAGAGAGACGTTCGGGGGGAAAGCCTTGCGGGCCGAAAGGGACAGCTTGAAACCCGACGCCGAGAATCCATCGATAGTCCGGAGAGCTGCCGGACACGACGCCGACGATGACCGTACCGTCGGCGGACACGGCGCGGGCCGCTCCGACGGAATTGCTGATCCGCTGGAACCCGTCCATGGGCGTCCACCGGAATCCCCATTGTCCCTCGCCGCCGACGACCGTATTGCCGTCGGCCGAGACGTCAATCGCGGTGCCGTGGTTTGCGTCGGGGGAGACGCCAAGGCTGTAAAAGAACTTGCCGCTGAGCAGGGCGGCGTCGACTGAACTTGGCATGGCGGCCGCGAGAATCAGCGGCGCGAGAGAGGCAGCACAGCGAGCGACGGGCTGGGCAGCGCACTTTAGAAGCCGGTGCGGAGTCAAAATCATGAGCAGCTACTCCAAGAAGAGGCCGGGCTATCCGCATGGATCATCCGGAAACCGCTTCCGACCAGTGTATCCGTCAAATACGCTCTCCTCAACTTGCGATCGTCGCGTCCGCAGTGCCGCCAGGCACGCCTGAAGCGTGACTTCCGGGCCCGAGAGCGGCCGGCAGGAGCAACAGCAGACACGCCGAAAACGGAAGGAATCGGAGACTTCGGGCTGAGGTCATGATCCCTCCGGCCAAGTTGGAGGATAGAACAAGAGCAGGTCCGCCCGCGACGAAGTTTCCTTGTCCCCCGGCCGAGAGTACCGCTGTCGGCCCCCCGCGATCCGTTCTGAATTTGCAGTTCTCGTGGGTTCCCGATGCGCATCTTGCAAAAAACCGCCCCCCCTGTATCGTGGACAGCTTCGGAATTGCCGCCCCGGAGCCGGCTCGGCTTCGCGGGCCGTCGTGCGGCGCCTGCGCCGCGACACTCAGGACGCACTACCTCGCCATGGCTAAGAAAGCTGCCGCCGCCGTTGCGGCGAAACGGATACTGCTGGTCGACGACGACGCCGAGATCATCGAATCGTTACGGCTGGCGCTCGAAGCGGAAAAGTTCGAGGTGCTCATCGCCCGCGACGGCAACCAGGGCTTGGCCCTGATCGAGCGCGAGTCGCCGGACCTCGTGATCCTCGACATGATGATGCCGAAGCGAAGCGGCTTCTTGGTCCTCGAACGTCTCAAGCGGCTGGGCGAGAAGAAGCAGCGGATCATCATGATCACCGCCAACGAGGGGAACCGCCACAAGGCGTACGCCGAAATGCTGGGCGTCGACGATTACGTCCGCAAACCCTTCCCGATGGACCGGCTGATCCAGAGCGTGAAGCGGCTGTTGGGAGAGTGACGAGGCTTGAGGCCGGCAGGCATGAGGCGACATCGGCGGGCTACCAGCCGATTTCTCGTTCGTCTTGCGGCGATTGAGAATCAACCCGTGACGACGAGGACACGCCGCCTCGAACCTCAATCCATCGAAATCGTCCGCGCCAGCGGCTCCAGCACGGCTTCAACGACGTAGTTGTCGACCACGTCCCGGCAGACTTTCCACAGGCGGTCGAGCGTGCTCAGAAACGTCTGATCGGCGGCAAGGCTGCCGTACTGCCGGGCGGTGACGTAGACGCTGAGCTGTTCTTCCTGGAACTCCCCCGTGCGGATCTGGTAGGCGTTCGTGCGGGCTTCCATGCTCACGCGGCACTGCACGCGGCATTCGTCGTCAAGGGCGAACGTAAACGACGGTTCGTGATTGATCACCGTAGCGCCCGGGGTCGACGCCAGCCGCTCGAACGCCGGGCATACCCCCAGGGCCTCGGTGATCAGGCTGTTGTGATTGCCGCGATAGGTGAAGTCGAACCCCATCAAGAGGTCGAGCGCTTCGCAGTCGAGCGGGCTGACCGAGAGCGCGTACGGCGCCAGTTCGAGCGCCAGCCGGTGCTGCTCGACGGCGTCTTCGATCCGAGGCGGATTGACCTGCCCCGAGCAAATCCGTCGCGGCTCGATCGAGCACCAGCGGTAATCGCCCCGATCTTTGTCCTCCTCGAGGATGAAGTCGTTCTTGTCACGAGAGTAGAAGTTCCGCATTTGCGGGTACTTCTTCTGAATCTGCTCGAAATAGTGGAGCACCGTCTCGCGACTGCCGGGGAGTTCCATCTCGGTGCTGAGATTCATGTTGAGATAGTGATCGTCAGCATGCGAGCTGTAGGGATTCATCGCGGCGGCGCCCTCACGCGGAGTTGTCACGGGGGACGCCGGCGGCGGCCCCAGCAGGAAGTATAGGGCCCCGGGGAAAAGCGTGTCAAAAGGGACGAATCCCCAGGGTCGAATACGCTCGTCGCCGCGCAACCGAAGTGGTACATTACCTAGCGGCGCTCGACCCCAATCCAACATCTCCAACAGTCGGAGCAACGGGACGATGGCGACGAACACCTCCGCGAATCAGGCAATCGAGATCGTCTCCGCGCCCAGCGAGTTGGGTTACATTGCCGTCGCTGTGCGCAACGGGCGACTCTGCGGGGTGAGTTTCGGCGAAGCCACAGCCGCGGCGGCTGAGCGCTGCGTGCGGCGATGCGCCGAGGAAATCACGTTCGCGCGCGGCGTCAGTCATCACGGGGCCGACGACGCCGACCCGGCGAAGATCGTCGGTCGCCTCGTCCGGTACGCATCGGGCGTCCAGGTCCCGTTGGACGATCTGCCGCTCGGTCTGGCGCCGATGACCGGGTTCCAGCGGCGCGTCGTCGCGGCCTGTCGGGCCATCCCTTACGGTCAGACGCGAACCTACGGCCAAGTGGCGGCCGCCGCCGGGAGCCCCGGCGCCGCGCGAGCCGTGGGGCAGGTCATGGCGTCGAATCGCGTGCCGCTTGTCGTTCCATGCCACCGCGTCGTCGCCGCGAGCGGCGGGCTCGGGGGATTTTCCGCCCCGCAGGGGACCGCCATGAAGCGCCGCCTGCTGGCCCTGGAATCGGCCGGCGCCGCCTCCTGCGCGGCGCAGTAGGGCGCGACCGAACCCCGCACTGCGAGGGACGGCGGAGGCCGCATCCCGCAAGTTCTTCCGTTTCTCCGGCCTCGATCCGTGGATTTGCCGCCAGGGAGTCCGCGGTTTTTTGTCTGGACGTTTCGCAATTGTCCGGAGCAATGATACCCTGGAGGTCTGGCGAGGCACGACCGAATCTGCGGTCCTGCTGTCGCTTCTCGGGTGGGAGCACGAAGCAATGCGGCGGCTGGCAACGCTTGGGCTGGTGATCTTGACGGCAACCTGCGGCGCGATGCCGACGCCGGCCCGTGCGCTGACGATCACGGTCGACTACACATACGATTCGTACTTCAGCACGAACCTGACGGCCCGCTACGCCCTGGAAGCGGCCGCCGCCGATTTGAGCGCCGCGGTCACCACCTCGCTGACGCCGTTGACGACCGACGTTTTTGTCGGCAATTCCGGCGCGACGACGGCCACGTTCGACGCCAGCGTCGGATTCAACATTCCCTCGACCGGCGTCGCGACGACTTGGGAAACGCTCCGCACGAACGCCGACGAGGTGAAGCTATTCGTCGGCTGGCGCCCATTGCCCGGCGTCACGGTCGGCGTCGGCGGCCCGGCGGGGGCCGGCGCGGCGATCGGCGTGTCAGGCAACCCCGCTCAGTTCGCCGCGGCGGTCGGCAATGCGGCCGCCAACACCCAAACGGCGCTCATGCGCGGGGGCGGCCCGCAGATCGGGACGTTCGACGGATACGTCGGCGACACTTACTTCTCGGTCAACTACGGCGTGTCGTACGGCGCGCTCGCCTTCGACAACGACACCAACAACGACAGCGCGATCGACTCGGCAGCTCAGTTGAACGCTTTCTGGCACTTCGATCACACGACCTCGGTCGTCGCGGGAAAGACCGATCTCTACTCGGTCGCGCTCCACGAAATGCTGCACGCCATCGGACTGGGAGGCTCCGCGTCGTGGGACGCCTACGTCTCCGGGACGACGTGGACGGGACCTCACGTGATTGCGCTGGTCGGCAGCGGCGTCGGACTGCTCGCCCCCGACGGCGATCACATCGCCTCGAGCACGATGAGCACCCGCATCTCCGACGGCGGCGTGCAGGAAGCGGTCATGGATCCCTCGCTCACCACAGGAACGCGCAAGTATCTCACGGCGCTCGACCTGGCCTTCTTGCGCGACATCGGCCACACGACGATCACGCCGACGATCCCCGGCGACTTCAACAACAACGGCGTCGTCAACGGCGCCGACCTGACCGTGTGGAAGACGTGGTTCGGGGTCAACGCCAACGCCGACGCCAACAACGACGGCAAGTCCGACGGCGCCGACTTCCTCATCTGGCAGCGGAACCGCTCGGCAGCCGCGACGGCGACGATCGCCGCCGTGCCGGAGCCGACCGGCGTGCTGCTCGTGCTGACCGCGGGCGTACTTGTCGCCGTCCGAGCCGCAGGGGCGGGCGCGATTCGTCCCGCGTCCGGGAGCCGCGAGCGCTAAACCTCCCGCGTTTGGCAGCTTGAGCATCCGTCTTTGGACGCCCGCGGCACGTGCTTGGAGTTGAGCTCCCCTGGGGCAGCTATTCGTTCTGGACCCGCGAGACCAACTTGCCCGGCAATTCCGGCGTTGCGCCGGGGCGGGCGGCGACGTAGGCCCCCATGGCGTTGCCGAGTTCCAGAGTTCGCCGCCAAGGCCAGCCCAGCAGCATGCCGACGACGATCCCCGCACTGCAGGCGTCCCCCGCGCCGACGCTATCCGCGCCCGGTTGCGGATCGAACGGGGCGCCTGGGAGCGAGATCGCCTCCTCGCCGGTCACGGCCATCGCCCCCGCGGCGCCGCGGGTGACGATCACCGCATCGAGCGCAAACGCCTCGAGCAACTCGCCGGCCGCTTCTTCCAACTCGGCTCGCGCCGGCAGCTCGAGGAGCTCCGCCGCGATCGGCAACTCCGACTCGTTGAGTTTCAGCACGGTCGCCGCGGTCAAGCTCGTCCGAACGGCCTGCTCGTCGTAGTGGGGCGCCCGCAGGTTCAAATCGCACAGCCGTACGGCGCCCTCGGCTGCGGCCAAGAAGGCGGCAATCGCGGCCCGGCTCGCCGGCGAGCGCTGGGCAAGCGTGCCGAAGCATACCGCATCGCAGTCCGCGGCCAGGTGCGCCCACGCGGCGTCAAACTCGCACCGGTCCCAGGCGGCGTCGCGGCGGATGTCGTACGACGGACTTCCCGCGGCGTCGATCGTCACCGCGACCACGCCAGTCGGGGCCTCTGCGTCGCGTTGCAGCCCGGCGAGCGACAGGCCGCGGCGGCGGAGCTCGTCGACCACGCGGTCTCCCAACTCGTCGGCGCCGATTCGGGTCGCCACAGCGGCCCCCCCGCCGACGCTCTCGAGCAGCCGCTGGGCATGCACGGCGAAGTTGAGCGGGGCCCCGCCCAAGAGCCGTCGATCCGGCGAAAAGCAATCGAACAACGATTCGCCCAGCCCGACGGCCAAGAGCGGGGCAGGGACTTTGGCGGACGGAGGCATCGGGGTCCTTGTCTCCGGGCAGGCACGTCGCAAACGGACCCATTATCGCCGACACGCGCTCGATCGCCTACCCGACAACCGCATTCGAAAGCACAACCTCGCCAGAGTGCGCACGAAGCCACGATTCCTGCCGCAGGGGACCGCCCCGCGCATCCCCGGGGGGGCTCAAGGCGTTGCCGCCATCCTGGCGATTTTTCGAGAACCGTCGTGCCGGTTAGGCAAACTGTGAGGCTGGCGCCGGGGCCGGGTGGGGCGGTGGAAGCGAATAATCCGATGACACCGGTGGTTCCGACTTTGCGGAACCGACCCGTACGTCCGCCCGATTCCCGCCTCCGACCCGCGAGCGAGACCCATGGCCCGCAATCACGCTCAGTTCCGCCGTTCGTTGACCCGTCTGGCCCTCGTCGCCGGCGCTGCGACGCTAGCGTTTTCGGCCGGGGAGGCCCTCGCCCAGCGCAAATCGGCCAGCGCGTTCGTCCCCGGATCCGGCAAACTCATCGATTACGTCAGCGACGATTTCGAGGACGAGTCGTGGACCTTCATTCACAACCATCCCAAGAGTTCGCGCGAGCAGGACCAAGCCGTCCGCTATCCGCGGGGCGAATCGTCCAACGGCCGCTGGGTCGAAGGACCCGAGCGCGGTCAGCCCGACCAAGTCGAGTTGATCCCCACTCCTCGGGGCGGTCTCGCCGGCAGCCGGCAGGCGCTGTTGCTGCGGACTCTCAATTCGGGGGTCCCGGGGTACAACTCGAACGACGTCCAACAGGACGATCTCGTGGCCAACGTGATTCCGCGGCTGGGGACGGGCATCCCCGTGGGCGAACGGCCCAGCTTCACGCTGCGGGTCTACTTGCCGCCTTACGAACAATGGGAAAACCGCTCGGGACCGCACTTCGGCATCCGCGCCAGCACGTCGACCAACGTCACCGAGAAGAAGGGGGGCTTCTTCTCGACGACCACCACGACCAACGAGCCGTACTGGCCTGGGATGTGGATCCATCATCGCACCGGCGGCACGAAGACCGTCAACGGGAAGAAGCAGGACGCCAGCCCGTCGGCCTACATCGCCATCCGCGCCAACAGCCGTGGGCAAGACTACCGCGCCATGGACATCAACCAACTTGGCTGGTGGACGTTCGGCATGTCGTTCTCGCCGGACGGGATGGTTCACTACTACGCCCGCCCCGGCGTCGAAGATCTCACGGCGGCCGATCATATTGCCTCGGAAACGCCGTATAGCTACGCGGCTAAGTCGTTCCGCACCTACTTCGTCAACGTCTGCAACCACAACAACGGCCGCAGTTGGTCGACGCCGTTCGTCATCGACGACCCGAAGGTGTACGTCGTCAACTCGCAACGCGTCGAAAACATCGTCGCCCGAAAGGTGCAAATGGACGAACGTCGCGCCGCATCCCAAGCCGAGGCGGCCCGCCGTCGGGCAGAGGCACAGGCCAAATCCGAGGAGCGTCGCCTGCAGCAGCAGACCCAACAGCAATCGCAACGGACCTCCGGCCAGCAACCGGGACGAACCGCCTCGCGACAACGGTCGTCGCGGTAATGCGGCGACGCCGATTGGCGTCCCAAGCAATCGCGGATGACACGGATTTCTTGGAATTCGCCCCCCTCCGCAAGGGGCTGTTGGCGCTCGGATTTCGGCTATGCGCCGGAGGCAAATGACTCGGCTGTTCGCAGGCGACTGACAGCCCGTCTGGTCAGGGGCTCAGCGTTCGCGCAAGGGTCAATCGTCGCTGATCAATTCGTCGAGCCCGCACCAGACCTCGTGGGAAGCCCCTAACTCGGGCGGTCCTGCGAGGTCTTTTTTTGCTCACACAGCGAAAACCTGTTTGCGAGCATTCGGGGGAGCGCGTATCGTACAAGCTAAGCGACCGAACGGGTTCGGCGCACTCGCATCGGCATATTGCCGGGACAACAATGCCGATCGCCGTGGTCTGCCCTGGATGCCAGAAACCGCTGCGGGCGCCGGAGGCGCTCGCCGGCAAGCGGGTGAAGTGCCCGGCGTGCGGCACAGCGACGACCGTGCCGGCGGCCGCGAGTTCTCCCTCGTCGCCCGGAGGCTCTGCCGGCGCTTCGAACGCAAACGCTCCGGCCGCGGCGAAATCGGCATCCTCGTCGGGCGGGACGATTGCCGCGACCTGCCCCCATTGCGCTCGCGGGCTCAAGGTCCCGGCGGCGTTCGCGGGACAGCAGATCCCTTGCCCGGCGTGCAAGACGCCGTTTCGCGTCGCGCCCCTCCCGTCGCATGCGACGCCTTCGCAACCCTCGTCAGAGTCCGGCGTCGCCCTCGGAGTCCTGGGCGATCCGCTCTCGGAATTGGCGCTCAGCCTGTCGGGGACGACCGCCCCGGCCCGGGACATCTGGGACGAACTCGATCAGCCGGTCGAGCACGGCGGGCGCAGGCCGGGTCCGGGGTCGCCGACGCCGCGGCGCACTCCCGCGGTTGCCAATTCGCCCGCGCCGGCGCGGGCGCTCGGTCGCCGTTCGCGTCGACCGCGGTTCCTGTACGTCGCGTTCGTGCTGACGCTCGTTCCGCTGGCCGTGCAAATGACGACCTCGCGCGAAGACGTCCCGCGACGACTCGCCCAAATGATCGAGAACGATCCGGCGTTTGCCGCAAAGTACGCCGAACTTGCCGCTCAGTCCGGAGAGAACTTCGACGAGGACGCGCTGTTCCGCGCGATGCCCGGAGGTCGGATCTTGGGCGCCCATCTGGCTCACGATACGTGGGTCCATTGGATCTACGCCCTGGCGGCCGCGGCGCTGTTCATCGTGGCGATCATGACGCTGTTCGACCCCGGCGGCGCGTCGCTCGGGAAACTGCTGGCGGCGCTGGCGATCACCGCGTCGGTCGGCATCGCGATCCTGCTGCTGTTCCAATTCATGGCCGCGTTCTCGCAAGGGGTCTGGGTTCGCGGACGCGGGTTGTTGGTGCTGCTGTTCTACATCGTGAAGTTCATCGGCTTCTCGTACGAATCTGCGCTCGATCCGAGAAACGGATTTGCCCTCAGCTTCCTCGGCTTCACGTTCGGCGTCGGCTTGTGCGAGGAGCTGACGAAGCTGATCCCCGCCGTCGGGCTCATGAAATCGGGTCGGGGGGACTGGCGCGGCGCTTGCGCACTGGGCCTCGCCAGCGGAGCGGGCTTCGGCGTCGCCGAGGGGATCATGTACTCGGCCAGCTACTACAACGGCGCGTGGGGCGGCGACGTGTATCTCACTCGGTTCGTCTCGTGCGTGGGCCTGCACGCCGTCTGGGCCGCCTCGGCCGCCGTGCTGGCGGCCCCGATTAGGGACAAGTCGATCGACGGCTCGGACATGATCGTCGCGGCGCTCAAGGCGATCGCCGTTCCGGCGGTGCTGCACGGGCTGTACGACACGCTTCTCAAACGCGACATGGAACTGTGGGCGCTCGTCGTCGCTGCGGCGAGCTTCGCCTGGCTGATCGCAGTAGCGGAACGGACGCGGAGCGCTGAGGGACGCCTGGAACCGTCCGTCGCCTGAACGTGCACGACGTCAATACTTCAGCCCCACCCTGGCAAACAGCGTGTCGTCGAGCGCGACGTCGGGCGCCGGGGCGTTGAATTCCAACTCGCGGGCGAATACGTACCCGAATTCAAACTGCCGGCTGAGTCCGCCGATCAGCTTGCGTTCGTAGCCCGCAAGCACCCGCAAGTCGCGGTAGTTGAGAAAGTCGAGCGTCCCCGTCGACGGGCGCGTGATCGACCACGCGCCGCCGCCGAGCTCGCCGCCGAGGTAGACCCACCGCTCGTCTTCCAGCACGCTGCCGGCCAGTCGCCAAGCGATCTTCGGACGAGGAAAAATCAGGTCGAGCCGGAAGTCGTCGTGCGGCGCGTAGATCACCCCGGCGGCCGGCAGCACCGACGCCCCGGCGCGATTCAGATAGACGACCCCCAGCACCCACTTCGCCGCCGGGGACGACTCGTACACGGCGAACGCGCGGCCCGTGACGCGGGTCGCCTTGCCGTCGGACTGCTCGAAATCGCTGTAGTAGCCGACCGTCACGCCGGCGTTCATCGCCCACGGACCGTCGCCGAATTTGCGAAGGTGCGTGAAATCGACCGACGCCTCGTACACCTGCTCGGGCAGATCGAGCGCCGCGGCGTTCTCCAGCAGATGCACGCCAAAGTTGGGCGTCACCAACAACGGCGTGTCGGGCCGGAGCAGCGGAAAGCCCAGGACCAATCCGGTCTCAAGGTCGCCGAACCCCAGCGCGTCGGGTTCGCTGCTCAGCGCGGGCAACCATGCCGCGTTGAAGTAAATCTTCTGGAAGACTCCGTTGCGCGTCCCCGGGGGGAGCCCCGACGGCGTCGGCGGGGGAACCGCGGCGGCGACGTCTTCGCCTTGCGGCACCGTTCGCGTCACCAACCCCGCGACGCGCACCGACTCGTCCGGCGGCAGCGGCAGCTCGTCCAGAAACACCGGGGCGACCGCGGCGGACGCGATCGGCCACACGCTGGGGAGGGGGCTGATCGGCTGCCCCCACGCGTCGGTTTGCGGCCCGCCCGCCTGCTGCGCGCCGGCCCGGACGGCGAGGCTCGCCGCGAGCAACAGCGCGAAGACATGGCGAACGTGCATGGCGACCCGTCGGTTGTGCGGCGTTCGGGCTGGTCAAAAATCGAAACCGACCCGCACCATCACCGTATCGTCGAGCGTCAGAAACGGCGGAGTGAGCGATCGGGCGTACACCAGCTCGCGGTGGAAGACGTAACCCGCTTCGACGTAGCCGCGGGCCTGCGTTTGCGTCTCCCACTCCAACCCGCCGATGACGCGGATGTCGTTGTAATCGAAATCGTCGGGGCTGCCGTCGTCCCGTTCAATGGTCCAGCGCCCGCCGCCGTATTCGCCGGCGACGTACCACCACCATTGGCTCGAGCTGATGTTGACCATCCGCTTGCGAATCCGCGGATTGGGGAACACGAGATACATGTCCCATTCCTGGTTGGGACGCCAGTGAACGCCTCCCGCGGGAAACAACTTGATCACGTTGCGATCCAGATACCAGACCCCCGCCAGCACGTCCATCCGCGGCGACAGCGAGAAGACCCCGAGCGCGCGGCCGAGGATGCGGATCGAATCGGAGTTCACCTCCTTGAAGTCGGTCCACACGCCGGTCCGCAGGCCCAGGTCGGCCGACAGACGCTCGCCGAACCGGGGCGCCCACGAGGCGTCGAGATAGGCGTCGTACACCCGCGGGGGAAGATCGGCGACCGGGTCCGAGGGACCGGCCAGCCAATTGAACGCGAACCCCGGGGTGATCAGCAGCGGGGTGTCGGGGTTGTAGAACAACGGCACGCCGAAGGTGGCGGTCAGCTCGGTGCGATTGATTTCGAGTTCCCCCGCCGAAGCAGGCTCGCCGGCCAGCCAGGTGTGCTCCACGCTGATCTCCTGCAGGAACCGCTGCAGCCGCGCGGTCGTCCCGTCGGGATTCTGATAGACGTACTGCCCCGGTTCCCAACCGACGCCGCTGGACCAAGGGGAGGCGGCCGGGGTCGCGGGGGCCAAGCCGGGTTGCGTCGCGTACGGCGTCACCGACGGGGGGGCCGCAAACGGCGAGGCGTATTGGCCAGGAGCGGCGCCAGAGGGAGCGCCGTAAGGCGCCATGTCGATCGGGGGGGGAATCGTCCCGGGGGCGGCGTAGGGGTCGAACATCGGCAGCGACGGCGCCGGGGTCGTCGGATAGGCCGTCGCGGGAACTGCGCCGGGCACGGGCGAGGGAAACTCGACCCGTTGGGCGACGCAGCGCATCGTCAGCAGCGACGCCAGGGCGACGAGCGCCGACCAACCGGCTCGACGATGCGGGAAGAGGCTCGACACGGCGCTCGCCGGGGAGGCGGACTAAGGGGGCGCAGCAACTTGCGATCCGTCCGCAAGTCGGAGACTGACGCGCGTGGCAAGGGAAATACCAACCGCTGGCGCGGGGGTCAACGCCGAACGGCCCGCGGCGCCGTCGCCGGGGCCCACAGATAGTGGCTCCCCGGCGCCCCCACACCATCCGTGCGGCGCAGGCGCCGGCGGCGCCGGCGCCTGGGGCAGACGGCTCGCAACGGCGGGCTTACGACTCGCCCTCGATCCGGGGCCGCGGCGGGGCAGGGTGAGCGGCATCGGTGCGGCGACGCGACGTCCGGCCCGGCGCCCGCTGGACGCGCCGCTGCCCCCGGCTGCGCAGGGCGACCACGCACACCTCCTGCCGATTGAACGCCAATTGCCGCACCCGCACGTCGCGGTAGCCCCACGCTTGGATCCGCCCCAGGTACGTCGGCAGCTCCTCGACGAGCTGCCACTCGGGCAGTTTGAGCGTCAGAATCATCCCCCGGACGATCATGCCGGGATGCGTGACGACCGACTCGACCGCGTCGAGCGTGTAGGCCGGCGCCACGTTCATGTCGGCGGCCAACCAGCGGGCCTTCTTCAGCAGGCTGCGCGGCGTTTCGCTGACCCGCCGGCGGATGTGCGTGAACCGCGGATGCTCGACCAGCGCGGAAGCGATTTCGGCCGGATCGACGCCGATCACGTCCAACCCGGCGTCAAGCAGCGCCTGCGAGGCGCCGCCGGGGGCGCAGCCCAGTTCGACCACCTGCTCGCCCCGCGACGCGGGCAGAGCCGACCACCACAGCGCTTCGCTCATTTTGAGGTAGGCCCGCGAGACGGCGTGCGGGGGCGCTTCGATCGGGGGAACGCCTCCGGGCCAGCAGGCGGCGCGACTGCCCGAAAAGTGCACGCCCACTTGCCAGCGATCAGGATCCACCACGATCACGTCGAGCACCCAGCGGTTGCGCGGCGAGGTCCGCGTCGGCGCGTCGGGCCGGGCGAGCGCCCCGGGGGGCGCCACGGCCCGCAGCGCGACGTCGGCCGCCTCGGACCACTCGGTCGGGCCGGGCTCGAAGTCGTGCTCGCCCGGCTCGGCGCGGTCGCGCTGCCAGACGTGGAGTTCGACGGCCTGATGATTCGCCGCAAACTCGGCGACCGCCGGGGCAGCCCAAACTTGACTCGCCAAGTCCTCGGCACTACTGCCGGCGACAGTGCCCAACGACACCCCCGCCGTCCGGGCAAAGGGCGAGGCGAGTTGGAAATGTTCGGGCCGGTCGATCGGTTTGTCGACCTTGAAGGTGACGAACCCGGGGCGCGAGAACGCCGGGCGCCACGCGGGGTGGAGTCGGGCGACGTCGGCCTTGAGCACCCCTTCCGCCCCGTGCTGACACGCGGCAAACACAAACGACGCCGGGTCGGAGGGGGACATCGAACGGGGCCGCATCTTGGGCAGGAGGGGAGGACAGGCAGGACCCCCCAGGATAGTCGCCCGGCCATCGGCACGCCAGCAAGCGCCGGGGGCGGTGATCGTGATGCCATTTGCGCCTTTGGAAGGGCGGCTGGGGTCGCAGCGCAGCGGAGCCCCCAGGGGATCCAAATTCATGGGCGGCGGGGGGGCGGAGAACGTGTTGTCATTGTGCCGGCGAGCAAAACTCAATCACTCTCTCGTGCAAAACTCCGGGCTGCGGGGCGGGGAAGATAACGCCGTACGTGTTGGGGGCCAACGTGTTGCGCGCCGGGACGCCGATCGCGGGCTGACTGGTTTTGCCAGCAAAACTCGCGGCGGGCGAGCAAAACTCGCGACCCGTCGCGGCTCGCGACCGCGGGCGCGATTGCGTCGCAAGCGCGCGGCTGGCAGCATCTGTTCTACGCGATGCGGCGGCCCATTTTCTACCAGAATCCCGCGGGGAATTGAGCGGACGATTCCGGCCTTGTCGCGGCCCCCCAGGGTAGTACCGGTTGTCCCCAAGGGTGTGCGCAAGCAAGAAGCATTTCTCCCACCATCGCCCCAAACTGGAGCGCCGCGCGACAGTGGGATGCCTCTTGCGGCTGCGCCACCCAGGTTGGGGACAACCTGGGCTACCCATCTGCGCTTGCCGTCGCATAGTCTCGCACTAACGCGGCTTCCTGACGGGGGCTATTTCAGAACAGTGAGTCCGCGAACAACGAGCCTCCGGCGCCAGGACACTGGCTGAGTTTTGCGGGACAGACGGCGTGGAGACCGCAGGCCTTTACGTCCGAAACAGGGCCTTTCTCGACGCCTCGACTTCCGGCGAGCCATAGCGTTGCTATTCGTCATGGTGGAAACTATTCTACAGCAGCGTCCTGAGCGCGAGGTCGCTGGCATCGTGACGAGTCGCGCCAAGTCTCTTCACATCTCTTCACAGAGATGCAAGCCGGGAATGGCTATGCTCCACAGGCACCAACGATTGCTAGGCGACTTGGTTGTTGCCATGGCGGCGATCGGCTGGCCTCAGTTCGCCTCAAGCCAGACGACGAGCACTTGGACGGGAGCCGGTGCGACGAGCGACTGGTTCATGCCCGCCAACTGGTCGACTGCTGTTCCTGACGCCGCCGGAGACAAGGCGATCATCTCTGGAAATCCGCCTCGGCACCCGGAAGCGGGCAATGGGAGCGTTGTCCGATTGGGAGAGCTGGAACTCGTCGGCATTGGCTCTCTGGAGGTTGCGGGAGCTGGGACGCTGTTGTTCGAGGAACCCGGGGACGCTCTGGCGAGGCTTCGTGGCGTTAGCATCGGAAGCCGTGCCGTCTCGTTTACGGTTTCACCGGCGGTGAACATTGCTGCCGGAGAAACGCTGGAAGTCGACGTGGGGACCAGTGCGACGTTGACGCTAGCGCGAGGCTTCACTTCGGCGGCTGGCGACGTTCAGAAGACGGGTCAGGGAATGCTGATTCTTAATAGCGGCAGTCCAAGTTGGGACGGCAGCCTTGCTGTCGACCAGGGCAGCGTGCTAGTGAACTCGTCCAACGCCTTGGGAACTGCCGCGGCAGGGACGACTGTCAACGGGGGGACGTTGATCCTTAACTCCTCCACGAGCGAATCGATTCTGCTGCGGTCGGGCTCGATTGACTCATACAGCAGTGACCGCATCTCGCCCAGTTTCTCTTTGAGCGGCCCGCTCGTCGTCGGGACCAACAACACGGCGTCGTTGCGTGGACGGCTTCAACTCACGGGAGGAGTGACAGGACCTGGCGACCTGGGGATTGCCTCAGCCGGTCGTTCCGCGGACGTCATCGCAAACGGCCCTTTGAACCAGGCTGGAGCCTTGAGGGTTCTTGGCAGCAGCCAGTACCCCGCATCAGTCTCCCTGTTCGCCGACAATGGTTACCAAGGGCCGACGGAAATCGAATATGCGACGGCGATTGTTCACACCGCCATGGGATTGGGGAGCTCCGCTGCGCCCACCGCGATTTCCAACGGGACGCTTCGTCTGCATGCCGAGTCGCCGGAATCGGTCACGGCTCGCAACAGCACGATCGAGCTGTGGAGCGCAGAAACGACGACGGATCAGATGACGCCCGGCGGCGTCATCACGCTGGACAACAGCACGCTGACGAATTACGCCCAGTTCCGCTTTGCCGCTGAGTATTCGATTGCCCAGCCGCTGCAGTTGACCGGAAGCGTCAATTCGATCAAGACGTCGCGCGGGGCGATTACCTTGTCAGGCGGCGCTGCAGGCAGCGGCAAGCTGATTCTGAATCCCGGGCAATTCCCGATCAATATCGTCAAGACGATAGATGCCGGCATCAATCTCGAACTGCAAGGCGGAGCCACGCGATTTCTCGTCCCGATGGCTTACGAGGGAGACATCGAAATAAGAAGCAACGGCCATTTCATCGTCGAAACCGATCAGCGCGTCCGGAGCATTCGCTCCGGCGGAGGCGTACCCGCTGAGCCAATCAACATTCAGGTGGCGCCGGGCGCAACGCTCGTAGCCGAGAGGATTGATATTCAGTCCGGATTGGTGCAGGGAAATGTTCAGACGCCGAACGGGTTGCGGTTCAGTGGATTCGTCCAGGGACGGGTCATCAGCCACGTGGACTCGGGGATCCCGATCCAAGTTCTTGCAGGCGAGTTGACGATCAACGACTCAGTCGCGGGGCGTAACGCCACCAACGGCCAAATCACGCTTGGCCGTTCCCGCGGAGCGTCACTGATGGTGCAACCTGGGTCGACGACGGAAGCAGACCTCCATCTGAACAACGGATCGGGCTTTGCGAACGGCGGCGCGCTCCTTGTTGTTCCCGCGGCGAACAGCGTCTCGAACGAGGCGGTGCTCAAAGGAGCCTTGGAACTGGGCGATCACGGAGCCTATATCGGCGGAAACGGGGCAATACGTCTGGAGGGGCGCCTTCGCGGAGGCGATCTCACGATTGGTCGGCAGCCCGTCTTCCCGGCAGTGTCCTTGGGACTGGTATCCTCGCGGCCCGTTTTGAAGCTCGTGGGCTATCCGGCCGAGCACGTTGGCGCCACGCGCGTGTACGGCGGCGAATTGGTCGTCGCCGAAGCGGGGCGACTTCCGGAGGGCGGGCGCCTCGACATCTTCAATACTGGCGCGGCCTATATCGATCTCGCGAGGTCAGACGGTCCGCTTGCGGATCGCATTCCAGACGACGTCTCGGTGCGAATGCATGGCGGAATCTTAAGCGTTTGGCCGTCAGTAGCGCCGAGCACCTCGCGCGAGCACATCAGCCGCGTCGAACTGGTACGTGGGCTGTCCGTCGTTCAGGGGCTGAAATACCTTGGAGGCCAGCAAAGTCAGGGCGATCTGGTGGTCGACGAAATCGTCCGCCAGCCGGGAGCCGTCATGAGCGTCGCTGCCGAGATCAACCGCGCCAGTTCTCCGTTCAATAGCTCGGCATCGAGCTCGATGTTCCAGTCGCTCGTGTTAATGAACTCGCCGGGCTCGGTTAACGGCATCCTCCCAGCGTGGATTCACGCCGGGGGGTTCGCCCAGATTAGCGCCGAAGGGCGCGTCAGCGATTATACCGGACCCTATGTTCCGCTTGAGCAGGCGACGGAGACCCACATCGCCAGCGCCCCGCCTAGTCAGGGGGCAGGCGTCCTGAGCGGAGATCGTACCGTCTATGGTCTGGTGGGTGGAGCTGGAACCGGCATGTTTCATCTGGGCGGCCATACCATGACCATCGATGGCGGCGGCCTCTTGGCGGCAAAGATCGACGACGGCGTCGTCCAGCCGGGAAAATTCGCCGACGGCGAGCTTGTCGTGTTCGGCAGCTTCGAAGGCGAGATTAACGCCGGCATCGTCGACAACGGACGCCCGACCTCCGTGACCTACGCAGCGAGCACGAAGGTCGGCGGAAACAATACATATACCGGGAAGACATATATCGCCGGCTCGCGAACTGACGTCACCGTCACGAACGTTGCGGCGCTGCCTGTCGGCGGGGACATCGAAATTAGCGGCGGCGAGCTGATCCTTAGAGACCCGTCGCCCGATGCACGTTATTCTCTCGGAAATGTCGCGGTGAGGGACAACGGCTCGTTGGCTCTCTCTTGCTGCGGTCTCAACCCGAGCGCAACCGTCGAAAGCCTTCTGCTAGAGTCGGGGCTTGTCGAACTTCCGTTGACCGGCAATAGCCCAATTACGAAACGGACCGACGGAATCGTACAGTTTGGCGGCGTCTCGAATCCAGACTATTCGGGCGACGTCCATATTGAGGAAGGTTCCCTCCACCTTTACGCAACTTCCGGTCGAGGCGGCTATCTCGCACTGGGGTCTGCAACAGTTGCCATCGACCCTGAGGGGACGCTCGTATTGGATCGAATTACTCCGCCGGTGCAGAGCGCCGCGCCGACGCCCACGGTGATGCTCAGAGGAGGCATGCTGGCGGGGAGGCAAGGAAATGCCCAAGCGACCACAAATCTCAAAGGCGATCTCTTCGTTAGCGGGGACTCGACGCTTTCTTTGCTCGACGGCTTGTCGACTCGTCCGCTCGCGGCCGATTTTTCGCTCGACGGATCGATTCGACTTGCAGCGGGAGCGTCGCTGACCCTCCTGGGCACAGGGGGCAATAGCGGAGTTCTCAAGACACAGGGTTTTGACTTCGAGCCAGGTTCCGTCCTGGCGGGAACGGGATTGCTTTCCGGCAATATCGTTTTTGGGGAAGACGCGACCATTGCGCCAGGCCTGTTGGATTCCCAGCAGCCGATCGGCATGCTCGGTTCCGCCACTGGCGCAATCATGGAGCTGCGCGGCGGGGGCCGATATCGGTGGGAGATCAACCACGCCGATGGCGTTGCCGGCGGCGCGTTCGGCCTCGGCGGTGATTTGCTGCTCGTCGGCGATCGCATGGTTGTGAACGCGACGCCGGAGAATCCCTTTGTCTTCGAGCCTGTTCCCTTGAATTCTTCCGGAGTCCTCGGTCACGTCGACGAGTTGCAGCTCAACCATCATTACCGTTGGATGATCGTCGGAAACCGGCAACTCAATTCGTTTATCGCCAAGATCGAAGGTTTCGATCCACGATCGTTCGAAATCGACCTCTCGTCTTGGAAGCGAGTTTATGCAGATACTCGCGCCGATCGCTTTTGGCTTGATCAAGACGAATACGGCATTTACCTCAATGCCATACATGTACCTGAGCCGGCGTCGGTCGCGCTTCTACAACTGATCATCGTCATCGGTATTGCAGCATCGCTGACACGACGCCGAACCGCGGCGGCGATAGCCCGGCAGGCTCGTTACAAAGCCGGGTAGCACCGGTTGTTCTCAAAGGGAGTGCGTAAGCAAGAAGCATTCCTCCCACCGTGGCTCCCAACTGGAGCGCTGCGCCCGAAGAAACGCCTCCCGCGCGCAGGCAGCCCCGGCCTCCGGCCGGGGGTCGCGCACCGAAGGCGCAACGCTTGCCCCAATGGAGATCTACCCCCCGGCAGAGCCGGGGGCTGATGGCGCCATTGGCAATGTCGCGCGTCGCCCCCACCTGGAGTGCCGCGTCGCAACGGAATGCTTCTTGCGGCTGCGCCGTGCGAGGTTGGGGACGACCTGGGCTACCCGTTTGCGCTGCGGCTGAACTTCGGGACCCTTCCCAGGCCCCGTGCGGGGCCGATTTCCTGCCGCCCCTGCCGGATCTAAAGGCGGGGCGCAGGGGGCTGTGGGCGAGGATGAAGCGGCGTTCGCCGGCTGTGGCGAATTGGACCGTCGCCCGGCGGTTCTTGCCGCTTCCCGAGAGGGCGGTGATTTTGCCCGGGCCGTGTTCGGGGTGGAGCACCGTCATCCCCTGGGCGAAGTCCTCGGGCGAGCAGCGCGGGGGGGCGGACTCCGCGGCGCCGGCGAGCCGGGCGGCCGTGGTCACCTGGGCGGCGGCGACGCGCAACCCGGTTCGTGCCACCGAATCCGCCGCAGCCGAATCCGTCCGTCGGCTGTCAGCACGATCCAGCACGCAACGCTGTTCATCCCAAGATCCTCCAGGGAAAAGCGACAGCCCCCCGGATTGTGCCACTTGCCTGGCAAGCGCTCGAGATCGTCGTCCGACACGATCTTCGCCGAAGTTCAAGAGCCGCTCGACCGCCGAGGTCTTCGCCGCATCAGCGTCGCGAGGGCCAGCAGGAGCCAGCCGGCGGGTTCGGGGACGGCTGCGGCGGCAGCGGGGCCTAGCGACGGGGACAGTTGCAGGCCGAGTTGCCGCTGCCAGGCGAGCAGGGCGTTCCCGTCGACGTCGCCGAGTCCGAACCCGTCCTGCCAGACGGCCAAGTCGGCGTCATCGACCCGTCCGTCGCCGTTGAAGTCGGCCGACAGGGCCGTGACGAGGGCGTGGTCGGTCTGGCCTTTGTCGAGCGTGAGTGCGTAGCGCCGACCGTCGACGGTAATCTCGTAGTCGCCGTAGAAGCCGGTGAAGTCGATCGTCCCGTCGGGGCCGACCGGGAGGGAGAGACTGGTCGTCCAGCCGTTGGCGGGGTCGCCGTCCCAATCCTGGATGCCGAGCATGTCCTGGTACATCTTGCCGATGTCGGTGAGCGACCAGTCGGCGTTGGCGAGGATCGAGGCGCCCTGAGCCGCTTGGCTGTTGCCTCCGGCCCAGAAGCCCCAGTACATGAAGGTGGTCATGTCGGGATGGCCGAAGGACATGCGCATGACCTGATTGACGAACTGCCTGGCAAGTTCGGGATCCTCGACGGAATCGGAGACGCCGAATTCGGTGATCGACATCGGCAGGCCCAGGACGCTGAGGTTCTGCATCGACTGCATGGCGCGGACGGGCTGGAAGGCGCCGCCGCCTGTGCCGAGGTAGACCTGGATGCCGATGCCGCCGACGGGGGCGGTGTGCGGATCGCCGTCGGCGTATTGGATGTCCTCGATGTGCTGGCGGTACCAGTTGGCGTACTGGTCGTTCCAGTTGAAGACGTTGTACTCGTTGACGTACATCTTGGCTTGGGAGCCGGCGTTGGCGGCCGCCTGGGCGGCCTCGGCGTAGATGTCGGCGACGCCCGCAGCCCCGTAGCGGTTCCAGTAATTGGCGTCCGTGGAGGCGTTGACGCCGGTGTGCCGGCTTTCGTTGTAGATGTCGACCTCGTCGTACCGCAACGAGAGCTCGGGAAAGCCGCCGGGGCCGTCGCCGACGTAGTAGCCGATGCGGTTGCTGATCGCGTCGCGGAGGGCGTCGAGGTTCGATTTGCCGGTGAGCGGGTCGATCGCTTCAGGGTTGTTGAGCATATTGCGGACCCAACTCGGCTGCTCGGCGCCGTCGGAGTTGGCCCAGATCAGGTTGTGCAGGCGGGCCCGCATGTTGTTGGCCTCGGCGAAGTTGAGCATCGTGTTGAGGTAGCCGTTGCCGGTGACGCTGGTGACGACGTTGCGCGTCGATTCGTTGTTGTTCCACTTGCCGGCCCGCGAGGGGACGATCATGTTGAAGTGCGTCTTGAAGAAGTCGGTGTACTGGGCGTTGTTGAAGAGGGCCGTACTCGTGCCGTGGGCGTTGGCGCCCCAGTTGAACGCGTGCCGCTTGAGCTGGACGTCGACGGTCGAACCCGGCTCGGCGCCGACCAGGGCGAGCCGGGCGTCGCCGCGGCGACCGTACTGGATGTACGTGTCCGAGGCGGCCAGGGCGTTGGACACGTCGTTGACGTTGGAGACCGTCGCGCCGGTGACGCTCAGGCTCCGCACGGTGAGACTCCGCGAGCTGGCGGACGCCGAGGCGCCGACGAAATCGTTCGGATACTCGGTGCGCACAAAGTGCGTGCCGGCCGGCAGCGAGAACGTGTGCACGTAGGGGTTGAGCGTGCCGCCGACGTCGAAGCCGGCCCGCCAGTCGCCGACGACGACGTTCATCTTCGGCGCGGGGCCGCCGCCCGCCTGGCCCGAGGCCTGCACGCTGATGGTCACGTCGCCGGGCTCGGCCAGCGTGACGTACGTCCCGACGAAACCGTTCTGGTCGAGATTCCAGCTCAGACCGCTGGAGGCGCCGTTGGAGCGCATGGCAAGCGTGTTGCCGTTGACGGTCGTCGTTTGGGCGACGGCGGAGAGTTCGGCCCCGAGCGGCCCGAGAGCAACCGCCGCGGCGAGCATGGCGCGGAGCGTCGCCAGCGTCGTGCGGGATTTCGAAAACCGCGGCGTGCGAATCCGACGATAGAGCGTCCCCATTCCGCCTCTTGCCGTGCGATGCGCCATCGTCATTCTTCTCCCGTTCCGAGTCCCCCTTCACGGTAACCGATCGGTCGCGAGCGGCGCATCTGTTATTGCGAAAACAAATGTGACAATTGCGGCGCGTCCGTGGGCGCGGGCCGTCTTCCCCGCAGCGGCTGGCTGAAGGCCAAGCTGCAGTGGCGGGCGAGCGAGCCCGGGGATTTCGCCACAGTGGCACGGAGTGCACGGGGCGGCAATGAGCTGCGGATCGCCTCGGGGCGGGCGCGGCGCCAGGCGCCGGGGCGGCGCGATTCGCAATCGGTCTCGCCGGCCAGCAGGCGGTCGAGGATGTTGTGGAAACCGGCCCAGACGTCGAGGTTGTTGCGAACGGCGCTGGCGAGGAGCGTGAAGAAGTCGGCGGTCCGCACGTCGGCGATGCGGCGGCCTATCGCCCCGCGGGGCGCAAGGGGCTGTGGGCGAGGATGAAACGGCGTTCGCCGGCTTTGGCGCCCCGCGATACGCCGCTGACTGCCCATCGCCATGAGCTGCGCCAGCGTTCACGGCCTGGGCAGGTTTACGGGCCTTTCAGATCGCTCAGGGCGGTTCGACATGGGCGCGCAACAACTCTTGCGTCTCGCGCCTTTGCCGCGTGCCAAAAAGCATCGATATGCGGTACGAGTTGAGAGCCTTATGAGTCTATGACATTGCCGCGCGTCGACCTGAGCCCATTGAGAATAATCCCGAAAGGAGCAGGGCGACGGTCGCAGGTTCAGGCACAAATACGCCGTCGTTGAGGGCGGTAAGCATGAATCCGCTTGCGCTCGGAGTGATTTCGTAGATGAATCCCGGTGCAAGATTGTGAATCTCGAAAGAGGCGCCGCTCAGATCGGCGTTCCCGCCGACATTGAGGAACTCGAACTGCTGCCCCTGTTGCGGGGCGAAGCCGTCGAGAAACTTCAGCACTATCGTGCCGTCAATCGTCACGTCGCCGCCCACGATCAGTTGGTCGTGCTCCGTATCCGGCGCAAGTCCGGCGATCTCGACAATCCACCGGCCCCCGGGTTCGACAACAAGATCAGCGTTGATCGTGCCGGCGCCGGGAGAGCTGCCGGTCTCCAAATCACAACCGGAGAGGCAAACGACGGAGCCGCGCCGGTGAACGATTCCGTTGGCGACGTTGATCGTGCCCGCGACGGCGAGACGGCCGCCGTCGAGCACGTAAACGTGGTCTCTCACATCGGTCCCGCGGAGGATCTCCTCGAGTATACGTTCACTGGGACCCACGAAGATTCCGCCGCCGTCGAGCACGTCCACGATCCCGTTCTCGCCGACCACTAATTCTTGATGGATTTCGAGCCGACCTGGAGTCTCGAAGCCCAAGGCAGGAAGCCCCAGAACCGTGAGCTGGCCAGAGGCTTTCTCCGGGGCCCTGCCCGGCGCGGCCGGCAGATGCGGCCCCACAATCACGGCGGTTGTCGCGGCAACTGCTCCGTCCGAAACGACCATTAGTGCAATGTCGCTGCCGAGGACGTGCCGATCGCCCACCTGAATTTCCAACGCGGCGTTCTCGGGAACCCAAATGGCAGAAGGAAATCCACCCAGCGCAGGTTCGAGGTTGGCCAGGGAAAGTGAGCCATCGGGATGAATTGTCCACTTGGCTCCTTCGTTCGGATCAACGGTCAGCACGCCGCCGTTGGTGACGAGGACGTCCGCCTCGCCGAGTTTTCCAATGTTCCAATTGGAAGTCGTGAGCGTCGAGCGACTTTCATTGGCGGCTGGGTTTCCCGAGTACCCGTCGACAACGATGCGAGCATTGGAGCCGAGATTGTCGGCCATCGCGATCTTATTGGCCGTTAATTTCCCGCCCAACAGGATTTCGATCGTACCGTCGCCGCCATCGCCGACCAACACGTCATCCAAGGTCGCCCGGCCGTCGTTGGTGATCACCAGCGTGCCACTTCCGCCACTTAGCAAGAAGTTTTGGTCATCACCGAGAGTGAGTCGATTTGCGTCGAGATGGCCTTCGTACGACACCGTGAATCGTGCTGTTTCGCCGTCGCCGATCACCATCGCATCCGCGAAGAGGGTGGCCTGGCCCGTCACTTCGCCCGTACCTTCGATCCAAACGTAGTGGCTGAATTGGATATCTGCCGAGTTGTCGATTCTGAATTCGCTACCGTGGGGGACGATCACAGGAAAGCCGGGAAACACCGCGCTATTGGCGCTGCCAGTGCTGTGCTGCGGCTGAAATTGTGGATCCGCGTCCTCTGGAACCGATGCACTCGCGACGCTAACGGAGATATCCTCGCCTCCCGAAATCGTAAATTTGACTGGACTTCCGGGCTGACCGATCGTCAGTTTGCCGCCATTGAAGGCGGCACCGTTGAGGTCGAGCGTCATGTCGCCAGTTAGGACGCGCGTCTCACCCACCGTCGTGTCGGCGTCGAGCGTGACGGTGTACATGCCGGATTGGTCAAACGTCGCCGTATCGGCCGTGTTCGGCACGACGCCTGCCGCCCATTTCGTTCCATCCGCGAAAACGCCGTCCACAGCATTGGCCCAGCGGAATACGGGGTCGAGTCGATAGTGCATCGACGTTCCACCTTCGAAGAAGATCTGGGCGGCGATTTGGCCGCTGTTGTTGAGCGACTCTGTGCTCAAGCGGATGTTAGAGATCACATTTCCGTCAAGAACCGTGCCGGCCGACAGGATCGCGTCCGGCGTCGTTCCGCTTGAGCCCAAGTACAGCCGCCGCGTTCCTCCAGCATCATCGCCCACGAACGCCACACGACCGTGGTCATTTAGCGACAGCTCCGATTCTAGATTGATACCCAGTGACGAGCTGAGCACAGTGCCGAGGCCGCCTGCCGACTTGAGAAGAATCTCTTCAGGCAGCCGAGCAATTGACGGGCTGTAAGCAATTTGCCCGGCGTTGTTTAGCGAGAACCGACCGGGGCCTTCGGAAAGCTCTGTAACGGAGCCATTTTCGGCCAGGAAAATCCCTGAAGCAGTAGGGTTAATGGGGTCGCCCGTCCGATAGTTGGAAAAAAACAGGACCCGGCCCGCGTCATCCAGCATTGGTGACGAAGGAAAAAAAAAGGAATATGTCGGGTGACTCTCATCGACCACCGTTGTCAACGGTCCGCCGCTCCCAACATTAAGTCCTGTTCTAGGAACGCCTTGATCGTCGCGATAGGCATTACTGTAGGCCACCAATCCGGCATTGTTGATCGACACACGCGTGTTGGTAGTCGGCGTCGTCCCATCCTCTTGAGTTTGCGCGATCGTAGTTAGCGGCCCGCCGCTGCCGGCGACCACGAGGAGATCCGCGGTGAGTCGAGCGGGCATCGCTACGATCCCCGCATCGTTGATGGATACGGTCGGTCCGAAAGTGACGTAAGGAGATGAGTTGGTGTCGGAAATCGTGGTGACCGCGCTTCCATCAGAGCGGAACACAGCCCAACGATTACCTAGGGTAGACATCGCAAACGCGACGTCCCCCGACGCGTTGATAGCCGGCGGCTGGGAAGTACTCCAGCCAAGCTCATTCCCCGCGTCGGGCAGAAGCGACGAATCATCGAGACGAATGAAATCGTACGACTGCGCATGCGCCAGCGAGGCCACAAGAATCGAGAGATAGACGACGGCAATGATTCTTCGTAAGTTCACAATTTCACTCATGCAAACCCGCCCGGTTCGGGATCAAGGTTGGCGTGCCGCCGAAGGCCAGCCAACTCAAGGCGACCGCCGCTGCAACCGCCCGTCACGACAACAGCGACAACGCAGCAACCATGCAGGCGTCAAGCCGGCAAGCGTATTTCCAGCGGTGTGGAACGTCATGAACTTTCCCTTCAAAATGCGGGACAGCACCTGAAATTATTGATTCCGTCGCTGCTTTTGCGATACTCGTAAATGCGAGGGGTGTCCCCAAGCCGGCACGTTCTTCTCTTCTCCCGCGGCTATTTTCCATGAGCGAAACGGCCCACCTGCGAGCCAGCGACTACCGGTCCATGTTCCGGTTGATCGGCGAGTGTCGCGACCTGGGGGCCGATCCGCACGCTTGGCGGCTCCATCTACTCACGCAGCTCTGCGCACGATTGGGCGCGCGCGTGGGCGCTGGCGGCGAAGCGACCGGCATGGCGCGCCAGCAATTCATTCCCCTATCCACCGTCGACATGGGCTGGGAAAACGACGCCCAGCGTCAAGCCATGTTCGAGTGGATGGAGTTTCAATCCCAACAGAATTCGCCCGCGGCGCTGTTGCCGTTCCCTGGGCCGATTGCCCGATCGCTTGTCGTAGGCCGCGACGACGTGTTCACGGATGACCAGTGGTACAACTCGGTCCAATTTTGCGATTACGTCCGTCGCTCGGAACTCGATCACATCCTGCTTTCACTACAACGAATTGCCCTCGGCCCGGACCACTTCTGCGGCCTGATGATCATGCGTTCTCTGGGCGAACGCAGGTTCGCCGGTCGGGATAAGCTGTTTTTGGCGACGCTGCACGGGGAATTGGCGCCGATGGTGGGACGCCAGTTGGCCGCCGCCCATGAGCCGTCGGCGATGCAGCTCTCGCCGCGGCTCCGACAAGTCCTCGAGGGCCTCCTCGAAGGCAACGCCGAAAAGCAGATTGCTCAGCGGCTTAACCTCAAGACGCAAACCGTCAACCAGTACGTCAAAGCGATTTATCGCCATTTTCGCGTCAATAGCCGCGCGCAGCTCATGGCACGTTGGATTCGGTTCGACCGCGGCCGGCCGGTCAACAGTCATGGTTCGACTCGATTTGAGTAAGGACCGGTCTCGCCGTACGTATCGCCCTGGCAGTGCTCATCTGCGAATGAGAAGCCCACGCACTACGCCTGCGGAAATGCCACAACGGAGCAGTTTCTTGCCCAAACCAAGCTGCAAGGAGGGCGTGTCCTGCGTCACTTCGGCACTGGCCGAAACTGCGTCGGACCGCCACGCCTGCGTGGCGAGCAGTTTCCTGTGCGGCCTGCCCTCGAAGCGGAGTCGAGCCACGTTAGGTGATGCCGTTCACCCCGTGCTGTGCGAGGCGGCGGCCTATCGCCCCGCGGGGCGCAAGGGGCTGTGGGCGAGGATGAAACGGCGTTCGCCGGCTTTGGCGAATTGGACCGTGGCGCGGCGGTTCTTGCCGCTGCCCGAGAGGGCGGTGATTTTGCCCGGGCCGTGGTCGGGGTGGATCACCGTCATCCCCTGGGCGAAGTCCTCGGGCGAGCAGCGCGGGGGGGCGGACTCCGCGGCGCCGGCGAGCCGGGCGGCCGTGGTCACCTGGGCGGCGGCGACGCGCAATCCGGCGGACCCCGCGGCGGGCGCAACCGGCGGCGCGCCGGACGCGAACTGCTCGACGTCGAACGAGACGTCGCCGTGGTCGTCGGCATGGTCCCAGGCGTCGCCGTGGGCGCCGAACTCGTCGTGATCCAGGCCGACGTCGTCGATGAAGTTGGGCATCTCCATCTCGTCGCGGGGCATCTCGAGCAGGAATTCGCTGGGGACGGTCCGGCGGCGCTGGCCGCGGAAGTCGCGGTGGACGGCGTAGCTGAGCTGCAGTTCCTCGCGGGCGCGGGTGATGCCGACGAAGGCGAGGCGGCGTTCCTCCTCAAGCTGCTCGGGTTGATTCGTGCTGCGTTCGTGGGGCAGCAGCCCCTGCTCGACGGCGATCATGAACACGACGGGGAATTCGAGTCCCTTGGCGGCGTGGAGCGTCATCAGGGTGACCGCGTCGCGCTGGTCGTCCCAGGCGTCGGTTTCGTTGACCAGCCAGGCGTTTTCGAGGTACTGCTCGAGTTGCCCGCCGCCGGGCTGGGCTTCGTCGAACTGGCGGGCGTCGGTCAGCAGTTCTTCGATGTTCGCCAGCCGGTTGAGATCCTCTTCCGATTCGCTGTCGCGGTACTGGGCGCGGTAGTCGGTCTCGGCCAGGATCGTGCCGAGGATCTCCTCGACGTCGGCCGCGGCGAGCGATCCGAGCTTGTCGGCGAGTTTGACGAAGGCGAGGACGCTCTTGGCCCCGCGGGGGGCGAGCCCCTCGATCTGCGCCGCCTCGCGAGCCGCGTCCAAGAGCGGAATCCCGTGGACGTACGCGTGCTCGCTCACGAGCTGTATTGTCTTGCGGCCGATGCCGCGCGGGGGGGAGTTGATCACCCGCAGGACGGCCTGATCGTCGCGGGGGTTGTTGACGAGCTGGCAGTAGGCCAGCACGTCCTTGATCTCCTTGCGCTGGTAGAACTCGAGCCCGCGGATCATGTGATAGGGGACGTTCGCCAAGCGCAAGGCCCGTTCGAGGGAGCGGGACAACGCGTTGATGCGGTAAAAAATCGCGAAGTCGCGGGCCCGGCGCCCGGCGGCGATCTGGCGGGCGATGGTCACGGCGATGCCCGCCGCTTCGTCGTCCTGATGGGCGTAGCGGGCGAGGCGCACCGGGCGCCCTTCGTCGTTCTCGGTGAACAGCCGCTTGGGTTTGCGTTTGACGTTGCGGCGGATGAGCTCGTCGGCGACCCGCAGCACGGCCTTCGTGCTGCGATAATTCTGTTCGAGCCGCACGACTTTCACTTGCGAGTAGTCGCGTTCGAATTGCAGGATGTTGTTGATGTCGGCGCCGCGCCAGCCGTAGATCGACTGATCGGGGTCGCCCGTGACCGCCAGATTGGGGTAGTCCATCGACAACGCCCGCAGCATGACGTACTGGGCGCGGTTCGTGTCTTGGTACTCGTCGACCAGCACGTAGCGGTAGCGCTCGTCGAGGACGGCGCGGACGTCGGCGTTCTCGTAGAGCAGCGTCGCGACGTGGAGGAGCAGGTCGTCGAAATCGACTGCCGCGCTCGCCAGCAGCCGCTTTTGGTAGGCGGGGTACGCCTCGGCGACGACGTGAGAGATGGCGCTCCCCACGCGCGGCTCGTATTTGTCGGCCGTGATCAGTTGATTCTTTGCGGCGCTGATCGCCCCGGCGATTCGATCGGGGGTGTAGTGCGCGATGCGAATCTTCGCCGCCTCGATGACCCGCTTGAGGGTCGCGCGGGCGTCGTCCGTGTCGTAGATCGTGAAGTTGGGGGCCAGCCCCACGTAATCGCCGTATTGCCGCAGCAGCCGGGCGCCGAAGCGGTGAAAGGTGCTGACCCACACTCGCTGCCCCGGGGCGAGTCGCTCGACCCGCTGGTGCATCTCCTCGGCCGCCTTGTTGGTGAACGTGAGGGCGAGGATTTGGGAGGCGGGCACTCCGGAGCGGAGGAGGTGGGCGATGCGGTGGGTGACGACCCGCGTCTTGCCGCTGCCCGGCCCGGCGAGGACGAGCATCGGCCCGTCGACATGGGTCACGGCCTCGCGCTGGGCGTCGTTCAGGGGAGCGAGAAGCGGATCCATGCGAGGGGGGCCAAGGGGGAAGGGAGAGGGCGAGAGCGGAGTCCTGCATCCTATGCCTTCGCGGCGGGGAGCGCCAATGCTGGCAAGCGACGGATAGGGACACCCATTTGCGTCCTTGGGAGGGCGCCTGGGGGCGCAGCGCAGCGGAACCCCCAAGGGATTCGCTGGGGGCTCACTTCGTTCGACCCCAGGCGCCCATCAATTTGGCAAACTGGCATCACATTCGAACGACGACGCCGTGCCTCCGCGGCGTCCTTTGCGGCGAGGCCCGCACGCCCGACAGGGGGCTCGCAAGCGGAAAATTCTGCCCCGCTTTCGGGAAATTGTTTGCTTCTCCCCGCCCCCTGTTTGGTATATTTCGCCGCAATTGACGCCGTCGCTGGGATTGCGACTTCTGGAGCGTAGCGGGACGCTGGCCAAGAAGTCGCCGCTTGTGCGATCGGGGTCGCGCCGCGTTGATTGCTCCATTCTTCACCACCGGGGAGGGATTCCCACATGTCGCGGATTCCGCTGAACAAGATTGAATTGGCGAATCAGGGTCTCAAGGATCGCCTGGAAATGAGCACCGCCGAAATCGGCTTGGCGGTCAGAACGACCAACTGCCTCGAAGAGCGAGGCATCTTCACCGTCAACGACCTGCTGCATTGCACTCGGCAGGACCTGTTGAGCATCTCGAACTTCGGCGAGAAGACGCTCGAAGAAGTTTACAAGGCGCTCGAAGCGATCGGTTTCCCCCGGCCGCAGCGCAAGAACCGCTCGCCGCGCTGATCGGGAGTCGCGCCGAGGCGCCTATTCTTTTCGCGTCGCCTCGCAGGACGGCGCTCTGCGCACGTACGCATGAAACCGCGACGGCACGACGAGCAGCAGCCTCTCGTGCCGTCGCGGTCGACTTTGTCCGGGGTGCGCGCTGCGCCGACTGTCCGGCGCCAGCAACGGCGAATTCTTGCTCGCCGCTTGCGCAGCGAACGAACGGGTTGGTCGTTCCGTTCGTATCTCTCATGCCGGGCGGATCCGCAACGCCCGGCGCGACCTTGCCTGCGTTGCGGGCGGTGCGCGTGGCGATTTCGCAACACGCCCCGTCCCCGGCGTGGAATCGCGGCAACACGGCTCCCGGTCGCGGATCGTGGGCTAAATTTGCCCAGAGGTCGTGACGGTCGGGGCCGCGACGACGGATCGTTTCCGCGACGCCGGCGCCGACAGCAGCGACCGCTCCCCTTTTCCCAGGACGCAAAGTCGTCCCAGGGCAAATTCATCGCCAAATGCCGCGCCGCGCGGGGGAAACAGTTGCCTCGCCGGGCCCCGGCAGTGTAAATGTGAACTGTACGGCGACCGAACGCTCGGCGCCGGCCGACCCCTTATCGAACGAAAGACCCTGACGATGAACCGACTGTTGGTCCGCTCGCTGCGTGCGGCCGTCGCCGCTTTGACGCTGGCCTTGGGCGCGATCCCTGCCCAGGCCCAGTGCGATACGTGCGCGACGCCGGTCGCCGTCGCCCCCGTGACCGTCGGCTACGCTCCGACCGTCACGTACGAGCCGTACACCGGCTGGTATCCGGGCAAGCTGTTCGACCAGATGCGAGTGCGACGTTGGACTCGCAACGCGACGCCGACCTATACCGCGGCTTACGCCCCGGCAGCGTACACGTCGAGCTACACGCCGTACGTGGCGTCCTACGCCCCGACGAGCTACACGGCCGCCTACGCCCCCGCGGCAACGGCGTACACGCCGTACACCGCCAGCTACGCCTACACGGCTGCGTACGCTCCGTACGTCACCGCGTACGCTCCGCTGCAGCGGACGTCGTACTACGCCCCGGCGATGCTGCGGCCCGTCGTGGCGATGGCGCCGGTCGTGGCCGACGGCGGCTGTTCAGCCTGCTCGGCGTGCGGCAGCACGTGCGACGCATGTTCGGGGGGCGTGACGCAGGCCGTTTACGCCGACCAATACGCGGCCCCGTCCGGCGGGTGCGCCTCGTGCGCGGCGGGAAGCGGCACGCCGTACTACGGCGGCGGCAACGTCAGCAGCGGACCGTACGTCGGCGAGCAAACTCCGCAACCGCGGATCGAGCCGACCCCGGCCAGTCCGCAGTACGACGTGAACCGCCCGCAAACGCCGCCGGCCGATCCGGCGCCGGTCGAAGAAGAGGACGCCGCGGCGAGCCACTATCCGTCGCTGCTGAAACCGGCGAACGACCGCACGGCAAGCCGGCCGAGCGTCGACGTGTGGAACGCGGTCTATCAGCGGCCCGCACGCCAGGACCAAGTGAGCACGTCGGCCGCTGCGACCGAAGTGCAATCGCGCGAGCGGACCTCGGCCGAGCTGAATTCAGACCTCTGGCATTAAGCCTGATTAGCGGCAACCGCCGGCAACTTTCCGACACGACCCAGAGCCCTGGCCGCCCCGCGCGGCCGGGGCTTTTTTTTGCCTTGGTGAGAAGGAATGGGTGACGCGGAGAACCCGGTCGGACCTCGACAGTTTACGAGCGTCGCCCTTCGGCCTTCGTCCTTCCCCGCTCCGCCGACCTTGCTAAACTCGCGGTTATGACCAATCGCGAGATCGCCGTCGTATTTGATCAAGTGGCCGACCTGCTCGAGTTCCAGGGAGCCAACCCGTTTCGCGTCCGGGCCTATCGCACCGCGGCCCGCAAGGTCGGCGACCACGCCGAGCCGCTCGCGGAGATCGCCGAGGACCCCGTGCGGTCGCTCACCGACATCGACGGCATCGGCAAGGATCTCGCTGAGAAAATTGAAACGTTGCTGGCGACCGGCAGCCTGCCGATGCTTGCCGAACTGCAGGCCGCGATTCCCGCCGGGGTGATGGCCCTGCTGCGCGTGCCGGGGCTGGGTCCCAAGAAGGCGGCGGCTCTGCACGAACAGCTTGGCATCGCTTCGCTGGAAATGCTTCGCGCCGCGTGCGAAGCGGATCAGGTGAGCCAGCTCAAAGGGTTCGGCGAAAAGACCCAAACGACGATCCTCAAAGGGATCGACTTGGCCGCGACCGCCGACCAGCGCACTCGCTGGGCCGACGCCGACGCGATTGTCGCCGACCTGCGGTCCCACTTGGAGGTCGTCCCGGGGGTGCGGCAGCTCGAAGCGGCCGGCAGCTACCGTCGCGGCAAGGAGACGGTGGGAGATCTCGACTTCCTCGTCGACGCCGACGACGCGGCCCCCGTGATGGACCGGCTGGGCGAGTATCCCAGCGTCGCCGAGGCGATCGCCCGCGGCGACACGAAGATGTCGGTCCGGTTGGCCAGCGGCCTGCAGGTCGACCTGCGGGTCGTTCCCGCGCGGTCGTTCGGCGCCGCGTTGCAGTACTTCACGGGATCGAAGGACCACAACGTCGAGCTCCGCGGACGGGCCAAGGCCCGCGGGCTGAGGGTCAACGAGTGGGGCGTTTTTCGAGTCGATCCTGACGCCGACCCCGACGCGAAAGACGCCGGACCGCAGAGCGGCGAGTACGTCGCCGGGCGAACCGAGGCGGAGGTTTACGCCGCGCTCGATCTCCCCTGTTTTCCGCCGGAGCTGCGCGAGGCGCGGCAAGAGTTTCGCTGGGCCGAGGCAGGCGAACTGCCCGCACTCGTCGAGCTTGCCGACCTGCGAGGCGATCTGCACCTTCACACGACGGCGACCGACGGCGCGGCCACGCTCGACGAGATGATCGCCGAGGCCCGCCGGCGGGGTCTGGAGTACATCGCCGTCACCGACCACTCGAAGCGGGTGACGATGGCCCGCGGCCTCGACGCCGACCGGCTGCGGCGCCAATGGGCCGAGATCGATCGGATCAACGCCGATCTGGACGACTTCACCGTCCTCAAAGGGATCGAGTGCGACATCCTCGAGAAGGGGGGCATGGACCTTCCCGACGACGTGCTGGCCGAGGCCGACTGGGTCGTCGCCAGCGTCCACTACGGCCAGAACCAACCGCGTGCGCAGATCACCGAGCGGATCCTCGGTGCGCTCGCCCATCCGCACGTCGACGTCATCGCCCATCCGACCGGCCGGCTCATCAACCGTCGCGAGGCGTATGCGGTCGACGTCGAAGCGATGATCGCCGCGGCGGCGCAGCACGGCAAGTTTCTGGAGCTCAACGCGAATCCCGCCCGGCTCGATCTCGACGACGTCCACGCGGCCGCCGCCAAGCGGCGCGGCGTGTCGATCGTCATCTCCAGCGACGCCCACAGCACCGAGGGGTTCGACGTGCTGCGCTACGGCGTCCTCCAAGCTCGCCGAGCCGGCCTCGCCGCCGCCGACGTCGCCAACACGCGACCGTGGGAGGAACTGAAGCGACTTATCGACCGATGACGCCAGGGATGCTGTTCGGGGCGGAGAATCGACGCAAGCGGCGGCGGTCGCTCCACCCATAGCTCAAGCTGTAACAGACCGGGATGACCACCAGCGTCAGAACGGTCGCGAAGGCCAGGCCGAAGACGATCGCGGCGGTGAGAGGCTGCCAGAATTCGGCCCCGCCGGAGATGTTCAACAGCAGCGGCAGGAGCCCGCCGATCGTCGTCACGGTGGTCAACAGCACGGGGCGCAGGCGGTTGATCCCCGCTTCCAAGAGCGCTTCGCGCGTCGGCAGCCCGCGCCGACGGGCCTGATTCGTGAAGTCGACCAGCACGATCGCGTCGTTGACCACGATGCCGGTGAGGCTCACCAGCCCGATGAACGTGGCCAGACTGAACGGGTATCCCAGCGCCCACATCCCCAGCACGACGCCGATAAAGCTCAGCGGCACTGCCGCCATGACGATCGCGCTTTGCCGGAAGCTGTTGAACTGGGCCACGAGGATCCCGAAGATCAGTGCGGCGCCGATCGCCATGCTGTAGGTGAGGATGCGGAAGTTCTTGTCGCGTTCCTCGTTCTCGCCGGTGAATTCGGCGAGGATCCCTTCGCTGGGCGTGGTCGGCGTGCCGTAAAACGCCGCGGGGTCGGACTCGCTGGAGCGGAATCCCAACTGCGGCAGCACTTCCTCGCGCAGCACCTTGAACACGTCGTCGGGAAGCGTCGGCTCGACGACGTCGCACTTGGCCGTCACGGCCCGATTGCGATCGTAACGGTTGATGCTGAACAGCCCGGCGCCGCGCTCGAACGACACCAACTCGCCGAGGGTGGTCCGCTTGCCGTCGGGACCGGTCAGCATGAGCCCTTCGAGGGCCTTGAGGTCGGATTGATACTTCGGATCGAGTTGCAGTCGCAGCGTCACGTCCTCGTCGTCCAGGGGAAGCTCAATCTGCGAGTCGCCGGCGATCGCCATCTGCACGGCCCGGGCCACCTGGGCGCCGTTGACGCCGTACAGTCCCAGGATCTCGGACTTGGGCTTGACGACGATCTCGGGGTTGTCGTCGCGATAGTCGGTCGTCGCATCGACCGTGCCCCGGACCTTGGCGATTCGGGCCGCGACGAATTTCCCGATCCGGCCCAGTTGGTCGAGATCTTTGCCTGTGAAGCGGACCGCGACGTCGGCGCCCCCGGGAGGGCCGTCCTCAATCTCCTTGATCGACAGCTTCATCCCGGGCCAGGGCTCGATGCTGCGGCGCAGGTCGGCGATGACCTCCTGCTCGTGCACCATGCGGTCGAGCGGCGAAAGCAGATCGACCATAATCTCGCCGAACTCGGGGCCGGTGGCCGCGTCGTCGTCGACGCGCATCGACAGGCCTCCCGACGAGCCGACCGCGGTGACGTACTGCCGCAGCACGCCGCGGCGTTCCCATTTGCGAAGGGGCTCGGCGACGACCTCGGCTGCGGCGAGGGTCTGCTCGATGCTGTACCCCAGGGGCAGTTCGTACTTGATGATGAACTGCCCGCGATCGCTGGGGGGAAAGAACACGAACCCCAGCCTGCCGAACAGCGCCCCGGCGCCCACCAGGGCCAGCAGCGACATCATGACGACCGCCGCCCGATTGTCGAGCGACCACCGCAGCACGACCGCGTAGAAACGAGTGCCGGGGCCGAGGTTCGGCCGCACGCGCGCCGCCACGGGGTCGGCTGTTCCGGCGGCTACGGCGGCGAACACGGCCGACTCGTCGGCATGCGGCTTCCGCTGCTTGTACCATTTGGCGGCCAACGCGGGGATCACGAAGTGGTCGACGAGCACAGACCCCAACAGCGCCACGCTGACCACCTTGGGCATGACGCCCATGAAGTCGCCCATAATCCCCGGCACGATCAGCATCGGCAGGAACGCCGCGACGGTGGTCAGGTCGGCCGCCAGGACCGGCAAGCCGACCTCCTCGATGCCCGTCTTCGCCGCCGTGACCGGGTCTTCGCCCCGCTCGATATGCCGATGGATGTTCTCCGCGACGATTATCGCCCCGTCGACGACCATCCCCAACACGAGGATGAAGCTGAACACGACCATGTTGGACACGGGAATCCCGGCAAAGTACAAAAACACCAGCCCCACCGCCGAGCTGAAGGGGATGGCGATGAGCACCAAGAGCGAGATCCGCAAGCCCATCGACCACGCCAGGATCACCAACACCAACAGGGCCCCGAACAGCGCACTCGACCCAAGCACGCGGAACATGATCCAGATCTCTTCGGAGGCGTCGCGCGAGGTCGAGAACTCGATGTCGGGATACTGCCGCCGCAGGTCCTCGACGAGGGCCTTTGTCGCCCGGGCGGCGCCCAGCGTGTTGATGTCCGATTCCTTGTAGACGATGATCGTCGCGCAGGTCCGGCCGTTGAGTTGCGAGTAGTTCTTGGCGCGTCGGTCGGCGTCGAGGACGGTCGCGACGTCGCGGACGCGGATCGCCTTGCCGTCGATGCTGGCGACGATCGCCTCGCGGACGTCGTCGAGCCCGCGGAATTTCGCCTCGTTGCGCAGCGTGGCGTCGTAGGTCCCCGTGTCGAGCGCCCCCGCGGGGATCTTGGCGTTGAAGTCCTGCAGCGCCTGGCGAACCTGATCGAACGTGAGCCCGTACTCGGCCAGCAGATAGGGGTTCACGTTGACGTGCAGCTCGCGCTCCTTGCCGCCGAAGAGCTGCGTGCTCGCCACGCCGTCGACCTGCGAGGCGATCTGCTCCTCGACTTCTTCGGCGATCTGCTTGAGCGCCCGCTCGTCGAATCCCGGCGGCCCCTGCAGCGTGACCAGCATCAGCGGGGCGTTCTCGAAATCGATCTTCGTCACCTCGGGCTGCACCTCGCGCCCGAGCGGCAACTGGTTGCGGATCTTGTCAACGAGGTCTTTCACCTCGCGCTTGGCGTGGTCGGGGTCGACCCCGTCGAGAAAGATCACCTGGGTGACCGACGCCCCCCGCATGCTCGTCGAGGCGATGAAGTCGACGCTCTGCAGCGACTCGAGCGCTTCCTCGATCTTGCGAGCGACCTCGTTCTCCGATTCGGTCGGCTGAGCGTCGGGGTAGGGGACCGCCACCAGCACGACCGCTTTGGTGATCGCCGGCGTCCGTTGCACCGGGGTGAACGAAGCCGCGTAGAGCGCAAGCAGCATCACCAAGATCGTGGCGATCGTCACGACCCGAGGGTGATCGACAGCAGCGGAGCTGATCTTCATGGCAGAGAAACGGCGTGGGAGAAGCGAACGGCGACGGCGGAAAAACGTCGATGCCGGAGATTCCTTGACGCCCGCTCCCTCTGCCGAGAGGGGTTCCCGAGGCCGATGCGACGAATCACAACGTCCGGCCCCCTGCGGCCTGCGTGCTTCGAACTTCGACGGAGCTCTCGGCGACCCCTTCCTCCAAGGGAGGCAGCTCGTTGGCGATTCGCACCGCTTGGCCGTCCGACAGACGAAACTGGCCGCGGGTGATCACGTTGGACAGCGACGTCGACTCGGTCGGCGCCACGACGACCGAACCTTGATCCGACCAATGCGGCAGCTCGACGCGACGGGCAAAATGGACCGGAGTCGTTCCCAGCGACCAGTACAACATTTCCAGCGGGGCGTTTTGAGACTCGACCGCAAACACGAATGCGCGATTTTGGCGGTACAGGATCGCGCTCGACGGGATCTCATATCCCTGAATACGATCCACCACGATCCGGGCCGTGCCGACCATGCCGGGCCTCAGCAACCGATCCTCGTTCGGCAAGCGGACCTCCACGGCGAACAGCGTCGTTTGCGGATCGGACGCTTCGGCGATGCGATAGACCTCGCCGTCGATCTGCGGCCAGGGGCGCCCGAACTGGTCTCGCCCTTCGAGTCGCACATGGGCCCGAAACACCGCGTCCTCGTTGCGAGCGTCCGCGGCTCGCCCGGTCGCAGACGCCGCCGTCAGCGCCGCGGCGCGACGGTTCTTCTCGACCGCCACCTGCCGCTGCTGCAGTTCGCGAATGCGGGACTCGGGGACGCTCACGACGAGCAGCATTTCCTCGTTTTGGAGCAGCTCGAAAACGATCTGATTCGGGGAGACCGACTCGCCCGGGTTGACCAATCGGCGCGAGATGGTCGCGACGACGGGACTGCGCAGCGTCGCGTCCTCAAGATTCTTGGTCGCCATCTCGAGCTGCGCTTCGGCAAGCGTGCGATCGGTGACGGCGGTTTGCAGGACCGTCTCGCTCACGGCGCCAGGATTGCGACGGCGAGCGTCCTGCAGTCGTTCGAGCTCGGTCGTCGCCAACTCGATGCGGGCCATCGCCTCGGCCCGTTGGGCCCGGAGGACACGGTCATCGAGAACGGCAAGGGCCTGCCCCGCTTCGACGCGGTCCCCTTCGTCGAGCGGAGCGCCGCCAGCGTCGGTTCCGAGCGTCAGCACGCGGCCCCCGACTTCGAACCCCACCGAGAACCTCTCCCACGGGCGCACGACGCCGGCGAAGGTCTCGGTCACCTCGCACATGCGGGGCGTCATGGGCAGGACGGTCACCAGCGCCTTGGGGGTCGCCGACGCCGCCAGCGGGCGAATCGGCAACTTGCCCGCCCCCGCTTGCTCTTGGCCCCGGGCGCTGAGCTTCCACATGACCCAGCCCGACACGATCGTCAGCACCACGAGCACGCCGTAGTGAACGAGCTTCTCGGTCAGGGCTTTCATGAGGAGGGAGCCAGGGCGGGCGACGGAGGGGAGCAAGCGGCGGGACGACGCGGGGCGTCGCTCTCATCATAGGCGAGCGAAAAACGGCCGGCAATCGCGACTGTCGGGCGATCGGGGCGCCTGAGGCCCGGTCTGAACATTGTTGCGACACGGCGCAAGAGGGGGCTCACGCGCCTCGCTCGCAGAGAAACGCCCCTGCGCTCGAAATCGCACAGGGCGGGCCGGACGCTATCGGCCGTCGCCCGTCAATTCGCCGATGCGGTTCCTGCAGATTTCCAGCGTGGCGCCGCGCAGCAGGACCCGTTTCTGCGAGCTTGTCGCTCCGGCGAGGATTTCGACGTCCCCCTTGGCGAGCCCGAACGCCTTCGCCAGCACGGCGACGACCGATTTGTTCGCCTTGCCCCCTTCGGGCGGGGCGTGGACATGCACCCGCAGGGCGCCGTCGTGGACTCCGGCCAACCCTTCGCGACTCGAGCCGGGCCTTACGCGCACCGGCACGACGACCCCCTCGGCGACGGCTTGCAGGGCGACGCTCACGACAATCCTTGAAACAGCCGCGAACCGACGCGAACCAGCGTCGCCCCTTCGGCGATCGCGGCGGGGAAGTCGTCGCTCATCCCCATCGACAGTTCCGCGAGCGAAATCCCCGCCGGCAAGCAAGCTTGCTCGCGATCGCGCAGCTCGCGCAGCGCCGCGAAGTTCCGCCGGGCCGTGACGAGGTTGCCGTCGTGAGCGGCCATGGTCATGAGCCCGCGAATGTCGACGTGCGCCAAGGTCGCCGCAAACTCAAGCGCCCGCGACAGCTCCTCGGGCGCGAATCCGCTCTTGGCGGCCTCGCCCGAGCAATTGACTTGCAGCAAGGCTTGCGCCGTGATCCCCTGTGCGGCCGCTTCCTCTTCGAGCGCCGCCAGCAAGCGCTCGCTGTCCACGCCGTGAAGCAGCGCCCCGAGCGCGAGCGTGCGGCGCAGCTTGTTCCGCTGCAAATGCCCCACAAGATGCCACCTCGCGCCGGCCAGCGCGGGGTCGGCAGCCTTGTCCCACAGTTGTTGCGGACGGCTCTCGCCGAGGTCCGCGCACCCGGCCGCCAGAACCAGCGCCGTCGTCGCTGCATCGACGTACTTGCTGACTGCCACGAGTCGCACGTCGCCCGGCTTGCGGCCCGCATCCGTCGCCGCCTGGGCGATCTCGTCGCGAAGCTGCGCGATGTTGTCGGCGATGATCGCTCGCGGGTCGCACGTCATGTCAGGCGAGGGCGCGCCTAGCCCTCGATCTCCACCAACTCGTCGAGCAAGCCGGACTCCGGGCAGAAACGGCCGGCGACGAACTCCGACGAGGTGTTCTGTCCCATGAAGGTGCGATTGCCGCGCGGGCCGTTCGAGCGGTAGAACAGCCACTGGTCTTTGCCGCTTTGGGCGCGGAAGGCGACGGCGTCGTCGGGCGACTTGATCTCCAGAAGCTCGGCCACCGTGAGCTGTCGCCAAGTGCACGGCTTCAGCGACCGAGCCGGGTGAAGATCGATCACCAGGGGCGCCGTCGCGGTCGTGCCTGTTCGCGTCGCGGACCAACGCAACGTCTCCGCGTCGCCCGTCAGTTCGCCGCCGCGGGGATCGGTGCGCCACTCGGCCAGCGCCACCGGCAGCACGCGATACTTCGCGTCGCTGCTGCCAAGCAGGCCGTCGCGGGTTTCGCGCTCGGGTTCCCACCGCACGTTCGGCCCGAGCGACAGGCTGCCGGCGTAACGCAGTTCGCCGGCGGGGGCGACGAAGTAATCAGCCAGCCACAGGAACCGCTGCTCGCGTGCGAGCATGATCTGGCGGTCGATCCGCCGCCCTTGCCCCAGTTCCAGCGACAGTTCCAGGAAATCGACGTCGGCGTCGCTGAACCAACACGTTTCCTCCCACGTGCCGGTCACGGGGATCGACTGGCCATCGACGGCCAACTCGACCCGCCACTGGCCGCAGAACACCTGCTGCTTGCCGACGATCGCTTCGAGCCGCAAGTGGGCGCCCGAAGAATCGACGGCCACGCTGGCGTCTTTCGAGGACCAGCCGGTCCGCAACAGCGACAGCTGGGACCACTCGCAACTGTCGCTGGGATCGGGCGTTTCGTGCGTCTTGCCGGCGCCGGCGAGCTTGCCGACCCAGCCCCGGCCCCAGGTCTCTTCGGCCGCGGCCGCGTCGCCCCGGTCTCCCCCCAGCCGCAGCGCGGCCTGCAGGAAATCGGCCGACCACCCGCTCGTCGCGGGATCGCTCAGCAGCGACCGGCCGCCGGGCGTCGACCATCGCACCGCCTGCCGCACGAGCCAACCATATTGATTTGCGGCCCGTTTGGTCCAGGGGGATTTCTTCATCGCCGACCCCGTCGCGGCCAATCGGGTCCAGCAGGCGACCAGCGGAAGCAATCCGCCGATGGTCGCGGCATGCGGCAGGCCTTCGCCGTTGAGCAGTTCTTCGGTCGCCTCGGCCAGCCGGTCGGCAGCACGTCGGCGCAAGTCGGTCGCGACGGCGATTTCGGGGAACAAGTAGGCGAGCGTCACCGGGAGTTCAATCGCCAGCAACTGCTGCGCGAGCATGGACGCCGCGGCGGTCGTCGCCAGCGGCTCGTCCCCGGCTGACGCCGCCTGCCGCGCCAGCGCATCGAGACAGCTCCACCACTGGGCCGGCGGCGTCGCCGCCGCCGCGAGCGGAAGCAAATGAGCCGCGGCGAGCGACGCGACGGCGAACCCGAGATCGCCCCGTGCTGCAGCTTCGCCCGACCAATCGAGCCAGGTCGCCAACGCATCGGCCAGCCGTCGCTGCGTCTTGGGCTTGAGCGATCCCTTGCCGGCGGGGCCGACGTTCAGTCCAGCCAGGGCGATCAGTTCCTGCGTCGCCGCAGGGAACTCGACGACCGCAAGTCCCCACGCCAGCGGCGTGTCCGCCGCTCGGCACAGCGTCGCCACGGACACGGGCCGCTTGCGTCCCGCAAGATAGGCCAGAAACGCAGCGGCGTCTCCGTTGCGAACCTTGCTCGGCGCGTCAGCAGTCCAGAACGCGGTGCGGGTCGCTTGTTCCGCCAGGGGAGCATCCGCACTGATCGCAGCTTTCTTAGCTTTCTTGTTCGTTTCGAGGGTCGCGGCCATAGTCCGTCCAGGTGCAGTGAGAACGCGGAGTCCGCTCCGCGCGAAGGCAAGCCCAACGGGCGAACGCGGCGCGAGGATCGCCCCAAGCAGCGATCCTCGCACGCGTTTTGCGGGGGCATTGTACGGCGCCGACCGCCCCCCGCGACAGGGGCCGATGGGCGCCGCGTCCGCCGCCGGCGACTTGCCTGACTCCCGGAGGGTCGTGATCCCATTTGCCAAACTTATGGGTGGCTGGGGTCGCAGCGCAGCGAAGCCCCCAGAGAATCCGCTGGGGGCTCACTTCGTTCGACCCCAGACACCCATCAACAGGCACCCATCAATTTGGCAAATGGTATCACGCCCCCCCGGAGACGGCGGTTGCACCGACGTGCGAATCGCGCGAGAATTGACGCCGCTGGGCCTCTTACTCCCGAGCGATCGACTTCTTCTCCACTGGGTCACCTCCACGGGATCGTCTCCACTGGCACGAGGCTTATTCTGATGAATCTTCGCTCCCTGGCCGCCGTCGTGATGCTGGCGGGCCTGTCGTCGGTCGTCCCGGTCGCTTTCGCTGCGGAGAAAGCGATCTCGCCCGACAAGTCCCGCTCGCTGTTCAACGGTCGCGATTTGACCGGGTGGAGCATCGATTGCCCTGAACTCGACAAGAATCCCGCCGCTCGCAAACCGTTTGCGGTGAGAGACGGCTTGCTGGTCAGCCTCGGCACTCCGGGGGGCCACCTCGTCACCGACAAGACGTACCGAGATTACCGGCTGGTCGTCGAGTACCGCTTCACCGGCAAGGGGGGCAATTGCGGGGTGCTGGTGCACGCCTCGAAGCCGAGAGCGCTGTACGACATGTTCCCGCAGTCGATCGAAGTGCAGATGCAGTCCGGCGAGGCCGGCGATTTCTGGTGCATTTGCGAGGACATCGTCGTGCCGAACATGGTCGAACGGCGCGGTCCGCGCGAGACCTGGGGGGTCGACGGGGACAAGAGCCGACGCATCCGCAATCTGACCGACGACTCCGAAAAGCCGCTCGGCGAGTGGAACCAGATGGTCGTCGAGTGCCTCGACGACGCGATTCGGGTGTGGATCAACGGCGATCTGGTGAACGACGGCGCCGAGTGCACCGCAACCCAGGGCCGCCTCGCGCTGCAGGCCGAGGGGACCGAGGTCGAGTTCCGCAAGATCGAGATCGGGCCCCTGGAGGACGAGGCCGACGGCGCGGCCCCCCCGGAGCGGAACGTTCCGAAGTTCGCCCCCCCGGTCGGCGCCAAGAAGCTCCCGCAGCCGGACGAAGTGTGGGTCGACTCGAAGCAGAAGCTCGTCTACGTCGATGGATACGTCTCGCTCCGCGAAGGGTATCTGGAGATGTTCGCGTGTCTCAAGGGGACCAAGGAGCACGAGGCGGTCGTCGCGGTCAAGTCGAGCGCGGCGACGGTCCACGCGGCGCTGGTGAGCATCGGCGCCAAGCAGGGCAAACCGGTCGTCTGGCAGCCGAAGTTCCAACCCCCGACCGGCGACACGATCGAGATCCGCATCCAATGGCTCGACCAGCAGGGCCAGGTCCAGGAAGCTCGGGCCCAGGACTGGATCCGCGACACGAAGACGAAACAACCGCTCAACTACGACTGGGTCTTCGCCGGCAGCAGCTTCTACACCGATCCGGAAACGGGCAAGAAGTACTACACCGCCGAGGGGGGGGACTTCATCTGCGTCTCGAATTTCTCGACCGCCACCCTCGACTTGCCGATTGAAAGCAGCCAAAGCACCGAGGGGCTGCTGTTCGAGGCGAACCCCGACAGTGTCCCGGAGCTCGGGACTCCCGTACGGCTGATCCTGAGCGTGAAGAAACCGGCGCAAAAGAAGCCGTAGCCCGGCGCTCACTCCCCCCCAGTCGTCGGCGGCGCATTTGCCGCCGACGATAGTTGAGCTTCGCCGCGGGTGTTACGGCTTGCGCGCGACTTCGCCGATCTCGCCAAGCCCCGGATTGTACGGCCGCATCAGGAACGAGTAACTTCGCCGCACGGGGGGGAGCGTGTACTGGGGATGGGGCAGGGCGCCCCAGGAGTTGTCCCCCGCCACGCCCATCTGCCCCGCGTCGATGTTGATCGTGATGACGTCGCGCTCGGGCAACTCGTTCACATGCCGCGCCTTCTCGAGATCGGCCATCGAGTAGGGCCAGACGCTCACGCTGAGCGGCGCCCCGTCGGCGATGACGATTGCTCCCTGGCCGGCGTCGTTGGTGAAAGCGATCCACCGAACGTCGCACCGATTGCCGTTTTCTTGCGGGCGCGTGTAGACGTGCGTCATGTCGGCGACAGTCGACTCGTACCGCGAGACGAACGCCGAGGCCAGCCGATCGACGTAATTCTCGTGCGGCCCGCGGCCGAAGTAGGTCACGTTGCTCAGCCGAGCCGTTCCCGTCATTTGCACGCCGAACCGCGGCAACTCGGGCAGCACGCCATGCGGCACGAACTCCGCCTCGACGCGAATCGTGCCGTCCCCCGCGGGGGTCAGGCTGTAGCGGAGCGAGACCTCGGCCTTTCCTCCCAGCAACGTATGGACCGCCTTCACCCCCTCGCCGTCCGGAGCGACGACCACGGGATGGGGATCGCTGACGGCGTTCTTCCACGCCCCCAGCCGCCGAGGCATCTGGTTGCCGTTGTCGTTGTCGATCGGCGCCCGCCAGAAATTCGGGGCGAACGTGCCGGACCACATCGGCCGTCCGTTCTGCGTGTAGAACTTCATCCCGCCGTCGGTCTTGCCGATGCCGACGACCGTCGCGCCCTGTTGCAGTTCGATCACGTCGCCGCTGTCCTTGACGACCACGGGGACGGTCTGCGCGGAGGGCATCGGCGCCCCTCCGGCCGACGGCAAAGCCAGTTGCTCGGCCGCGATCACGTGGCCCGTTCCGGCCCACGGCTGGTCGGATTTCAGCCGGGCTTCGACGATCAGAAACCGCTCGCCTGCGCCGGCCGGAGCCTCGCCCAACTCCAACGCAAACCGCTTCGTGTCTCCCGGAAGGACGTTCACCCCGGCGAGCTTTCCTGCGGCGCCCGACTTGCCGTCGGTCTCGACGCGCCAGCGGAATTCGACGAACCGCTCGTCGAGCGTCTGGAACCCGTAGCGGTTCTCGATCTCGATCAGCCCCTTGGCCAGATCGCCTGCCCGCACCGCGATCGGCTGGTAGCAGTACTTGGCCTCGAGCAGCGAGGGGTTCGGCGACCGATCGGGCTTCACCATGCCGTTGCAGCAGAAGTTGCCGTCGTTCGGCTTGTCGCCGTAATCGCCGCCGTACTTCCAGAACGGCCGGCCCTGGTCGTCATGCTCCAGGAGCCCCTGGTCGACCCAGTCCCAGACGCATCCCCCCTGCAGGTGAGGCCAAGCGTCGATCGCGTCCCAATAGTCCTTGAAGTTGCCGCAACTGTTGCCCATCGCGTGCTCGTACTCGCACTGAATGAGCGGCCGATCAGGATTGCGGCGGGCGAAGTCGATCATGTGCCCGATCGAGTCGTACATCGGGCAGCGGATGTCGGTGTTCCAATCGTGGAAGCCGGCCTGCTCGTACTGCACCGGGCGGGAGGGATCGCGTTCCTTCGTCCACTTGTAGGTCTCGTAGAAATTCACCCCGTTGCCCGCCTCGTTCCCCAGCGACCAGACGATCACCGAGGGGTGATTCTTGTCGCGCTCGACGACCGCGACCATCCGCGCCAGGTGGGCCTTGCCCCACGAGGGGTCCTTGGCCAGCGACTCGCGGCCGTATCCCATGCCGTGCGATTCGATGTTCGCTTCGTCGACGACGTACAGTCCGTACTCGTCGCACAGCTCGTACCACCGCGGATCGTTGGGATAGTGGCTGCAGCGAACCGTGTTGATGTTGCTGAGCTTCATCAGCTTGACGTCCTCGATCATCGACTCGAGCGAGATCGTGTGGCCTGTCACGGGATCGTGCTCGTGCCGGTTCACGCCGGTCACCCGCAGCGGACGGCCGTTGACGCACAATTGACCGCTCTTGATCTCGACTTTGCGGAAACCGACGTTCGCGGGAACCGTCTCGACCGCCTTGCCCGCGGCGTCGTTCACGGCGAGCAGCAACCGGTACAGGTTCGGCGTTTCGGCCGTCCACTTGGCCGGATTCGGGACCGCGACGCTGAGCTTGGCGCCCCCCTTCTCGCCGGCCGCCAGTTCAACGGCCTGCGCCGCCAACTCCGCGACCTGGTTCCCTTGGGCGTCGAGCAACACGCCGCTGACGCTCAGCTTGGTCGGCTTGTCGCCCGAGTTCTCCAGCGTCGTCAGCACCGTGAGCTCGGCGTCGACGTAGTTCTCGTCCAAGTCGGTCTGCACCTCGAAGTCGTACAGCCCGGCGCGCGGGACCGATTTCAGAAACACGTCGCGGAAAATTCCGCTCAACCGCCAGAAGTCCTGGTCTTCGAGATACGACCCGTCGCACCAGCGAAACACCTGGACCGCCAGCACGTTTTCGCCCTCTTTCACATGGTCGGTTACGTCGAACGCCGCCGGGGTGCGGCTGTCTTGCGAGTAGCCGATCTCCACGCCGTTGACCCAGACGTAGCACGCGCTCTCGACCCCCTCGAAGTGGAGCAGCACCCGCCGCCCCTTCCATGCGTCGGGAACCGTAAACGTGGTCCGATACGAGCCGACGGGATTGCCGTTGTCCCCCGCAATGAACGGGGGATTCTTGTGGAACGGATAGTTGACGTTCGTGTAGATCGGCTGGCCGAACCCTTGCCGTTCCCAGTTCGCGGGGACCGCAATGTCGTCCCACCCCGCCGCGTCGAATTCGGTCTTGAAGAAATCCCGGGGCCGTTCGTCCGGCGTCCCGACGTATTTGAACTTCCACGTGCCGTTAAGCAGCTTGACGTACGGGGAATCGTCGCGCGAGCCCGCACGGGCCGCCGCCGCGTCGTCAAAGCGGAACAGCGTGGCGGTCACGTCGAGCTTGTTGCGACCGATGACCTGATGGTCCTCCCAGTCGTTGCCGGCGTCGGCCAGCCCTCCGCTCACGAGGAACGCCGCCGCGGCCGCAGCCGAAGTTGCAGCCGCCCGAACCCATGCCCGCGATTGAACGTCTTGAATCACAACGCCACCTTCTTGCAGACGCGAAACCCAATAAAAATAATTCGACGACCCCCTCATTGAGGGCGCAAGCCGCCGCCGCGTGCTTTGTCAGCTCGACTCTTGTGGGCTGCGTCAAAGCACGAGGAGGCAGCACGCCGAGTTTACCAGCGAGGGCCTGCGCTGTCGCGGCGCCCCGGACTCCTCCGTCCAGGCCAAGCGTGATCCCTCCAACCATGTCGCCGCAATCGGCGGAGGATTTGCGAGGAAAACCGTAAACAATCCCCGATCACCCGATTTCGTCCCCCGCAGAACCCCGGAAAAAGCGGCACTTCCGGCCCTGGGCCGCAGATGGTATCCTGTGTGGCTCGCACGGCCCGCCAAGCCGGCCGGTGCGACGCGAGCACCCCTAGCTCAACTGGATAGAGCATCGGACTACGAATCCGAAGGTTGCAGGTTCGACTCCTGCGGGGTGTACTGATTTTCTAGGGCCTTTCGGGCCTCGGCTGGGTTCTCCCCCGAATTGCTGCCGGCAATGTTGCCAGCCCCCCCCTCAGTTCAGGGGGCGTGTCGTTCTTGAGCGGGGCCAGCGACGTGCGACGGAGCGCGCTGAAGTTCTTGCCGGCTCGGCCGTGACGAATGCGGGCTGGTCGTCGAACGACACGTCGATCTGCCAGGGAAGTCGGTTCTCGATGTGCCCTTGGAAGGGCGCTTGGGGGGCGGAGAACGTGTGTCGTCATTTTGCCGGCGAGCAAAACGAAGTCATTTTTTCGTGCAAAACTCGCGGGGGAGTTGCAAAACCTGGGCCCGCCGCTGCCCCTGTCGTCGCCACGGGCCGCGCTGCCGCCGGGCGACATCGATTCGCGGCGTAGACGCTTCGTTCTACACGACGCGCTGGCCCACTTTCTACAAGAAAGCGGGAACTTTGCCGAACTCGTTGGGCGGGCACTCGGAACGACGACTCTTCGCGGTATTGGCGGTATTACCCCATGTTTTGCAGCAGTGAGACCGGCGTTAGGGGCAATCAGGGACTCGGCCGCATCTCGCCCATACTCGACACGCTCTACGTTGCGACGGCGACTTCGCTAAAAAGATTGCGGGGGCGTCTAGTCGGCGATAGGATGCCTAGTCTATTCCGGTTTGCGCCGATGGCCAACGGCGGGCACATGGCGTAGCGCCCGCCTGTCAGGTGCTCTACGGCGCTGCGCCGTAGGGAGGGACAGGGGGACAGGTCCAGATTAACACAGCGAACAAGCGTCGGCGGCTTTTCGAACATTCCCCCGCCCCGCACAGGCCGAGAAGTGGAAGATGGAGTGGAGGAAATGGACCTGTCCCCTTTTCCACCCCCGGTTCAAGGATCACGATGCTCTGATTACATCCCATGGCGCACTAATATGGACGTTGATAAGGATGTAACCACAGGGAAGTGGAAGCACCGCACAGGAGGGGACAATGAAATAGAAGAAGGACATGAAGATATTGGCGCAGGTCCGCAAGGGCTGAATCTCATGTCAGAATGACAACTAAAGCTTGCGTGTCCTGTACCGCAAAGCACTGCCTTGCTTTTCCAACACCCAGGAGTTTATTCACATGTTTATAAAACACAGGTATTGTGTTTTGGGGTTGGCGATCTTATCCCTTGTATTCGGTAGTGTTGCGAGCATTGCCGAAGACTCCAGCGTGAGCGATGCCCGCCTAAATAAAATCGACGGTTTGTTAACCAACGCCAGGGAATTGGCGCTCCAGCGGAACGAAATGTGTGGAGTTTTGATTGCACAGTTAAGAGACGTAAATTTGTCGGCGCCAGCAAGAATTAGATGTGCTGAGGCTCTTGCAAGCCTCAATTGCAACGAAGCAATCGCTGTGCTCATCGAGTTTATTGAGCTCACCGATCCGTCAGCAGTGCGACCCGAGAGATCAATCGAGAATGTCTACCCATGTATTCCGATCTTGGCACAATACGGCGACGCGGCGATGCCGCAGTTGGTAAAGGCATGGGTGGCCACCGGCGACTCAAGGAAGCGTACAATGATCCTAATGTCTTTACGTCATAGCACAATTTGCTCGAACGCTGTTGCCTTTGCTAAAGGCATGGCTATTCATTCAGTTGATAAAGGAACGACGGCGAGCCTCAACGAACTTGCGGATGCGATTGAAGCCAAATGACCCCTGAATGGCATGCGCGAGAGGGAACAGGGGACAGGTCCAGATTAACACAGCGGACAGGCGTCGGTGGCTTTTCGAACATTCCCCCGCCCCGCACGGGCTGAGGAAGTGGAAGATGGAGTGGAGGAAATGGACCTGTCCCCTTTTCTTCCCCTCGATAGCGACGCCCTACGGGGGTGTCCGTCCCGCGGTGTCCGCTCCGCGAACTGCAGTTACGCGGTCACTTTCCGAGCGGATTGCGGATTTCCAGGCGAATCCGCAGAACTGGCAGCGGGTGTCAGCCAGTGCTGAGCAAGCATCGGCACGGGCCGCTCGGGGCGGGGTGAGCATCGAGAGCGTCTATCGCAATCCCGCGACGGGCGAGACACTTCATGTCCACGATGTCTTCAAGGCTTCGGGAAGCCAGCTTCCGAAGCACCCGTCATTCCGCGATTATGGGAAGGGGCTGTAGTATGAGCATCAGTATTACTTACGCAGACGTTGTTACGAAGCAGGCCGTTGAGAACTGGGCGGATGAGCGAGGGCTGGTTGCTGAGGATCAACTTACCTTGCACCTGGAAGAACGATTCGGCGCGCATCAAGTCCACGTGACGAGCGTCGACGACCAAGGGGACTTCTTGGTTCTTCACTTAACCACGGACCAGTGGGCAGAGCCGAGAGAGTTTGCGTTACTGTCAGATGGCGCCCTTAGCTGGTAGCCATCGGTTCCGCCACGTCCTCGCGTTTCCAGACGTCGGGGAGGAACTGATCCATCTCTGCGGCCGGCGTCTGGCCGATCTTGGCTAGGACGCTAGTAAGGTACGCTTGCGGATCGACGCCGTGGCGTTCGCAACTGGCGAGTAAGCGCCCACCACAACCACGCTTGACGCCCCTGCTAGCCTACCGGGATGGAATCCCCGAGAGTTCAGCAGGAGGTAGCGATGGCGCGGAGCAGTGATCCGGAGCGAGCGGAGTTGTGGCGTGAGCGTTTGGCGCGTCACGGCCGTTCGGAGCAGAGCGCGGCTGATTTCTGCGCGGCGGAGGGGGTGTCGGTCGCTTCGTACTATGCGTGGCGTCGGAAGCTGGCGACGCCACGGCCTGCGAAGCACGCCAAGGTCGCCTTCCAGCAGCTGGTGTTTAGCCAATCGTCGGCGGCCGTGTCGGTGAGGCTCCCCGGCGGCGTCCTGGTCGAGGTCGCGGCTGGGCAGGAAGCGGCGCTGCGGGTCGTGGTGGCGGAGTTGGTTCGAGCCAGTTGTGGGACCGGTTGCGGGGCGCCCTCGTGCTGACGGTCCCCTCAAGTGTCCGCATCTACCTGCACACCGGCCCGACCGACATGCGGAAGGGGATCGACGGGCTGTCGGGGATCGTGCGCGGCGAGTTTGGCGATGATCCGCTCAGCGGTTCCCTCTACTTGTTCGTCAACCGGCGTGCGAACCGGCTGAAGATCCTGCACTGGGACGGGACGGGGTTCTGGGTCTACTACCGCGTGCTCGAACGGGGGACGTTCGAGGTCCCGCGGAGCGACGACGCGCGGGTGCAGATCGACGCGACGCAGCTCGCGATGATCTTGGGGGGCGTGTCGCTGGCCGGCGTGACGCGCCGCAAGCGGTATGCGCACGCGTCGTAGTCCGCTTTGTTGCAGCCGCCCTGGGAACGTCACGGCGACTCGGTAAAATGTCGCCCATGAGCGACGGACCCTCATCTGCTGTGATCCCCGACGACCTCGCGGCGTGCCAGGCGCTGCTCAGAGAGCACGGCTTCGTCGTCGCTTCGCTCACGCAGTCGATCGCCGAGCTGCAGCAGAAGAACCAGCGGCTGGAAGAACGCGAGAAGGAATACCAACTCACGATCAACGAGCTGCTGCAGCGGGCGTTCGCCCGCCGCAGCGAGCGGTACCTGAGCGACCCGCGGCAGCTGGCGCTCGACTTCAAGGACGCCGCCGGGGCGACCGACGCCGCGGCGGGTCTTGCCGAAGCGGTCGAAGAGGCCGGCCTGGTGGTGAAGCGGCACGTCCGCCACAAGCGTCCTCGCAAGCCGCGTCGCGAGCGACTTCCCGAACACCTGCCGCGTCACGAAGTGATTATCGAGGCGCCGGCCGACCTGCAGAGTTGCCCCGAGCACGGCGAGCGGAAGATAATTGGTTACGACGAGACCGAGACGCTGGTGATCAAGCGTCCCGAGATCTACGTGCTGCTGACGAAGTCCCCGAAGCTGGCCTGCGAAGGGGCGCCGCAGTGCGGCGTCGCGTTTCCCGAGCGCCCGACCGGGCTGGTCGAGGGGAATCGTTACGACACGAGCGTCGCGGCCGAAGTGCTGACCAACAAGTACGGCTTCCACTTGCCGATCTACCGCCAGCAGGACATGTTCGCCGGCAGCGGCTGGACCCCGTCCCGCTCGACGCTGCTGAACCTGGCCGCGGGGGCGCACTTCGCCTTGCGTCCGCTGGTCGAGCATCTCCGCAGCGTCGTGCTGGCCGACGACCTGCTGGGGACGGACGACACGACCCTGACGCTGCTGGTCCCCAAGACGCTCCCCGAGGTCGTCGCGGGGGACCCGCGCAGCGAGCGGACGCACGAGCTGCTCTGCGAAGCGAAGGCCGCGGCCACCGCGATTGATTCCTTGTGGACGTCCAAACCGACAAACGCATTGACCGCTTCCATGGCACTTCTCCTGAAAGAACGTGAGGAACGTCGCCCCGATAAGGGCGACGATACCAGCCACTCGGAGAAGGTCATACCATCTGGATTTTTGTCGGGAGCGTTGGCGCCGGCGAGCGGACCGCCGACTTCTTCACGCTCGTCGCCAGCGCCGTGCGCAACGACCTGGACGTGTGGGCCTACCTCAAAGACGTGCTCGACCGGCTGCTGGCCGGCGAGACCGACTACCACCACCTCCGCCCCGACGTCTGGCGCGATCAGCACCCCGAAGCCATCCGCCAGTACCGCATCGAAGAACGCCGCGACAAGGCCGATCGCAAGCAGGCTTGGCACAAGCTGCGGGCGAGGTGAGGCGCCGCGGGGAGTGGGGGAGCGGATGGTGCTGGTGGGCGCTTACCGTTTGAGCACATGCGGATGAGCAAGCGAAGAGACAAGGAGTCCGCCCAGACTGTCCCATCGGGACCCTCCACGGCAGGGCTCCGAACCAAAATAGCATTCACCCTCTGGACATTACAGGAAGGCAACAAAGACGCCGAACTGAAATTCGGTGAATCTGTCCGAGGATCGCGTTAAAATGGAGTTATCTGCCGGCAGTCGGAGGGGCGATTTCATATCTCCTCCGGACTCGCGAAGGGGGGCGTTCGTTCCTCAATGCTGATAAATCGATCCGACCGAAAGCCAATTGCGCATTCAAACAGCGTTGGATCCGAGTTCCGCTCTCACGCGCCGGACGTCTCTGAGGGAGCGGTGCGTCGGACGCGAGCTACGTCCGCACCTTGTCGTCGGCATACGGCTGAGCTTCCTGCTCGCTCCACCAGCAGCGACGATGCGCGCCAAGTTCGAACCGAACTTCGGGACGCAACTCGTTCGCGACGGCTTCGCCCGCGCTCGGCCGAAGGCTTTTCTGCTGAGTTTCCACTTTTTGAGTCGAGAGGCGTGACCATGAACATGTTACGTATTCTTCTGCTGACGTTGGGATTAGGGCTCGCATCGGCCGGAGGCGTACGGGGCGACGACCCGGTCGCGAAACCTGATCCTGTCGAGGCTATCCGTGCGCGGATCGAACAGTACGTCGCCGCCTACAACTCTCAGGACGCCAAGGCATTGGCCGGGTGCTGGTCGGAAGAGGCGGTCTATCTTGACCCCGCGTCGGGAGAGGAGGTTAAAGGTCGCGAAGCGATCGGCGCCAAGTTCGCAGGGTTGTTCGCCGACGCTCCCGGCAGTTTGACCGTGGACGTCGACGCGATTCGTCTGGTCACGCCGGACGTAGCGATCGAAGACGGCACGGCCGTACTCGACGCGGGCGGCGAGGAGCCGGAAGTCAGTTCCTACGTCGCGGTCCATGTGCTCAAAGAAGGGCAGTGGTATCTCGATAGCGTCCGAGAGACTCAATTGCCCGGTTCGCCGCCGCCGGAAGCGGGGGAACTGGCCGAGCTTGCTTGGCTGGTCGGCGAGTGGCTCGACGAGGACGAGCAGGCGTCGATCCACACGCGCTGCCGCTGGGCCAAGAACCATCGCTTCCTGCTGAGCGACTTCGCCGTCCTCGCCGAGGATCGTCTCGAGCTGGCGGGAACGCAGATCATCGGCTGGGACCCAGGCGCCAAGGCGATTCGTTCCTGGATCTTCGACTCGGAAGGGGGGATCGGCCAGGGACGATGGCGGCGCGTCGGCAATCAATGGATCGTCGACGTCAAATCGACCCTGAGCGACGGGACGAAGGCCTCGGCTGTGAACGTCTACACGCTCCGGGACGACGACTCCTTCACCTGGAAGTCGACCGATCGCGTCGTCGCCGGGCAGCAGGAGCCCGACGTCGACGAAGTGCTTGTCGTTCGAAAATAACTGCTCTTCACCGCATCGGGCGAGAAGCCCGCACGCGCCTTCAGGAGGGGGTCATCATGTCTCTGAATACATTGTTTCGGGCGACGGCGTGTCTGCTCGTCGTGCTGTTGGCAACGGGCGAAGCGACGGCCCGCGGGGGGCGCGGAGGAGGAGGGGGCGGCGCTCGCATGGGCGGCGGCGGTGGCGGCGGCGCTCGGATGGGCGGCGGGTCAATGGGCGGCGGCTACCGCGGCCCCTCGCCCTCGATGCCAAGTCGCGCTCCCCGTCCCGCAAGTCCGTCCGTGAATCGCAGTCCGTCGATGAGTCGCCCCGCCTCGGCCGCGCGCGGCCCCTCTCCCGTCCGCAGCGCCCAGCCGGGCGGGCTTGGCGGATCTGCCGGGCGTGGTTCCGTGGCCGGCGCCGGATCGCGCGGTCCGGCCGTTTCGGGCCGAGTCTCCAGCCCCGGCGCGGGACAAGCGGCGCTCCGTTCTCCCTCGTCGTTCAATCGGCCGTCGACGAACGACCTGAACAGCTTCCTCGGCATCGCCGGCGGAGCGGCGGCGGGAGCCGCGATGGGATCGAATCGCGCAGCGGCTTCGGCGCGCGGCGCTGAACAGCTCGGAGGAGGCGACGGCGGGTCGCGAACCTTCACCACGGAACGAGGCGGCACAATTACGGTCGGCGGTCGGGGCGGCTCGACCGAGGTCGGAGGCGGAACAGTCGGCGCCGGCGTCGGAGGAATTAAAGTTGAAACGGCCGGCGGCGCGACCATCGGCAAGGTCGGCGGGGCCGCCGGCGCGTCGGGAAGCTCCGGCGCCGCGATTCGGGGCGGCAGCGTCTCCGGGGCCACAGGCAGTCGCGGCTCGATCGCCAACGTCAGTCGCGGATACGCCGATACGGCCGGCAATCGCGCCGGCGGCAGCGTCACGGCCGCCAAGAACCGGGCTGGTTACACCGGGGTGAACGTTCGCGGCGGCTACGCCTCGGGGGGCGTCGGCCAAATCGGCTCAATCTCGGCCGTGCGCGGTCCCGGGGGGAACGTCATCTCCGCCGGCCGCGGGGCTTCGTTCGTCAACGGGCAATTCGTCGGAGGACGCAGTTGGGCCGCCGTCAACGGCGCCTACACGCGCTGGAATTGCTTCACGCCTGGTTGGCGAGGCGCATACCCAGGCGCTTGGTGGCCCGGCAAGTGGGCCGTGAGGACGACCGCCTGGGCGGCGCTCACTTGGCCTTACGCCTCGGCGTACTATGGCGCCACGGGAGAACCGATGTACTACGACTACGGCAACAACGTCGCCTATGAAGACGGCACAGTCTACGTCGACGACCAACCGGCGGCAACCGCGGAAGAATACTATCAGCAGGCCGACGAGATCGCCGACTCGGGCGCCAACACGACGAATGAAGACTGGCTTCCGATCGGCGTCTTCGCTGTTATCGCGGACGAGAACCAAGCCGAGACCGACAAGGTCGTCCAACTGGCGATCAACCGTGACGGGATCATCCGCGGCAACTATCAGGACCTGCTTACAGACAAGGTGACGCCGATCAACGGCGCCGTCGACAAGGAAACGCAGCGCGTCTCGTTGAAGCTGGAGGGGAACGACAAGCTGATTATCGAAACGGGGCTTTACAACCTCACGAACGACGAGGCTCCGGTCCTCGTCCATTTCGGTCCGGATCGACAGGAAGGCCGAGTCTTCATACGGCTCAAGCAGCCCGAAGACCAGGCCGCCGCGGACTCGGCGACGCAGCCTTGAGGCAGGTCGTCGGCGTTGACTGCACATTGCGACGAATCGGTGCGAACGTACGCTCGGGTTCGGCTGGCCCTGCAACACGGCGGTCCTGGCAAACCTCGGATCATTTGCGCAAACAGTTCACCATTCCCGCGAGGGTCGCTACAGCCACGCATGCTTGCGGAGCGTTCGTACAAAGACAGACAATCGTTTTCAAGCTCGAACCGCCGCTGTTTTGGTGTTCGACAGATTCCTTTCTCAACCATTCGTTCTTGAGGGGCTCCTCATGAGACGGACTCGAATTGTTCGCAGAGTCAGCATCTTTTTGGCGATGTTCGCCGTCCTGCTGATCGCGGCAGGTTCTCCCGTGCTTGCCCAGGTTGCCGCTCAAACGGTCGCGACAGACGCTGCGGCCGTCGCGACGGAGTCGCCGGCGTGGGACGTGTTCACGGTGCTCGGGGTCGACGTCCAACCGGGTACGAAACACAAGCTGACAAGCATGGAACTCAACGATTTCGTCGGCATGCGGATGGCGGTGCCGGTGTGGATTGCCCGGGGTGCGCGGCCGGGCAAGACGCTGGCCGTCACGGCCGGCATTCACGGCGACGAGATCAACGGCGTCGAGATCGCCCGAAGGTTGTTCGTGGAAACAGACCCCGACCAATTGTCAGGAACCTTGGTCGTTCTCCCCTTGTTGAACAGGCACGGATTCCTGGCCGGCAGCCGCTACATGAGCGACCGCCGCGATCTGAACCGCGCCTTCCCAGGCGATCCCGTCGGCAGCTCTGCCGGGATCACGGCGCACTCGGTGTTCGCTCCCGTGATCCTTCGCTCCGACGCGTTGATCGATCTGCACACGGCTTCCGACACGCGCGTCAACTTGCCGCAAATTCGCACCAAGCTCGCGAGTCAACCGGCGTTGGAATTGGCCCGGGCTTTCGGCGCCGGAGTCGTGCTCAATGGCGCCGGTCCCGCGGGGAGCCTCAGGCGCAGCGCTCTCGACGCCGGGATTCCTGCGATTATCTACGAGGCCGGCGGAGTCCTGGTGCTGGAGCTTGACGAGATCGAGCGGGGCCTGACCGGCATTCGCAACATCATGCGTCATCTCGGCATGCTTGCCGCCGCCGGCGACGAACCCGAGACGGCCACGGTATACGACAAAACCCTGTGGCTCCGCGTCCCTCCCGGCGCCGCGGGGATGTTTCTCACGAAGCGCCGGCCAGGCGACGAAGTCCGCCGGGGCGACGTGCTGGGGGTGGTCGTCGATCCGCTAAGCGATCAGGAGGCGTCGATTGTTTCGCCCGCCGACGGCCTGATTATCGGCATGGAGAAACCGAACGTCGTCTATACGGGCGACGCGTTGTTTCATCTGGGTCTCGAAAAGCTCGCGAAGTAGCCGAGGACCGTTGGATCGGCGTCGCGCGATCTTGCCGCTCGCCCCCTGGTCGCCGGTCCGTCATTCCGGGGCCCGCTCCGCGGCGACCGACTGTCCGGCGAGGCCGCGACGCTCCAAATTCTCGATCCGATCGACGTACTCCTTGAAGGAATCGGAATCGAACGGGGCGTAGTTGAGATTGCGGACGAGACCCGTGAGCTCCGTAAAGAAGTCTCGCGCTTGCTGCTTGTCGGCGAACAGAAACTTTCGCTCCAAGAGGCGTTTGATGAGCAACAACATCATTTTCTGACGCTCCGTCGGAGTCGAGACGTCGACGGGGTCGAACGCGTCTTGCTGCAAGTAGACCATGTCCAGAAACGTCGCCTGCTGCCAGGTGACGAAGTCTTCCAGCGAAACGCCTTCCTCGCCCGTGACCTGCATCATCTGGTGAATGGCGCTGCCGCGGTGGAGCAGTTGCACAAGCCCGCGCACGGCGTCGGTCCATCCCGGGGCAAGAAGTTCGTCCAGTCGCGGCTTGAGTTGATCGAGATACCGAGACCAAGAAATCAAGGGGTCGATCGCCGGGTAGAAACGCTTGTATGCCCGATCGTACGAAAGCCCGAGAAAGCACTTCACCGCGCTGAGCGTCGCCTGGGTGACCGGTTCTTCAAAGTTGCCCCCGGCGGGAGAGACGGTGCCGATCATCGTGAGACTGCCGACTGAGCCGTCGTTGGTGCGCACCAGTCCGGCCCGCTCGTAGACCCCTTTGACGGCCGAGTCGAGGTAAGCGGGGTAAGCCTCTTCACCAGGGATTTCTTCGAGCCGCCCGGACGTTTCGCGCATCGCCTGGGCCCAGCGCGACGTGGAATCGGCGATCAACAGGACGTCGAGCCCCATCTGGCGATAGTACTCGCCGAGGGTGATTCCGGTGAAGATCGACGCTTCGCGGGCCGCCACGGGCATCGAGGAGGTGTTGCAAATGATGATCGTGCGATCGATCAGCTTTCCGCCGGAACGGGGGTCTTCCATGTGCGAGAACTCGGTGAGCGTTTCGAGCACTTCGCCGGCCCGCTCTCCGCAGGCGACGACGACGACGACGTCGACAGCCGAATACCGGGCGATGAGCCCCTGGAGCACCGTCTTGCCGGCGCCGAACGGCCCGGGAATGCATGCTGTTCCCCCGCGGGCGATCGGGAAGAACGTGTCGATGAGTCGGATGGTCGTCGCAAGGGGCTCCAAAGAGAACTGCCGCTCCGACAGCTTGCGGCGCATGAGCGCCGCAGGCACGGGTCGCCGGACAGGCCACGACTGGGCGAGCGTCACGCGGTGCTCGATCCCCCCCGTGTCGCGGACCAAGGCGATCGGCTCGTCGACGGTGAAGTCGCCCGACTCGATCGAGACCAACTCGACTTCACGCGGCAAGCCGAAGGGGAGCATGATTTTGTGATCGATTCGGCGTTCGCGGACGGTTCCCACGACGTCGCCGGCGTCGAGTTTGTCCCCCGGCTTGCACGACGGCTTGAACGCCCAGCGCACCTCCGGGTTGAGCGCCGGAGCGCCCCGACCGCGTTGCAGGAAGAACCCGTCGCGGACGGCGAGTTCGTTGAGCGGGTTCTGCAGCCCGTCGAACACGGTCCCCAGCAGCCCTGGGCCGAGTCGCACCGAGAGCATTTCGCGCGTCAGTTCCACTTTGTCGCCGGTCCGCACCCCCTCGGTATCCTCGAAGACCTGCAGATCCGCTTCCTGGCCGTAGACGCGCAGCACCTCGGCCTTGAGCCGCCGATCGCCGACGCGGACATAGGCGACCTCGTTCTTCATGAGGGACCCGACGGCGGCCTCGATCGAGACGATGTTGCCGGTGACGCTGACGACGGATGCTTCAGTTGTCGAAATGGACATAGTCTTGCACGAGGGTGGCGACGGATTGATCGAATCGTTCTTGCCCGGCGACCGCGTTCTGGCAGGCCCAGCGATTGACGACCGACCAGCGGGCGACGTACAGGAGGACCGCCCCGAAGGTGAAACGAGCGTCGGCCGCGGCGCGCGACCAGATCGACCAACTCGTGGTCAGGATCAGCTTTTCGGCGGCGAGCATCTGGCCGGCGGCGAGCAAGCGGTCGAGCTCCTCGATCCAGGGGTAACGGGCCTGGAGGCCGAACTGCGGTTCGTTCCAGCGTCGTCGAATGTGATCGACCCACCGCCCCGCGCCCGGCGGGGGGCCCCATCCCAACCGGCGTCGGCGAAGCCCGCTGATAATCGTCCGCATGTCGATCCGCACGTCGACAATCTCGCGGACGACCGAATGCGTCGTCTCCTCCATGAGCTCGCGGTAGCGCGCGTCGAACTCTTCGTCGGTCCGCTCAGACGGCTGGCGGTCCCAAGCCAAGAAATCGACGAGCCGAGCCAGCGCCGCCGCATCCTCGTCTTCGAGCATCTTCAAACGCTCTTCCAGACGCCGCCAAGTGATGGGACTGCGATCTGGGGGAAACTGCGCAGGGAGCGCCGGGAGGCTTGCGATCAACGTGTAGTAGGTGCGCTCAGGCATCGGCGGTCGGCTCAATGGGCAGGTCTGTTCATCAGCGCGCGGAATCGCGGGCCCAGATGATCCATCAGCAGGGCCGTCACGGCTTCGTCGGTGAGATCGATCTCGATGTCGTCGTCTTGGAGCTTCACGCGCAACCCCGGGCGCTCGTCCTCGCCCGGGGCGAAGGACAGCCCTTCGCGGAGAATCTCCGACGAGAGATCAAGAACGAACCGCGCAAGCGCATCGTCGGCGAGACTTGCGGGCGAGGCTTGCAGTTCTTCTTGCGTGACGAGATCGGCCGGCAGTTGCACTTCCACCGCCAAGGCGTCTTCGGGAACGGCCTGGCTCGCGATGGTCAGGATCAGGCGTTCAAGAAACGAGCGGTCCTCGAGCGTGTGCGACACCAGTCGTCGGAGCTTAGTCGCAAAGTCGGTCGTCAGGGCTTCGCGAAGCGCGATCACGGCGTCGCGGGCCGCCAGGCGCAGCGCGTCCTCAGCGTTCGCGCGAAGGCGATCCGCGGCGGCGCGGGCCGCGGCCTCGACCTCGGCGGCCTCGCGCTTGGCGTCGTCCAGCAGCCGCGTCGCTTCGGCCCGCGCCGCGACGACAAGCGCCTCGGCCTCGTCCTTGCCCTTAGCGATTCCGTCGGCGCGGAGGCGATCAATCAGTTCCTGAACCCCGGCGGTTCGCGGCTCGTCGGCGGGTCGTTTTGGATCAGCCGTACTCATTCGACAAGCTCCTTACTTCGCAGGGATGCCGGCGCTGAGAACCAGGGCAAAGACGAACGCGAACACGGCGAATCCCTCGACGATCGCGGCCGGAGCGGCCGAGAGGCCGAAGATTTCCGGTTTGCTCTTGCTGGCGTTGATCGCCGAGGCGCAGCAGGCGCCTTGATAGACGGCGCTGAGCATCAGCGCCAGTCCGGTGAGGGCCCCGATGGCGAACAGCCCCGGCGCGGCGACGACCGTCACCTCGCGATTGAGCGAGAACATGACGACGATGCCGTAAATCATTTGCGACGACGGCAAAGCCGACAGGCCGACGAACCTGCCGTAACCTCCCTCGACGTCGAGCATGGCCCCGCAGGCGGCCTGCCCGGCCCGGGCGCACCCGATGATGCTGCCGACGGCCCCCAGCGCGGTCGGCGCGAAGACCCCGATCCAACCCAACGTGATGAGGATGTTGTCCATTATTGCCTGACCTTTTTCTGATAGGGCTCGAAAGGACGCCCTTCTTCCGTGAGGCTCCAATTGAAAAACTCGATGCAATTGAGCCGCAAACCGTGGACGACGCCGCCCATGAGTCCCAACGCCAAATTGATGCCGTGGCCGGCGATGAGAATCACGCTGGCCAGCAGCAGGCCGAGCCCCCGCTTCTCGGCCATGTGGGAGGCAAGCTCGTTGAACGTGACTGCGAGTTGCCCGCTGGCCAGCCCCAAGGCGAACAGTCGCAGGTAGCTGAGCACGTCGCCGAACAGCTTCGTGATTCCGGTGAGGGCGCTGAGACCGTCGACGACTCGGCCCAGCCAGTCGCGGACTCTCGCTGCCTTGAGCGGTCGATCGCTGCTGAAGAGCAACACCGCCGCAACCCCGAGGACCACGAGTCGCTTCCCCCACGGAGCGACCGTCGCCCCCCAGGGGGTCGTCAACAACTCGGCCGCCGCCATAAGGGCCCCGATCATCAGCAGCACCCAGCCGATCGATCCGAGGGCTCGTAAACTGTGCCGCGCCCGCCAGGCCGTGACGAGATTCGCCAGCGAGAGATGGCCGACGCCGATCAGGATCGACAGCCCCATCATCTGCCCGCGGGCGGCGAAATCGAGAACGCGGAGCCGACCCAGCGTCGAATCGGGCCGCGGAGCAAGGCCGAAGTAGCTGCCCGTCATCGAGCCGAAGACGATCGTCGCCCCGACGATCGTCGTGAGCAGGGTGCGGAACTGCGCTCCCTTGCGCGTCGCCCCGAGTCGGCGCCAAAACAGCCCCAGCGCCGCGGCAAGCACCAGCCCGTAGCCCGCGTCGGCGAGGATCATGCCGAAAAACAGGCTGAACGAGACGAACATGACCGGCGTCGGATCCCAGGCGCGGTAGGCGGGCGTGATGTAAAAGGTGACCGCTCCCTCGGCCCCGGCGACCCGATCAGGGTTGTCCAGCAACGTCGGCGGTTCGTCGGCGGGATCGGGAGGAGCCAGCTTCAACGCCAGGCCGAGCCCTCGCGTCACCTCCTCCAACTCGTCGCGGGCCGCCTGCGGGACCCACGCTTGAATCGCGAACAACTCGGGTTCGCTCAACGCGAGCCGCTCGGCCCACGCACGCGCGGCCGCGTCGTCGGCCGCGTCGAGACTCCGTTTGAGCCGGGGGATCCAGCGCGTCAAAGCGACCCGCTCCCAGTGGAGATCCTCCAGCGCGTCGTCAATCTCCTCGCGCCGCGCCGCAAGTTCCGAGAGGGGGCGGCGATCGAGTTCGACCCGTTCGCCGGGGCGCGGGGTCGGCTCCTCGGCTGCGACGACGACGCAATACAACGCCGTGGGATCGACGGCGACGATCTGGCAGGGGACCCCCGACTGTCGCACTCGATCCGCGTCGCGTCGGGGAACGACGTAGAACCACAATCGGGCGGACCCGAATTCGCCTTCCTTCGGCTGACGAAACTCGCCCCAGGGGGTCGCGTTCTCGATCGCCTTGGCGACTTCGTCCCGTTCATCGACGAGCGCCTCATGTTGACGTTTGTTCTTGAGCGCCTTGGCGACGACGCGGCGAAAATCGAAATTTCGGCAACGCTGCGGAGCCCGTCGCCGCAGGGGACAACTCTGCAGGTGCTTCAGCGCCGTTCGTGCGTCGGCCGATTTCAACGAGTCCCCCCGCTTCGGCGTCGTCGCGTCATTCAGATTGATCAGGTGGAGCCGACCAAAACGTTGCAGCGCATCAAGAGCGGCGTCCCGCTGGGCCAACGGGCCGCAAATCGTCGCTTTGTCGAGGGGAACAATGCTCATGGTCCGCGTCGAACGTTGCCGGCTACGGCTTGGCTTTGGCGATCTTGGAACGGACGACCGCCGACCGCTCCTGGTCGGCCAGAAAGATCTGGATTCGCTTGATGTCCGCGAGCGCCTGGGGGATCAGCACCTTCTCGAACAGATTGACCCGCTGCGTCACGCGCCGACTCGCGGCCTGAAGCAGTTCGACGTGACGCGCCAGCGCCGCGTGTCGTATCCGCGCTTCGGCGGCTCGCTGCAGGATCGCGACAAACTGATCGAGCCAAAACGGGGTCGCGAGCGTCGAGTAAGGGGCCTTCTCGAATCGGACCTCGACGACGCGCGGCACGCGCACCCCGGCCAGATTCTCCGTCTCGACGCGAACCTCGGCGACATGCACCAGTTGCGAGAGATCCCGCGACGCCAACGCCGGGCCGCCGAGCAGCGGGGCGAGCTCCTCGACCGATCGGTCGATGTCGCGGAGTTCGGCGTCCGCCTCGGCAAGCCGGCCTTGAGCCTCCTTCAAGGCCGCCATCAATTGCTGACGTTTCAAGTCCAGCGACGGCAGAAACTTGCGGTAGAGATCCAATTGGTCTCGCTGCTGTTTCAGCGAACTCTTGTTGAGCGCAAGGGTCATGGTCTTTCCCCCTGCCTGTCGGCCGCGGCGGTCGCCTTCGCGGGATAGTACTTTTCGACGAGGGCGTCCTTCATCAGCAGCTCCTGCGGCGCGAAACACTCGGCCAGAGTCCGCCAGCACAAATCGAGCGCGTCGTTCAGCCCCAGCGAGACGTCGACGTCCATAAACCGCTTGCGGAACAAGACGCCGAATTGCAGCAGTTGTTCATCGAACGGCGACAGGTCGAACGCCATCGCTTGCTTCTTTTGGGCCTCGCGGGCGCCGGAATAGAAGCGGATCATCGCGTTCATCACTTGACCATGGTCCTCGCGAGTCACCTTGCCGATCACCTGCTGCTTGAGCCGCGAAAGCGAACCGAACGGATCGATGCAGCCGTCGTGCAGGTAGAACTGTCCTTCGGTGATGTAGCCCGTATTGTCGGGCACGGGATGAGTGACGTCGTTGCCCGGCATGGTCGTCACGGTGAGGATCGTCACGGAACCGGCGCCGCGGTAGTCGCACGCCCGCTCGTAACGCATGGCGAGTTGACTGTAGAGATCGCCCATATAGCCGCGATTCGACGGGACGCGATCCATCGAGATGCCGATCTCCTTGAGCGCGTCGGCGTACGCAGTCATGTCCGTCATCAGCACGAGGACCCGACGCCCCTCGTCGACGGCGAACCGCTCGGCCACTTTGAGGGCCATGTCGGGAGCGAGGACTCGCTCGACGATCGGGTCGGACGCCTGATTGACGAACATGACGGTCCGCGGGAAGACCCCCTCGTCCTCAAACCGCGTGCGAAAGAAATAGAAGTCGTCGAAGATCAGACCCAGCCCGGCGAAGACGATCACCTCGGCGTCGGCCTGAATCCCGACCCGCGCGAGGAGTTGATTGTAAGGTTCGCCGGCGATCGAAAAGATCGGGATCTTCTGGCTTTCCACGAGGCAGTTGAAGACGTCGATCATCGGGACTTTGGTCTCGATCATTTTCTGCGGCAGCGAGCGCGTCGTGGGATTGACCGACGGCCCGCCGATGTCCAGCCGCGGGTCGGCAGTCAACCGCGGGCCGGAGTCGATCGGCTCGCCGGCGCCGTTGAAGATCCGCCCCAACACGTTGGGAGAGTAGGCGACCTGCATTGGATGCCCAAGGAAGCGGACCTTCGCGGTGGTCGAGATCCCTTTGCCTCCGGCGAAGACCTGCAACGACGCTTGGTCGCGGCGCACCTGCACGGTTTGAGCGAGCGACTGTTCGCCGTCCCAGTTTTCGACGACGGCGACGTCGCCGAGCCCGACGTTCTTCGCCCGGACCGTGAGGATGTCGCCGACGATTGACGTGATGCGCGTGTAGCGGTAGAGCTGGTTCGTGAGCGAAGCGGGGCAGGTCATCGCGTCGCCTCCGCGGGGGAACTGTCCGGGACTTCGACCCGGAAGAAGCAGGCGTACAACACCGGGACGCCGATCATGGTCAGCACCGAGCCAAGCGCCAGCCCGAACATGATCGCCACCGCCATCGCCACCCAAAACACGTCCTGCAGCAACGGAATGACGCCCAACACCGTCGTGCCCGCAGCGAGTCCGACCGGCCGCAATCGCGACAGGGCCGCGATGATGACGGCTTGATAGTCCGTCTTGCCATGCGACTTCTGGGCGTCAATCTCGTCGAGCAGCACGATGGCGTTCTTGATCATCATCCCCGAGAGGCTCATCACCCCCAGCAAGGCCACGAACCCCAGCGGCTGGCCCATCGCCAACAGACCGATCGTGACGCCAATGATCGCAAACGGGACGATCGCCACGATAATCAGCGGGGGACGAAAGGCGTTGAACAGCGTCACCAGCACCATGGCCATGATCAATCCGGCCGGAACCATGCCCGGGATCAGCGCCATCTGGGAATCGCGCGAGTCTTCGAACTCGCCTCCCCAATCGACGCGATAGCCGGAGGGGAGTGCCGCGGCAAACTGCTCGATCTGAGGCAGAACATCCGCTCGCATTCGCGAGGCCGGCACGCCGTCAGGCGTTCGCGCTTGGACGGTGATCGTGCGACGGCGGTTGAAGCGACAGAGCTGCGCTTCCTCCCAATCGACGCGGATCTCGTCGGCAACCTGCGCCAGAGGGACGCTCTGCCCCGTTGACCACTGTTCAACTTGCAAGAGATCGATCTGCCCGGGGAACTGACGCCGCTCCTCTTCCACGTGACGGGCAAGGATGGGATAGAGCTTGTCCTTCTCTCGGTACTGCCCCACCGGCAGACCGTCGTAGGCTCGGAGTCCGGCCGCCGCGATGTCGCTCCGCGAAATGCCGCTCCACCGCGCCCGTTCCTGCGAGTATTCGGCAACGACTTTCTTCGTCCGCTGCCGCCAGTTCGTCCGGACGATGGCGGCGCTGGGACTGGACTGAAAGATCTTCGCCGCTCGATCGGCGACAGCCCGCAGTTCGTCGGTTTCGACGTCGCCGGGGCCGGCGACGCGAAGCTCGACCGTCCACGTGTTGCTGGGCCCCAAACCGTAGCGGCGTATGACAGGCTCGGCCTGCGGCACGTTCTCCCGCAGCCACGGGTTGAGATCCGCGACAAGCCGATTCAAATCGGCGAGCGAGGTGACGTTGACGATGAACTGCCCGTAGGCCGAATTCGTCGCTTCCGGATCGACCGGCAAGTAGAATCGCGGCGGGCCGGCCCCGATGAACGAGGAGACGGACTCGACTCCCTCGTCGGCCAGCAAGTGAGATTCGATCGACTCCATGTCGCGCGACACCGTCTCCAGGTTCGTCCCTTCGGGAGCCCAGTAGTCGATCATGAGCTGGAGCCGCGCCGAATCGGGGAAGAACGACTTATCGATGAACGGAAACAGCGACAGCGCTCCGCACAGCGCGGCGACGAGGATCACGACGACGGCCCAGCGACGACGCAGCGCGAGGTCCAGGACGCGCTGAAAGGCGCCGAACATGGCGCCGCCGTATTGTTCCTGTTGCGCCGAACTGGGTTGCGGCAGCATCCAAATGCAGAGCAACGGCGTCGCGGTGACAGAAAGAAACCAACTGAGCATCAATGAGATGGCCACCACTTGGAACAAGGACGCGCAGTATTCCCCGGACCCCTCTTCCGAGGCGTAAATGGGATAGAACGCTATGACGGCGATGATCGTGGCTCCTAGCAGCGGCCAGGCCGGTTGCGTCGCCGCCTCGATCGCGGCCCGCCGGCGGTCCATGCCTTGTTGCAGTCGCACGAGCACGCCGTCGGCCACGACGATGGCGTTGTCGACCATCATCCCCATGGCGATCACCAAAGCGCCCAGCGACATCCGTTGCAGGTCGATCCCCCACAGGCTCATGCATAGAAACGTCCCGATGATCGTCAGCAGCAACCCGGAGAGCCCGACCACCGAAGCGGTCCAAAACCCCATGAAGATCCACAGCACCCCCACGACGATCACGATCGACTCGATCAGGCTGATGACGAAGACGTCGATCGACTCGTCGACCTGATCCGCCTGCCAGGAGATCCGATGCACCTCGATCCCCACGGGGAGCGTTGAAAGGAGTTTTGCCAGTGCCGCATCCAGGTTCTTGCCGAGCGTGACGACGTTCTCGCCCGATTGGTTGGAGACGGCCACTCCGATTGCGGGCATGGAACGATCGCCGGACTGCCGATTCTTGTAGCGCAATCGATTGGTCGGAGGCTCGACGAACCCGCGGCGCACCACGGCGACGTCGCGAATCCTCAACAATTCCCCCGCAGACCCCGCTTCCGGCAGATCCCGGCCCCGGACGACGAGGTCGGCGATGTCCTCGGGAGACGTAAAGGCGCCGGTCTGGGCGATCCGCAGTCGCTCGGAATTCAGGTCGAACGAACCGGAGTTGACCACCAAGTTCTGCTCGGCGAGCGTCCGCTGGATGTTCTCCATCGTGAGCCCCAACTGCGACAGCCGCGCCTGCGAAACTTCAATAAATATGCACCGCGTCGCCACCCCCCACAATTCGACCCGCGCGACGCCGTCGACGAGGCTCAGCTCTTTCTTGACGTCATCGACGTAGTTCTCCAACTCGTCGAGCGAAAACCCGTCGCCCGTCACCGCCAGCAGGAACCCGTAGACGTCGCCGAAGTCGTCGCCCACGTCCGGCGTGCCGACGCCGGGCGGGAGTTTCGGCGTGACGTCGTGGACCTTTCGCCGCAGTTCGTCCCAGATCTGCGGCAATTGTTCGGCCGGATACTTCGACAGAATCTCGACCTTGACGATCGACAGGCCCGGGCGGGAGATCGACTCGAGCTTTTCGATCTGCGGCATCTCCTGCAGCGCGATTTCGATGCGATCGGTGACCTCAAGCTCGACCTCGGCGGCGCTGGCGCCGGGATACGCCGTGACGACCGTCGCGTTCTTGATCGTGAATTCCGGGTCCTCGAGTTGTCCCAGCGAGGTGAACGCCGCCAACCCGGCGACCGTCAGCAGGACCATCGCGAACCCGACGACGGTGCTTTTGTCGATGCTGCCCGACGCAATGCTCATGGCGCCGCTTCCTTCGTTGCTGGCCCCAGGAGCCGGACTTGCTGGCCCTCCGTCAGATAGTGCGCCCCGGCGGTGACGACCCAGTCGCCAATCTCGACGCCTGTCACGTTGACGCCGAACGGCGTCGTTCCCAGGATCGTCACGTCCCGTTCTCGCACGACCTTGGCCGCAGGATCGAACACCCAGACGCTGCGTCGGGAGTCTCGGTCGAGCACCGCCGAAACCGGAACAACATGGCCCGTCGTTTCGTCGGCGACTGCCGTCGTGCGGCGCCCGCTGACCGTGCCGGTCATGCCAGGTCGCACGTCGATCCCCGGCGGGGCCGTGAACCGCAGTTTCACAGGATACGTGCGGGTCGTCGCTGAAGCTTCGGTCCCGATCTCGGCGATCCGCGCGGGAAGCGCCTGGTCAGGATAGGCCTGAATTGTGACGAACGTTTCGTCGACCAAGGGCACCAAGGCGATGAGTTGCTCCGGGACGTCGATGCGGATCTCCAATTCCGCCGTGTTCACGAGCCGCAGGACGGGCTGCTTGGTTCGAACGACTTGAAAGTTGTCGACGTAGACCGCCGCAACCGACCCGCCGAACGGCGCCGTCAGCCGGGTGTAGGACAGTTCGTCCTGCGCGCTGTCGAGCGTCGCCTGCAACGAATCGATCTGCGACTGCTTGGCGGCGATGTCTTCCGGGCGGGCTCCCTCTTGACCGATTCGCAAGGACTCTGTCGCCTGCACGAGTTCGGCGTCGGCCAGCTTCGCGCGAGCCCCGGACAGCTCCGTTTCGGAAATCGAAACGGCATTCGACTGACGTAAAATCAGGTTCCGGTTGTGTTCGGCCCGGGCATATTCCGCCGCAGCCGCCGCACGATCGACTTCGGCCTGAAGTTTGACGATATCCTCCGGTCGGGCCTTGCGCATCGCGTCCATCTCGGACGTCGCTTTGGCAAGGGCCGCCCGTGCGTCGCGAACCCGAACCTCATAGTCGCGGGGGTCGATCTGCGCGAGCAGGTCCCCTGGCGCGACCTGTTTGCCGAGTTCATTGGCCGGGAATGCGATCAGCGGACCGCTGACGCGAAACGACAACTCGACGGCGTCGACCGCCTCGGCCGTGCCGGGAAACGTGCGGCTGGTCAAGGCGGGGGCGTCCGCGATCTGGATCGCGCGAACCGGCCGCGGCGGGAGTGGCTCGACGATCTCCTCGCGACAGCCCGACGCAAACCCGCACACGCCGAGGATGGTCGCGAGGACGCGACAGCGAGCGACGACGCAAGGCAGCCGAAGCAAAGTCATGGCGCACTCCGGAGCGCCACGCCCCGCTGGACGGCGTCCAGCAGGGCGTGGTCTTCAAACGGCTTGTGAAGAAACGCGATCGTCTCGGGAGAAGCGGCGTTGGCGACTGGCAACGCCTCGTCGTGCGCCGTGATGAACACGATCGGCACATGGAGCGATTCCGCCCAAAGTCGCTCCTGGAGCTGCGGTCCCGTCATGCCCGGCATACGCACGTCCAAAATCAGGCAATCGGGGGGAGCCGTCATCGTCGCCAACAACTCGCCAGAGCCGGCGAACGTCCGGACCGACATCCCGGCCGAGCGCAGCAGACGGTCGAGCGCCTGGCGAACCGAGGCGTCGTCGTCCACGATGAAGACCTTCGCAACAGGCACGGGGAATCCGCTCGCCTGACCTGACGCCGGGCTTCGCCCCGACGCCGAGAGGCGGCGCGGCAGCCCGTGACGGCAAGCCTAGACGGTCTCGCGGGACCAAAGGAATTGGCCTTTGGTCCAATTGAGAAGGGGATCAGCCGAGCCGTCGCCCCCTACGGGACGTCCGGCGAGCGCTCGCACGGGCCCTCGATCCCCAGTTTCTGCGCCATTCGCACCAGCTCGGCCAGCGAACCGGCGCCCATTTTGCGCATCACTTGTCCCCGATGAACCTTGATCGTCTTCTCGGTCACTTTCAGGCGATGGGCGATTTGCTTGTTGAGCAGCCCCCCGACGACGTGCGCCAGCACGTCTTGTTCGCGCGGCGAGAGCGTCGCAAACCGTTGTCGCAGGGCGGGGACGTCGCCCCGAGCCGCTTGGCGTCGCGTCTCCTGCTCCAAGGCCTGCCGGACAGCGGCCAGCAAAACCTCGTCCTCAAACGGCTTGGTGAGAAAATCGACGGCGCCCGCCTTCATGGCACGGACGCTGGTGGGCACGTCGCCGTACCCCGTAATGAAAATTATCGGCAGCGCGACGCCCTCCTCCTCGAGCATCCGCTGCAGCTCTGTCCCAGCGACGTCGGGCATCCGCTCGTCCAGCACCAAGCAACACGGGACATCGGGTCGGGAGAACGCCCTAAACTCGTGCGACGAGGCAAAGCACCTCACCTGCAGGTCGGCGGCGCGGAACAGTCGCTCCAACGACTTGCGGACCGAGGGATCGTCGTCAAGGACGAACACCCACGAAACCGGGGCCGTCATGGGGAAGCCTCCGCGGCGGGGATCGTCAACACAAATCGGGCCCCGCGCGAAGCGTTCGCTTCCAGCCAAAGCCGACCGCCGTGGGCCTCGACGATCGTCCGACAGATCGCAAGCCCCATCCCCAGCCCCCCCGATTTGGTCGTGTAGAACGGATCGAAGATCTGACCGAGGTCCGTGCCCGCCACGCCGGGGCCCGAGTCCTGAATCGCGATGCGGACGCCCCCTTCCGGAAGCGGCGCCGCGCTGATCTCCAACTCCTTGGCGTCCGGTTTGTGGTCCTGCATCGCCTCGACGGCGTTGAGGGCCAAATTCAACAAGACCTGCTGCAACTGAACCCGATCGCCGTATGCGTGGGGCAACTGCGGATCGAGCGCCAGCGCCAAGTCGATGTCGTGGCGCCGAAGCCGATCTCGCAACAGCTCGACCACCTCGCACACTGCCTGAGGGAAGTCGAAAGCCGTCCGCTGAAGTGGGCGGCTTTGCAGCATGTTGCGAATCCGTTTGACAATCTCGTTGGCCCGCCGGCTGTCGGCGGCGATGTCGCCCAGAGCGGCGCGAATCTCCGCGAGGTCCGGCGGATCTTTGGCGATCATCCGCAACCCGGCCTGCGCATTGCTGACGATCGCGCAGAGCGGCTGGGTGATTTCGTGCGCGATCGACGCGGCGAGCTCGCCCAGCAACTTCGCCCGGCCGAGTCGCGTCAGTTGCTCGTGCAGTTGCAGCAAACGCTGATCCGCGTTGCGGCGCTGCAGCGCGCCGGCGAACACGTCGCCGATCAACCGCAGCCGTTCCACCAACTCGTCAGGCCAGTCGCGATAGGCGCCGAAGGTCGAGAACGTGACGACGCAACGCAACGAACCGTTGACGCTCAACGGGATGGCCAGATTTGACTTGAGACCGTTTTGCACGCAGTAGTCGCGTTCCGCCGTCGCCTCCGGCGGGAGTTCGTCCGGCAGCCGCTGGAATCGCAGCACGCGACCGGCGCGGATCTGGCGAGCGTACCAGGGGAGGCGCTCTTCGACGATCACCAGAGGAAACGGCTCGACCCCCGGCGCCACGTAGCAGTGCGTGACGACCATATCCAGCTTGTCGGGGGAAAACTCGGCGAAACTGCTGCGGCCCACGCCCAGAAACTCGCCCAGCCGCCGCAATGCCGTCTCGATTTGATCGTCGATCTCGTGCGACGGCAGGTTGATGAAGGTCGCCGTAAGCTCAATCAGCAATTGCTCGAAGCGTGCACGCTCGTCAAGCGAATCGCCGATCTCGCCGGCAATCGCTCGGGGAGGTCCCGCCGTCGAAGCGGAAACAGAATCGCCGTCGACGGAATCAAGGGGGCGCATCATCGTGTGCGGATTCTGGACCGGCGAGTCGATACGCGCTGCCTCGGGCGCGTCGCCCCAACCTCTCGCAAAGACTCCAGGCGAAGCAAGCGCTGCGCAAACGACAAGTTCGAGCGTAAGCGGCGGGGAGTCGCAGCGGCAAGTGCATCGGTAACGCGCCGCCGCTCCGCGCCAACAGCCCCCTGCTTGCCCAGTTTATGCCCCAGGCGCAAAGATTCCTAGAACTCCCGCGCGTCGAGACGGAATTTCCGCAAATCGAAGGGAACTAAAACTCCAGTCCCGCAATCGCGATCCGCCTGCGACTCGCACTGCTGCGAGACCGGCCTCCCGGCTCGCGCGGCGATCACCGCTGTTCGCTCGTCAATTGGTCGCGGGCCTGCTTCAGCGCAGCGCGCTGCTCGGCGCTCAGCTCGGGGAACCGCAGCTCCAGCCCGCGGATGGCTGTCGTAAGCACGTCCGCCACGACGACCCGGGTAATCCATTTCTGGTCGCCCGGGACAACGTACCAAGGGGCCCAGTCCGTGCTGGTGGCGCTGAGCGCGTCCTCATAGGCGCGCATGTATTCGTCCCAATGGCCGCGCTCCGCCAAGTCGGCCGACGAGAACTTCCAGTTCTTCTCCGGTCGGTCGAGGCGATCGAGAAAACGCTTCCGCTGCTCCTCTTTGGAGACGTGCAGAAAAAACTTGAGCACCACCGTGCCGTTTCGCGTCAGGTGACGCTCAAAGGCATTGATGTCTTCGTACCGATCCTTCCAAAATCGCTTCTTGCCGACGCCGACCGCCAGCTTCTGCCGCGCCAGCAACTCGGGATGGACCCGTACCACCAGGACGTCTTCGTAGTAGGACCGGTTGAAAATTCCGATCCGTCCCCGCTCCGGCGCCGCCTTGGCGTATCGCCACAGGAAGTTGTGGTCGAGTTCCTCGGCCGACGGCTGCTTGAAACTGAAGACCTGACACCCCTGCGGGTTGATCCCCGACATGACGTGCTTGATCGTGCCGTCCTTGCCGGCGGCGTCCATCGCCTGAAAGACCAACAGAACGGCATAGCGATCGTCCGCGTACAGCAGTTCCTGGGCGGCGGCCAGATCGGCCAGATTCTGGTCAAGGATCGCCTGGGCCCGCTCCTTGACGGCGGTCTTTCCCAACGCCTTCATTTCCTTCGTCTGAGCCCAACCCGGATCGTAGTCTTTCAGACTCACCTTGCTGCCGGGGGCGACGCGAAGCCGAGCGAGAATCTCTGCCTGAATCATGCCCATCTCCTCGGGCCGGCGAGCGCCACCGCCCGCGTCGCCGGAGTCGGTCAATTGGTTCGAAGAGAACGCGCCCCTTCAGTCGCGAACGCGAACGGCTTGTCGCCGAACTTGAGCCTACGAGTCGCCGAAAGCAGCAGCATTGGACCTTCGTCCAATTCCCCGCGTCATGGCGGCGCTTTCCAATGGGACCGGCTCGAACCAAACCGGGCGGTCGTCGCTGCAAACCTCGCCTTCCAAGGCCAGCGGCTCCGCTACGAGAGTCGCTGGCCGACACGGCACGACGGATCGTCCTGTACGCTCGCCTTCACTTGTCCTTCTCGCGTTTTGGAGCGTCATGCCATGAATTGGCTTCCTGGGAAGTTCGCCGCCTTGGTCGTCGCGTGGTTCGCCGTCGGCCGCAGTCCGGCCGCGGAAACGTTCGAGTCGCTCGCGACGCGGATTCCGGGGGCCGCCAACGCCCTGGTCCTGATCGACGTCGAAGCGATCCTGGCAACCCCCGTGGCGCAGGCCGGCGGCTGGTCCAAGAAGCTGGAGGTCGCCTACGTCGAGCGGCCCGTGTTTCTCCCCCCGGAGGCGAAGAAGATGGCCTTGGGCGCCGTCCTGCAGCCCAGCACCGACTTCAAGGGACTGTGGCAAGTCGCCCTGATGGAACTCGCCGAGCCGGTCGGAATCCGGGCCATCGCCCGTAGCGAAGCAGGGTATGTCGACGAAATCGGCGGCCGCACTGCGGCAATCACTCCGCAAGACGCCGCGTTCGTCGATCTGGGCGACAACGTCCTGGCCGTGCTGTGCCCCGTCGATCGGCAGTTCCTTGGCCGCTGGCTCGCCCGCGTCGACGCCGGTGCGTCGGCAGACCTTGGCGACTATCTGAAATCGTCGCTCGCGCTGGTGAACAACCGCGTGCAAGTGCTGCTGGCAATCGACCTGCAAGACGTTATGACGCCGCGCGACGTCGAGTCGAGACTCGCCGCCGCAGCCTGGGCGCCCAAGAACCAATCGGAACTCGCCGCCATGACCAGCGCGATAACGAGCCTCCGCGGGGCAGTCCTGCGAATCGCCATCGGCGAGGATTGCCAAGGCCAGTTGCAGGTCGATTTTGCCGATGATCTCAGCCCCGTCCGCGAACACGCCCAGGAACTCGTCCTGCAAGCCTTGGGAAACCTCGGGATGTCGACCGACGAGTTGGCCAAGTGGGACGTTTCGACGACGACCCGCTCGATTCGCCTACAGGGAGATTTGTCGCCCGACGCCATGCGCCGCATTTTCAGCGTCATCGAACTTCCGACCGCCGACCTGCAGTCCGGCGACGGCGGGACGGAGACCGCCGGCACGCCCTCAGAGAGCCAGGTCCGCGAGAGCTCGCTCGCCTACTTCAAATCGACGCAGGTCCTGTTGGACGACCTCCGCAAAGGGCTCAAGGACACGAAGGCCACGTCCGCCTGGATGGAACGCTACGCCCGTCGCATCGACGAGTTGCCCGTGCTGCACGTCGACGAGGTGCTGCTCGACTACGGCGACAAGCTGGCCGAGACGTTGCGGATCATGGGCCTCTCGAAACGCGAAGCGGGCATCCGCTACGGCGTCCGGGCGACCGAAGGGGGCGGGGGAGGGGGGTACTACGACGGCTACTACTACGGCGACGACGCGTACACCCGCGCCGCGGAACGCTCGCAAGCCCGCAAGGAAGAAATGGCCGTCGCCTCCGACACCCGCGTCCAGGGATGGAATCTCATCGACAACGCCACCGCCGACATCCGTCGGACGCTGACGAAAAAATACGACACGGAGTTCTGAGCAAGCACGACCGAACTTGCGAATCCGCCGACAAGCCCCGGCAGATCAAGGCCGTCTGCGCCGCGCTCCCCCTGCCGCGGCGCTGGCGCTCATCTGGCAAGAAAGGTCGTCTGTCGCCCCGCAGCGACCTCTTCCTTCCTCCCCCCCGAGCCGCGAGGCGTCAGCCCGCGGAGCGCAGCAACTTAAGCTGATAGATCGGCAAGTGCCGGTAATAAACCTCCAGCATGAAGGTGTGGAGACACGTCACCAGCAACCGCCCCCCGCCGCGCGAGCCCCACTCGTCCCCTTGCGGGTCCCAGCTCCCCCGCTCGCGACCTTCCTTCACCTGGTGCTCGGGCAGCACGACGCGCATCACGGCGTTCCACTTGCGCCACGGTTCCCCTTCCATGTGGTGGCACGCCTGGGCGGCGTAATACCAGTAGTAGCTGTCGCGCAGGCCCTGCTTGGGGCTCCAACTCGGCAAGTTCTGCGTCAGCACCTCGACCCCGCGGTTCAGCGGCGCGCTGTCGTGCGTCCACCCCAGGTACTGCCGGCAAAGCAGCCCCTCGGCCGTCATGCTCAGTTTCTTCCCCTGACCGCGGACGTACGCATACTGGGCCCCGCCGTCGTGCGACACCGAATCAAGAAACCGGCTCACCCGCTGAAACGTTTCCGGCGGCACGTCGAGCCCCGCCATCCGCGCGCTTTGCAGAGCGATGACGAACCACCCGGTGACCGACAGGTCGGAATCCTCGCCGGGGAAATACCGCCACCCCCCCTCGGACGATTGGATCTTCACGCAGTAGTTGACGGCCCGCTCGGCCTGCTCGCGATAGATCGAGTCGCGCGTCATTCCGTACAACTCGCACAGCGCGATCGTGCACATCGCTTGCGTGTACAACCGCCCGTGGGAGCTCCCCTCCTGGAAGAAGTTCCCCTGTTCGTCCTGGCGCGCGAGCAGCGCCTTCCACGCCTTGCCGGTCAGGCGCGTGTACGGGTCGTTGGAATCGCCCGCGGGCGTGTGGCCGTTTCCTTGAAAGGCGATCAGCGCCAGCGCCGTCGCCGCGTCGCGATTGTTCGGCCCGGTCCCGTCGGCGTACGGCCCGTCGAGATGCCACAGCCCCGTCTTCTGCTGGTTGCGGGCGAGCCACCGCAACGCCTCCTCGACGGCCAATTGCGTTCCCGCGGTGCCGCCGTAGGCCTTCAGCAGCCCCTCCTTCATCCCCGCCTCGCGCCCGCTGAGCGCCGCTTGGATCGGCTCGGTCGCCGCGGCGCTGGCCGCTCCCAACGCGGCGGTCGGCACGGGCAAGGTCGACGTCAAATCGGCCGCCTCGGCCACGGCGATCGGTTGCGGCTCGAAGCCTCCCGCGTCGTCGAGCGACGCCGCGTCGAAGTCCATCGGCATGTCCAAATCGCCCGCCAGCAAATCCTCGCCCGCCTGCTCCGGCCCCAAGGTCAGCGTAAACCGCTCGACGATCGGCTGGCCGATGGCGATCAATCCCAGAATGATCATCAGCAACATGTGAACGACCGCGCTGGCAAGCCACGCCGGCGCTTCGCGCACCAAATCGGCCCCGCCGGGAAGCGCCGGCAAGTCGTCGTCCGGATCGCCTTCGGTCGGCGAAGCCCCCCGTCCGGTCGCGGCCGCCAGGGAAAGCTCCTCGAGCTTCGCTATTGGCTTCGCAACTGACCCCGCGACATCGCCGAGCGGAAGCGGCGGCGCCGGGGCGGGCGTGCGAGCGACCTCGGCGCCGGCCGGCAACGGCAACGCCGTCGGCAGCGAAGCGAGCTCCGCCGTCAATTCCGACGCCGTCGACGGCGATGAGTCGGCCATGGGGCGCTGCGATGCCTCACGAGTCACAGCTACGGGGTCTCATGCTCACGGCAGTCTTCCGACGCAAGCATGCTGAATCCACGGGGGTCACGGCACGGTCCCGACGCGCGCCTGGTCCGCACCACGGCCCCGCTCCACAAAACGACCGGCCCGGCCCCCGTCCGGCGAGGACCTTCGCCCCGTCGCACCGGACCGCTTCGGCAAGAACGCCAGCAGCCGCGGCTCCCCGCCGAAAGTCTATCGGCACTCGTCGCCCCGGGCAAGGAAAGTACCGTCGCGGCAACCGGTTGCGTCGATTCTCCGGCCCGCGAAACCCGGCCGTTGCTTCGTCTCGCCGCGACGAGCGATCGCATGCCTCGGCGAGTGCCGTTTGAGCCTCCGGGGCTTGCCCCCCGGCCCAATCCATCGGGCCTTGCTGCCCGGACTCGGGTCGTGATCCCATTTGCCAATATTGAGGGGCGCCTGGGGTCGCAGCACAGCGGAGCCCCCAGGAAATCACCTGGGGGCTCACTTTGTTCGACCCCAGCCACCCGTCCATGTCCATCGCCGCAAATGGTATCGCTGTCCGGACTCGTTCCCCCGCCAGCAGATCTTCTCCGCCCTGCGCCGCCCGAACTTCGCGCCCCGCGAATATTCCGCCGGCGCCGATTCCGCACCGCGGTCCGCCGATTCTCCGGAGGTTTTTCGCGTTTCCGCAACTTGCCGAAGTCCCGGCTGCCGAATAAGATACGGAACCTATCGCGGGGTGGAGCAGCCAGGTAGCTCGCGAGGCTCATAACCTCGAGGTCGTCGGTTCGAATCCGGCCCCCGCCACTTAACCTAAGTCCTTATCTGACAACGCTTTAGAAGTACCGGCCTGCGGTTGGCCGAGCGGCTTGCTGAACGCAAAAAGGGTAACCAAACGAGGTACGCCTCGGAGGTCTACCCTGTTTGGTTTCCAATCAGCGAGTTCCGCCGTGCCCAAGCTCATCAACCGCCCGCCCCAGTACCGTCTTCACAAGAGCACCGGTCAAGCCGTCGTCTCGGTCCACGGCAAGGTCATTCAGCTCGGTCCGTTTGGCTCCCGAAAGAGCCACGCGAGATACCAAGAGGAGATCGCCAACTGGCGTGCCCTCCGACTGAAGCTAGAAGTCGAAAAGGCCGCCGAGCCGGAACCAGAAGTCTGTCTTAAAGAGCTGCAGGCTCGCCGGATGCGCGGCTACCCGGTGGTGATCGACGAGCTGGCCCTCGCCTACCTCGACTTCGCCCGCGGCTACTACAAGAAGAACGGCCGCGTGACCCGCGAGGCGGAGATCATCGGCGACATGCTCCGTGTCTTGGTTCGCCACCACAGCGGCGAGGCGGCCGAAGAGTTCGGGCCGGTGAAGCTCAAAGAACTTCGCGAGAGCATGATCGAAGAGGTCGATTGGTGCCGCAAGCACATCAACAAGCAGGTCTCGCGACTGACACGGATGTTCAAGTGGGCGGTCTCCAACGAACTGATCGGGCCAACCGTCTACCAGGCGCTTGCCACGGTTCCTGGTTTGAAGCGGGGACGCTCCGAAGCGCGAGAGACCGGGCCGGTGTTGCCGGTCGAGGACTCTGTGGTCGACGCCACGCTGCCCCATCTGCCGCGGATCGTCGCCGACATGGTGCGTGTCCAGCGGCTTACCGGCGCGAGGCCGGGTGAGATTTGCTCGCTGCGGCCATGCGACGTCGATCAGTCAGGCGAGGTGTGGGTCTATGAGCCGGGCGAGCACAAGATGGAGCACCACGGAACGAGCCGCTTGGTGATGATTGGTCCCAAAGCCCAGAAGTTGCTCGCTCTCTACCTTGATCGTCATCCTATGGCACCCTGCTTCCTCGGCGACGAGACGGTCTGGCTCTCCCGCCGCCGCGGCGAGGAGGCTGACATGCCGCTTAACGCCGACCTGATCCAGAGAGCCCACCGCTTCGCCCTCGGCCGCGGCAGGTTGGAGCCCTACAACGTCAACGCCTACCGCATCGCGATCCATCGAGCGTGCGAAAAGGCGGGCCATGCGAAGTGGTCGCCTAATCAGCTGCGGCACACGGCGGCGACGGAGGTGCGGAAAAAATTCGGGCTTGAAGCAGCCCAAGTAATCTGCGGACATCAGTCAGCCGACGTGACACAGATTTACGCGGAGCGGGATGTCGCTTTGGCGAAAAAGGTCGCCCACTCGGTTGGATAACCGATTCCCGCTATCATGGTGGCTTTCGGTTTAACCCGGTTTGGTCGAGGGAACTGATGGCCAAGGAATCTGCGCCCACTTGGGAAACACTGTTGAGCAGCAACCGCCTCGGCCGTGACCACAAGCAAGGTTTCTCGCATAGTACGCGCACTGATTTCGATCGCGATTTTGATCGGATAGTGTTCTCAAGTGCGTTTCGTCGCCTTAAGGACAAGACGCAGGTGTTTCCGCTTTCGCGAAACGACTTTACCAGAACTCGCCTGACTCACAGCATCGAGGTTGCGTCAGTAGGTCGCTCTCTTGGACGGATGGTGTGCGATGAGTTGCGAGCGAGCGGAGTTTTGTCAAACGATTGCGCTGATCTCGGCAGCATCGTCGCTGCAGCATGTTTGGCACACGACATCGGCAACCCGCCGTTCGGACATTCAGGAGAAGCAGCAATCCAACACTGGGCATCTAATCGAGTTCGCCACGACGCTGCAGAAGGTGCTTCTGCGACGAAAGATGAATTCGCATCGCCAATAGTGGTGGGCAACCATCAACAAGCTAGCGACCTCCAGAACTTTGAAGGCAATGCTCAGGGCATTAGGGTGGTAACTCGCCTTCAGACCAAACGACGCTCGGGAGGCATGCAGCTGACACTTGCAACGATCGGTGCCATGATGAAGTATCCCTGCACCTCGCTTTCCGGCTGCAAGGGAAAAGCCGCATCAAGTGTTGACCAGAAGAAGTTTGGATTTTTTCAGGATGATCAGTCCTTGATAATAAGCGGCCTGCGAAGCCTCGGTCTGCCTGAGTATGAAGATGGAGCATTCAGGCGTCACCCGCTCGCATTCCTAGTGGAGGCGGCTGATGATATCACCAACGCGATTGTCGATCTGGAAGACGCTGTCGATCAGGGGGCAGTGGAAATAGACACTGCTATAGCACTAATGGAGCCGATAGCACGACATGTCGATGGGTACAAAGACACAGGATACACAGGCACTTCGCGACTTCAGTGGCTGCGTGCATATTCAATTGACGCACTAACCGCAAAGTGCGTTGAGTCATTTGTTCAGATGGAGAGGCAAATCGTTCAAGGTGAGATGTGTGAGCCGCTGATCGACTCGACTTCATTGCTGAAGGAGTACAATGATGTGAAGTCCGAAGTAGAGAAGAATGCATACACGGACCGCCGTGTGCTGTTGGTTGAGGTTGCCGGATTCAAAGTGATTGCTGGATTGCTGGAAGAGTTCACGTCTGCATTGCTAAGCCCTGACACACCGTCCGGTAAAAAACTCTTGCAACTCTTTCCGGTCAGCTATTTGGGTGTTGAGCAGCCCGATGTGAGCAAAGAAGATGCCGTCAAGAAGCTCAGTACGTACCAGCGGCTATTAGCGGTTACCGACTATGTGTCCGGCATGACCGATAGTTTCGCGTTGAACCTTTATCAGCAATTGTCCGGCATTAGATTGCCTGAGTAACTTGATTGCAAATACTCTGCGTTAGTCGCGTCTGATGCTACCGGACGCTGTTGTGCGGCGGAGCCAATCGATAGCTGGTACTTCGGCCCCCGCCGGAATTCTGGATCAAGACGCCCCGCTCCAACAGTTCGCGGATGTCTCGCAATGCGGTGTCGGTCGAGCACTTGGCCAGCTTGGCGTACTTTGAAGTGGTCAAGAAGCCTTCCCAGTCATCGAGCATCCTGTTGATGACGGTGCGTTGCCGTTCGTTGACGGGGCGGTCCTGCAGCCGTTGCCAGATGTGGGCCTTATTCAGGACTCCAGCCAGTTGTTCGCCCGAGCGGTCGATCGCGCGGCTGAGGCAGCCAACGAACCAGTCCAGCCAGGCCGTGACGTCGAGTTTTCCGCGCTGCGCGATTTCCAGTTGGCGGTAATAGTCCTTCCGCTCGGACTCGATCTGCGACGACATGCTGTAGAAACGGTCCTTCGAGCCATCGGCGCGGGCCAGCGACATGTCGGCGATTGCGCGGGCGATGCGGCCGTTGCCGTCCTCGAAGGGGTGGATCGTCACGAACCAGAAATGAGCCAGCGCGGCCTTCAGCACCGGGTCGATGTCTTTCGAGCCATTGAACCATTTGAGGAACTGGTCTGTTTCGATTGCCAAGCGGTCCGCCGTTGGCGCCTGAAAGTGAACCCGTTCTTTTCCTATCGCCCCCGAGACGACCTGCATCGGTCCCGCCTCGTCGGTGCGCCACTTCCCGACATCGATCTTGTGAATGCCACTGTGGCCAGTAGGGAAGAGTGCCGCGTGCCAGCCATAGAGGCGGTCGGCGGTAAGCGGCTCTTGGAACTGCTGCGTGGCGTCGAGCATCATCTCGACCACGCCGTCCACGTTGCGGCTTGGCAGCGGTAAGCCAGCCACGTCGAGCCCCAGCTTGCGGGCAATCGAGGAGCGGACTTCGTGGGGGTCGAGCTGTTCCCCTTCGATCGCCGAGGAGTTCACCACGTCGGCCGTGAGCACCACCAGGCTCGCCTCGCTGCGGAGATCGAAGCCGAGTGTTTCCATCTTGCCAAGCAGCCGCCCTTGCTGGTGACGCACTTCAGCCAGCGGGGCCGCCAGCTGGTCGTTGTCCCACGTCAGCTGGGGCCAGTCAGGTTGTTCATGGATATAAGCCATCTATTCACCGCATCTCCTGCGGTAATTATAGCCTCTATTCGCCGCAGATCGCAAGTTCTTATGCGGATAGGCCTTACAGCTCGGTAAATGCACGCATTCGCGGGCATTCAGCCAGCGGCGGTCCCCTTTTCTGCCAGACTTCGCTTCTGGTCACGCCCGATCGACCTCGCCACTTGCCGGTCGGCTTTCCTCCACGGCAGGGTGCCGAGGACTCCTCCGCTGCGCAGCTATCTGACGCCTTCCCACTCACTGACACGGGCAGTCCTCCGGAGAGTCCCTCCCTAACTGAAGCCGCCGGGTTTCAATTTTCGCCGGCCATCGGCAGTCACTTGCTGTGTCATCCGAGCAGCCCCGCGGCAGTAGCCTGGAAAAGCTGGCGGCTCATTCCGCTCTCGTCCTTGGTGATATGCATCGCGGGAGTCAGTCCTCGCTTCGTGCATAGGGTTCGCGGAAGAGTGTTCTGGCTCGTCGTTCTTCCTGCTTTCAAGTCAGATTGACTAGCGCTATCCTGTCCCCCGCAGCGGACGAATCAAATGCCAAAAACAATTTCACGGAGACGCTAACGCTTGAAATTCTTTTGTGGTCCCTCCGGGCAAACATTTGACACGACACGCTTTGCGGGGAATGCTACTTGCTTGCGCAGACCCTTGAAGACAACCTGCGCTACCCGGGCCGCACTGATGGGTAGCCCAGGTTGTCCCCAACCTGGGTGGCGCAGCCGCAAGAGGCATCCCACTGTCGCGCGGCGCTCCAGTTTGGGGCGAGGGTGGGAGAAATGCTTCTTGCTTGCGCACACCCTTGGGGACAACCGGTACTACCCTGGGGGGCCGCGACAAGGCCGGAATCGTCCGCTCAATTCCCCGCGGGATTCTGGTAGAAAATGGGCCGCCGCATCGCGTAGAACAGAGGCTGCACGCCGTGCGCTTCACCCGCGCTTGCGACGCAATCGCGCGTCGGGCGCGACCCGGGGCCGGTCGCGAGTTTTGCTCGCCCGCTGCGAGTTTTGCTGGCAAAACCAGTCAGCCCGCGATCAGCGTCCCGGCGCGCAAGACGTTGGCCCCCAACACGTACGGCGATGTCCCCGTCGAACCGCACCCCGGAGTTTTGCACGAGATAATGATGTCATTTTGCTCGCCGGCAAAATGCTAATGCGTTCTCCGCCCCCAGCCCCCCTTCCATGGCGCACATCGCAACACGACCGCCCCCGGTCGTTTGCTGGCGTGCCGACCGCCGGAGGATTATCCTGGGGTTCCTGCTCATTTCGCCTTGACCGGCCGTGTTCCCACGGCGGGTCGCGTTCTCTCGGGACGCGGGACTCGCGCCGGGCGTTTGAACTCTCATTTCGACCTGCTTGGAGTGCCGACCATGATTCGGTTGATGTTGCTCGCCGCGTGTTTGTTGAGCGTCGTCGTCACCCGTGGAACTGCCGCCGCGGCTGAGGCGCCCCCCGCCGCCGGGGCCGATCAGTTTTTCAAGGCCTATGTCGAAGCGTTCGCCGCCGGCGACGCCAAGAAGCTGGCCGCCATGTGGACCGCCGACGCCGAGTGGACCAACGGGGTGACCGGCGAGCACAGTTCGGGACGTGACGCGGTCGAGGCCGACTTTGCCGCGTTCTTTGCCGACAACCCGGGCGCCCGGCTGACGGGGGACGTGGAACGGGCGAAGGAAGTGGCGCCGGGGGTCATGTGCATCGAGGGAGTCGCGGTGGTGAGCACCCCCGGGGGCGAACCCGCGACAAGCGCGTTCACGGCGGTGCTCGTCTCGCAGCAGGGCGCGTGGCGACTGGCCAGCGTCCGCGAGTCGGCCCCGGCGACGCCTGACACGCCCTATCTCAAACTTAAGGAACTGGAGTTCCTGGTCGGCGACTGGCGCGACGACGGCGGCGAAGCCGAGGTGAGAACCTCGTTCCGGTGGGCCGCCGAGGGGGCGTTTTTGGTGCGGACCTACTCGGCGACCCGCGACGACGTGACGACCACCGGCACCCAGGTCATCGGGTGGGACCCGCGGCAGAATCGGATTCGCTCGTGGAACTTCGTCTCCGACGGTTCCTTCGGCGAAGGGCTGTGGTCCAAGAGCGGCGACGAGTGGCTGGGTCGACAGAGCCAGACTCTGGCCGACGGCGGCGTCGCGGCAGCCACGCAGATCATCCGCCAGGTTGATGCGAACACTCTGGAAGTCCAAACGATCGGCCGCGAGATCGACGGCGAGCCGCAGCCCTCGACGCCGCCGGTGCGCGTCGTGCGCGTTGCGGACGAGGACGCCGCGACCGAGGCGACGACGGCAGAAGGAGGGCAGTCATGAACCGCTTTACGATCACGCTGCCGGCGGTGTTGATCGCCGGGACGCTGTTCGTCTGCGACGCCGCGGCCGTGGGTCGCGGGGGAGGGGGCGGTCGCATGGGCGGGGGCGGCATGGGAGGGGGCATGTACGGCGGCGGGCGCCCGGCGATGAGCGCTCCCCACTACGGCGGCGGGCGACCGCAGATGAATATGCCCGCGATGAACCGCCCGCAGATGAGCCGGCCGCAGATGCCGCAGGCTCAGATCAGCCGCCCGCAGATGAACTATCCCTCGGGCGGCATGTCTCAGGCGGGCCGGCCCTCGATGAGCCGTCCGCAACTGCCGACGACCCGGCCCGGCAGCGGGCTGAAGCCGGTCACGACGCGTCCCGGCGCAGGCATGGCGACGCCGTATCCTGGGCGTCCGTCGGGGCCCGGCGCGGGCGCGACACGCCCCGGCGGTTCGAGCAGTCTGCCTCACTTGGGCGGCGCTCGCCCTGGTGACGCGCGCCCTGGCGCCCGGCCGAGCCCGGCGCCCTCGACGCGCCCCAACCCGGGCGCGGTTGACGACTTTCTGGGGATCAGCCGACCGGGGGGCGCGACGCGACCGGCCCCGCTGCCGGGACAAATCGGCGGCAATCGCCCAGGCCGCCCCGGCGGCGATCGGCCCGGCGGAGCGACGCGGCCGACGCCGCTGCCTGGACAGATCGGCGGCAACCGCCCCGGCGGAAATCGCCCCGGCAACCGACCGGAGTGGATCGGCGGAGGCAATCGCCCTTGGAACCCCGGCGGGAACAACGGGCACATTCACCGTCCTCCCTCCTGGTCCAATCGCCCCGGCGCCGGCAACGTTCACGACAACTGGTACAACATCGTCAATCGCCCCGGCCACCCGGGCATGAATCAGTGGCTCGATCGCCATCCCTCGCGATACGCCTATTGGAACTACTGGGGAAGCAACGTCCGGCAGCACTGGGGGCATTATCACGATCACAACTCCTGGTTCCGCGCCGATTGGTGGAATCGCTATCCCCACCATCTGGGCGGGTGGCACTACATGTATTGGAATCGCTCCCGCGGCTGGAATTACTGGTGGACCGTGCCGACCTACATGAACGTCGTCACGTGGTTCAACTGGTCGGCGCCGCAAGCGGTTTGGTCGCAGCCGATCTACTACGATTACGGCTCGGGGGGCAACGTCTACTACGAGGACAACTCGGTCTACGTCAACGGGCAGCAGATCGGCACGGCCGAGGATTTCGCCGCCAGCGCCGCGACGCTGGCGACCGTCGAACCGCCGGCGACGCAGGAAGAAGCCGAGTCGGCCGAGTGGATGCCGCTCGGCACGTTCGCGGTCTCGTCGAACGAGTCGGAGACGGATCCGTCGCGGATCGTGCAGTTGGCCGTCAATCGCCAGGGGATCGTCAGCGGCTCGTTCTACAACACGGCGACCGACGAGGCCCAAGCCGTGCTGGGACAAGTCGACAAGGACACGCAGCGCGTCGCGCTGCGGATCGGCGAGAGCGACGACGTGATCCTGGAGACCGGGCTCTACAATCTCACCAAGGACGAGGCGCCGGCGATGGTCCACTTCGGCCCGGACCGGGTCGAGTACTGGCTGTTGGTGCGATTGAAAAGCGACGAGGAGGCGCCGGGCTCGGGGCGCTAGACTCAGTGCGCCAGGCGTTGTCGGGCGTCGAGACTTCAGCCGCGCCGGTCGTCTCGCCGGCTCGGTTCGCGACGAGGAGGAGTCAAAACGCCCATACGCGGGGGATGATGAGAACCGCGACCGCCCACAACACGAGATTGAGCGGCGTGCCGACGCGCAGGAAGTCGCCGAACCGGTACCCGCCCGGGCCGTAGATCATCATGTTCGTCTGGTATCCGATCGGGGTGACGAAACTCGCCGAGGCCGCCAGGGTCAGCGCGATGATAAACGGTCGCGGGCTTACGCCGTAGACGGCGGCGGTCTCGATGCACACCGGGAACAGCAGCACCGCGGCCGCGTTGTTCGTAATCATCTCGGTCAAGAGCGAGCCGATCAGATACAGGCACGCCAGTGCGGCCACGGGCCCCCACGACTTGATCGAGTCGAACATCCCCTCGGCGAGGGCCGCCGCGGCGCCGGAGTTTTGCAGCGCCGCGCCGACGCCGAACGCCGCGGCGATCGTCACCAGCACCTGCCACTCGACGCTCTGGCGCGCCTCGCCCGCCGAAATGCAGCCGCAGCCGATCATCGCGACGGCCGCCAGCCCCGCGGCCAAGTGCGTCGGCATGAGGTTGGTCGTCATCATGACCAACAGCACGACGAAGATCAGCATCGCCAGCCACGACCGATCGTGTCGCACCGGGCGCCATTCCTCGACGTCGCTGATGAGATAGAACGCGGGATCGTTGCGATACGCCCGCAGGAAGTGGGGTTGGGTTTGCAACAGCAGCGTATCGCCCGGACGCAACCGGACGTCGCCGATCTTCTGCGTGACGCGCGCTCCCCCGCGATGCACCGCGACGACCGCCGCGCCATACGCGGCGCGGAAGTCGGCGTCGCGGATCGTCTTGCCGATCAGCGGGGAGTTGCTCGAAACCACCGCCTCGCACAACCGGCGTCGCCGCTGCTGGCCCGGGGCGACCTCGTACGTCGGATCAGCGGCTGGAACGAACCCGGGGATTCGCTCGAGTTCTACGATGCTGCTCACGACCCCGGTGAACAAGACCCGGTCGTTCACGCGGATCAGTTCGTCCGGTCCTACGGGGCTGATGAGCTTGTCTCCGCGGTCGATCTCAATGAGGAACAACCCCGGCAGGTGGCGCAGCCCGGCCGCCTCGATCGTCTGGCCGATCAGGCGGCAATGCGGCTGCACCGACATCTCGACCAAGAATTCGCGCCGCGATTCGCCCAATTGTTCGAGCAGCTCTTTTCGATCCGGCAACAACCGTCGTCCGACGGTCGTGAGATAGACGAGCCCGATGATCGCATAGGGAACGCCTGCGGCCGAGATCTCGAAGAGCGTCATCGGCTCCATCTTGCTCGTCTGCATCAGGCCGTTCACCACGAGATTGGTCGACGTGCCAATAAGCGTGCAGGTTCCGCCGAGGATCGCCAGGAACGACAACGGCATCAGCACCCGCGACGGGGCGATCCGGTGACGTCGGCTCCAACTGAGGATGACCGGAACGAACATCGCCACGATCGGCGTGTTGTTCAGAAACGCCGACATGGGCAGCACGACCGCCGCCAGGCGCAACAGCAGTTGCCGATCGGTTTGGGCGGCGCCGAGCACCCGTTGTCCCAGCGCGTCCAGCACGCCCGTCTCGCGCAAGCCCGCGGCGACGACGAACAGAAACGCGACGGTCAACATGCCCGAGTTGGCGAACCCCGAAAACGCCTCCTCCGGCGTGATGATGTCCAGGGCCGCAAACACGAGCGTCGCGCCGAGGAACAGCGCATCCGGCGGAGCGATCCCGCGCGCCAGCGACGCGAACAGACCCCCGACCATCGCCAGCGTAAACCAGGCTTCCCAACTCATGTGAACTGTCGCAGGCTCGGCGAACGGCTTGGCGGGAATGGAATCCGGCGGCAGGCGGAACGAACGCCGGGGGGCGGACCGGGGCGTTTTGATCTCGTCGCCGTCGTGAAGGCGAGTGTAATCCGAACCGCGAAGTTTGCTAGCGCAGAATCGGGGTCTCGGCGGCGGCGACCGGATCGTCCGGGCCCGACCCCGCAAGCAGCCGGCCTGCTCGCGGCAAATCCTGCCAATCGGCCGGAAGCGGGGGAATTTCGGCTCCCGGGACCACGGTCGCGTCCGAGGCCAAGCGACGGCAGTCGGCGCACAGGTCTTCGACCGTCCAGCGATACGTCGGAACCGTTTCGACGATCGTTCGCTTCATGAGCTTCTTCCGGGTGAACATCCGCGCCCCGCCGGGGAGCCACTCGGTCCACTGAAACGGCTTTGCCGGGGAGCGAACCAATTCGCTTCCTCCCGCGCCGCATTGGCAGTCGATCAGCTTGCACCGTTCGCACTTCACGCGACTGGGGCGCGGCACGCAAAACTCCTCGCACCGACACCCCCAGCACGTCACCTCGACCTTCGTCTCTTCGCAGACGAGCCGGCAGACCTTCGTGCAGCGCTCAGGACGACGACAATGCGCGCAACCTCCGCAATGCTCGTTTGTGGCGGCGACGGACGCAGCGCATGCGACGATGCAAGCGAACACAGTCGCGAACGGGTGCAAGAATCGACTGCCGGCGACGAATCGAGCACGCGAGCGGGCGGGCTCGCAAGCCGCTCGTTCCGCAGGAGACGTTGCTACGGTCCGCAGGCCAGCGTCTCGATCCGACGACTTGCCAGGCATGAATCAAGTCCTTGATGGAATGCAGAGATTTCGCAGTGACGGCGCCGGATGTGAAGCGCAACTTACCAGTTCACGTCAAACCGCATGGCGATCAGGTCCGACTCGGTCGCACCGAACGGGGTGTCGGAGGTCGTCAGCGGATGAATCCAATCGAACATGATTCGCGTCCGGTCCGACCAGTACCAGTTGAACCCGACAGTCAGGTCGTTGTATTGCCCGCTGGCAAGGTCGGTCAGGTCGAGGTACGACCACCGGGCTTTGGCCTCCCAGGCGCCCCAACCGACTCCTCCCGGAGTCGCGAAGAAGTTGGTGAACGGCTTGTTCCGTCCGAATTGGGCTCCATGCTGCCCGAACCGCTCGTAGACGCGATTTTCGCCGGTCAGGAACCAGCTCAGGTGGGAGTAAGCCCCGCCAACGTGAGCGTCGGCCCCGGCAAGCGTATGCACGCTGGACAGGAAAGCCTCGTTCTGCCACGTGAAGCGGCCCCAGACGATCGCGAGCTCGAGATTGCCGGTGGTGTAGGAATCGGCCGCCACGTTGCCGCTGTCGATCAGGATGGGCCCTCGCTGCACTTGCGGGCGGGCAAAAAAGCGGACGCTGTTGTCGTAGTCGTTGGTATGCAGCACGCCGACGCCCGTGTGGACGAGATACCGGCCGTTCGACGGCTCGTCGTAGTAGGGGAGCCAGACGAGGCGCCCGCTGAGGCGATAGCCCTGATTGTCGTCGAACCGCGTCTTGACCGTGTCGCTGATGCTGTCGAAAAACATGCCCCCCGCCCAGGAGACGTTCTGGTCCTCCGTGCAGTTGTAGACGGCGATTCCCACTTCCCGGTCGGCGGCAAAGACGCCCTGGGTCGGGATCGACCGTTCATTGAAGATGTTCATCGTATCGTTGGTGACCTGTTCCAGGCTGAACGGCACGAAGAAGTTGCCGATGCGAACTCGCCCGATTCCGGGAATCTCGTTCATCGACACGTAGGCGTCTTTGACGTCGGGGGAGGCAAACTGGTTGTCGTTCGCTCCCGAGCCCGGTTCGAGCGTCATTTGCAGGCGGAAGTCAAATACGCCGTAACCGACGCCGTCCGCCACCAACCGCAGGCGTCGATAATTGAAGTAGTTCTGAGCGTCGACAATCGCCGGGTCGGCGTCGGCCCAAGTGACGTAGTCCATTTGGATGTGGCCGCCCAGCTTGACGGTCCATTTCTCGTCGGACACGTCGATCCAGTCGCCAAGCGGTGAGGATTCCTTCGCCGGGGCGGCGTCTTTCTTGCCCGGGTCGGTTTCCTTCTTCTCCGGCGGCTTCGCGAGCGCCGAATCTGCTCCCGCCGCCGGATCAGGCAAGGCGTTCGTCTCGCCCGGCGCCAGTTCTTCAGGCTCGTCGAGCCGCGCTCGGAGCCGATCGAGCTCAGCTTGCTGTGCTTCAAGCTGCCGCCTGATCGCGGCTAGTTCATCGGCCGGATCGGCCCAGGCCGACGTCGCGACGAGGGGCCAAACAACCAACGCCGCCTTGAGCTTCGGCGCGCATCGGGCCGAAGCTCGCAAGCACGCTAGCAACAGGCGCCAGACGACTTCCAGGAGGACGAACATCTGATGGCCTTGAACGGTATGCAGCCCTCTGCTGGTCGCCCAGTGAGCCGCCTGTTCGTCGTCCTTGCCTCCCGAAATTCCGGGTCAGCCTGAGTCGAAGGAGTCTTCGACTTTATCGATTATCGGAATTCTGACGCCGAACCCTTAAAGCTAGTGTTTTGGCAGTTCGACTATTTCGGGCTGGCGACGACGCAATCCGTTGGCAGAGAGAGCTGTTTCGTCGCCGCCACCCCAATATCTAGCCCGTGTCAAAGCGCCGGCCTCTGCGATGCGTGCGAGGACTGCGAGAAGCGACGTGCGAACGATCCCGGTCGATGGCATTGCCAGCAACGACGGCAGGAGCGGTTCAGCGAACCGCCGTCAGTTCGGCCCCCGCGCGGGTCACCAACCGGGCGTAATCCCGGATGTCGATGTCGTCGCGCAGGGAGTGCACCGATCCGTCGCCGTAGACGTGGTTCGCAATCCCGGGGTGAAACGCAAACGGCTCGCTGGTGCCGAACGTCACGTGATACGGGTGCGGATAGCCCGATTCGACAATGTCGCTGCCGTTCGCGCAGTTCACCGCGCACGTGCCGGTTTCCGTGAGCCCGTCGGCCGAGAGCCCCGCCACGATGATGTCGGACGCCGGTCGGCACCAACCGCCGCCGTTCACGCGGGCCTGAGTCAGATCGGAGCTCACCTTGCCGCCGCCGCCCTTTCTATACAAGAAGGGGCGTCCCGCCGACTCGGCGAACAGAATCGTGTTCGACAGACCGTCGGTCACATAGGCAAAGCTCGCCTTGGGATTGTTGTATTCCATGATCCCCGGCTCATTGTCAGGAGTGCCGTCGGGGTTGTTCGTCCGATCCACGAGCCCCGCGGAGAGGAGTCGCTTGTCGACCCACACTGTGGGGGAGTAGTCGGTGGGGACGCTGATCTCGGGCGTCCAGGGGCTGTTTTCCGGGAGACCGTCCAAGCGATCGGGCGCCTCGGGAGTCGACGGGCAGTTGAGGACTGGGATCACTGAGTTGACCGCAGTGCGATTGGCGGTCGCCCCCCAGTTCTGCTTGAGATCGAAGACGCCGTGGATGTTGCCCGCCTCAAGATAGGGCAGCAGGTGCGTCATCGCTGCAATGCGCGGCAGGTTCGTCAGCCCGACCGGTCGGGCGCTCACCGGCACGGCTTTGTAAGCGTCGTGATAGTTTTGGACCGCGAGCCCAAGCTGCTTCAGGCCGTTGACGCATTGCATGCGCCGGGCGGCCTCGCGAGCGGACTGAACGGCTGGCAGCAGGAGCGCGACGAGCACGCCGATGATGGCGATCACCACCAACAGCTCGACCAAAGTGAAACCAGAACGTCGGCGAGTCATGGGAGATCCTTTCGAGATCGAGTATGGCTTGTTCAATTGACGGCGCGAGAGATATCCAGTGCGTAGTTACAGCTTGATCGGCGGCAGTTCGGTTGCGTTGGCGGCCACCGAGACGACGAGACCGGACGTCCGCGGCGACGTGTATTTCTTCGGAATGACGTTCGGCCCCGGGACGACGTCGGCGCCCGTCTTGATCGGCTTGTACCACTCGACGGTCAGCACGTACTCGCCCTCGGGAGCGCCGTCGCCGCCGTCATAGGTCGAGATTTTCAGCTTGCCGTCGGGGCCGACGCTGGCCCGCGGCGCGGGGACGTTGGGGAGGGGCGTCTTGGGGTGCATCGCCACGAACGCCCCGGGGATCGGCCCCCCTTTGAAGGTGATCGAACCCGTCACCGGGAACGTCGGGACGCGCTCAGGCTTCGCCTCGCCGCAGCCAACGAGGCTCGCCGCGACGACTGCCGCGAACAGTCCCTTCCAGAGGCGCGGCAGGCTTCCGGCCCAGCGACCAGAGCGACGCTTGAAATCTGGCGGAAGCGGCGTCGCACCGGACGACCGCTCACGACCAGTTGCGGACACGAGGGGCAATTCCGATCGCAACACCTCCAACTCGTCGACGACGGCTCGCACTCCCGCCATGTGGCGGACCCGATCGACGATGTGATTGCGAACCGTCGCGGTCGCGACGACTCCGCCCAGCTTGACGACGGCGTTGTCGACTTGAATATCGATCGCGTGGGCGGATCGATCCAGTCGCAGCGTCAACGCGATGCCGACGCGAGTCAGCAATTCGGCGTCAGATTGATCTTGGAACGTGCGGTTTGAGTTTGAAGCAAATGCGCTCACGGCAGGCGTTTCCTGTACGGAATTCGTCGCCTCCGGAGAACCGGTCGGACTTGTAACAGAACGTCCTCTCGATGGATTCGAGTCGGATCAAGCAGCAGGGCCTAGCCCTACGAGCGGCTGACGCAATCGCCGCGGCTTCTCAATCGGCGTTTCTCCGTGCGATCAATCTGGATGACGACCCCGTCCTGCACGACGATGTTCACCGAGCCGAACCGCAGGCCCCGCAGGGCCCGCGAGATCTGCAGCAGTTCCTCATTCGTCGGCCGGTCGGCGTCCGTTTCCGCGGCGGGATTGTCGTTCATCGGAAGTCCTTTCACGAAACCGGACCGACGGCGAGCGGCTCAGCGGCCTCCGGGGCCGATTGCGCCTCGCCTTGCACGAACACGCGGGCCTGTTTGGGGTACAGGTGCACCGACTCGCCGTCCTGCAGGTCTAGCTCGCGCAGGTCGTCGAGCGGCATCTCGACCAGGATCAAGCGTCCGTCGTCCGACGTGAGCGACACCCGGGCCAGCGAGCCCGCCGCGTTGATTCGCTCGACGGTCGCGGGCACGCACGGTTTGCCGTTGGCGATCCGGCGAATCTCGAAGTCGTGCGGCCGCAGGTACACGTTCGCCGGCCGCTCTTCGGCCCCGGCGTAGCTCGGGTACTCGACGCACAACGGGCCCGCCGTCGCCTTGCCGTTGCCCACCCGGCCCTGAAACACGTTGACTTGACCCAGAAATTCCATGACGAACGGCGTCCGGGCCTGATGGAACAACTCGTCGGGCGGCCCGGCTTGTTCGATGCGGCCTTCGTTCATGACGACGACCTTGTCCGCCACCTCGAGCGCCTCCTCCTGATCGTGCGTCACCAGGACGGTCGTCACGTGCATCTTGTCGTGCAGCCGTCGCAGCCACTGCCGCAGTTCGAGCCGCACCTTGGCGTCGAGGGCCCCGAACGGCTCGTCGAGCAACAACACCTTGGGCTCGACCGCCAGGGCTCGGGCGAGCGCCACTCGCTGCCGCTGCCCCCCCGAGAGCTGCGAGGGGTAACGCTCGGCAAACTGCTGCAACTGCACCAACGACAGCAGGCTCTCGACTCGCTCGCGAATCTCTTCTTTGGACGGCCGTTCACGCCGCGGCTGGACCCGCAGCCCGAACGCGACGTTTTCGAAGACCGTCATGTGCCGAAACAGGGCGTAGTGCTGGAAGACGAAGCCCACGCGCCGCTCGCCGACGCTACGAGCCGACACGTCTTCGTCGTGAAAACTCACGGCCGCGCCGGGATGCGGGTCAGGCTGCTCGAGCCCCGCGATGATCCGCAACAGCGTCGTCTTGCCCGAACCCGACGGCCCGAGCAGAGCCACCAACTCGCCCGCGTCGACCCGCAGGTTGACGTCGTCGAGGGCCTGGTATGCCCCGAAGCTTTTCGAGATGTGTTGAACGGAAATGCTCATAGTCGGCGTGGTCTCGAGTGAATTGCAAACGGTCGCGGCATTCGAGCCGGCGACGTCAAGACTTTTCCGTGGCTCCGCGCTCGTCGTGCAGGCGCCATTCCACCGCGGCCTTCAGCGCGAGCGTGACCAGGGCCAGCAGCGCCAAGACGGACGCGACCGCGAAGGCCGCGACAAAGTTGTATTCGTTGTAAAGGACCTCGACGTGCAACGGCATCGTGTTCGTGCGACCGCGGATGTGCCCCGAAACGACCGACACCGCTCCGAATTCGCCCATCGCGCGGGCGTTGCTGAGAATCACGCCGTACAACAGGGCCCACTTCACGTTCGGTAGCGTGACGCGGAAGAACGTCTGCCAACCGCTGGCGCCCAACGAGACGGCCGCCTGCTCCTCGTCGGCCCCTTGCTCCTGCATCAGCGGAATCACCTCGCGGGCTACGAACGGAAAGGTGACGAACACCGTCGCCAGCACGATTCCCGGCACGGCGAAGATGATCTGCACGTCGTGCCCCGCCAGCCACGGCCCCAACCATCCCTGCATGCCGAACACGAGCACATAGATCAGCCCCGACACGACCGGCGAGACCGCGAACGGCAGGTCGATCAGCGTAATCAGCAGGCTCTTGCCGCGAAACTCGAACTTGGCGATCGCCCAAGACGCAGCGAGCCCGAACGCCAGGTTCAGCGGCACGGCGATCGCCGTCACCAGCAGGGTGAGCCGCACGGCGGACCAGCAATGCGGATCGTTGAAGCTCGCCAGGTAAGCGCCCCAGCCTTTCCGCAACGCTTCGGCGAACACCGCGGCCAGCGGCACGAACAGGAACAACCCCAGGAACCCGACCGACAGCGCGATCAGACCCCAGCGCACCAGCGGCGATTCCTCCGTGGCGATCCGCGGACGCGTCGCCGGGCGGACGCTCAAGGTCGGTTGTGGGAGTGCAGCGTCCATGTCAGAGCGCTCCTTGATAGCGGCGACCCGACAGGCGTTGAACCAAGTTGATCGCCAAGAGCAGCATGAAAGAGATCAACAGCATCGTCACCGCCACCGCCGCGGCCCCCGCGAAGTCGTACTGCTCGAGTTTCGAGATGATCTGAAGCGAGGTGATTTCGGTCTTCATGGGCATGTTGCCGGAGATGAATACGATCGATCCGTACTCGCCGATCCCTCGCGCCAGCGACAGGGCGAACCCCGTCAGCAGCGCCGGCAGCACGCTGGGCAGAATCACCTTGAAGAACGTCTGCAATCGCGAGGCCCCGAGACTGGCCGCCGCCTCCTCGCTCTCGCGTTCCAGGTCGGCCAGCGCGGGCTGCAAGGTTCGCACGACGAACGGCAGCCCGATAAACGTCATGGCCACGATGATCCCCAGCGGCGTGAAAGCGACCTTCACCCCCAGCGGCTCCAGGTGCTGGCCTAGCCATCCGTTCTTGGAATAGACGGCCGTCAGCGCGATCCCCGACACGGCGGTCGGCAGCGCGAACGGCAAGTCGACCATCGCGTCCACAAGTCGCCGCCCCGGGAACTGGTAACGGACCAGGGTCCAAGCGACGATGAATCCGAACGCCGCGTTCAGCGTCGCCGCCACGAACGCCGTGCCGAACGTCAGCCGATAGGAGGCCATGACCCGCGGACTGGTCGCCGCGGCCCAGAAGTCGGTCCACCCCAGCCCCGCGGCCTTCAGCAGCAAGGCCGCCAAGGGGATCAGGACCACGAGACTCAGATACAGCACCGTATAGCCCATCGTCAGGCCGAAACCGGGCAGCACGTTGCGTGATCGTCGGGCGGACATGAGCGATACCTTTCTGCGTCCCTGCGGAAGCGGTTTGTGCGATGCGTCACTTGGCCTGGTAGATCGCGTCGAACACGCCGCCGTCGGCAAAGTGCTTCCGCTGGGCTTCCTGCCACCCGCCGAATTCGTCGTGGACGGTAAACAACTCCAGCTTCGGGAACCGAGCGACATCGGCCGGATCAGCCAACTCGGGCTGCTGCGGACGGTAGTAGTGTTTGGCCGCGAGTCGCTGCCCTGCGGGCGAGTACAGGTACTGCAAGTACGCATTGGCGACCTCCAGCGCCTCGTGGGCGGCGGCGTTCTTGTCGACGACCGCCACGGGGGGCTCGGCCAGCACGCTCACCGAGGGAATGACAATCTCGACGGTCCCGGCTCCCAACTCGTCGATGGCCAACAAGGCTTCGTTCTCCCAAGCCAGCAGCACGTCGCCGATGCCCCGCTGGACGAACGTCGTCGTCGACCCGCGGGCGCCCGAATCAAGGACCGGAACGTTCTTGAAAAGCCGAGCGACGAACTGCTGCGCTTTCGCCTCGTCGCCGTCGTTCTGGCGAAGGGCGTACCCCCAAGCGGCAAGGTAGTTGTAGCGAGCCCCGCCGGAGGTCTTGGGGTTGGGCGTGATTACCTCGACCCCCGGCTTGACCAAGTCTCCCCAGTCTTGAATCGACTTGGGGTTGCCCTGGCGGACGAGAAAAACGATCGTCGATGTGTAGGGTGCGCTGCGATGGGGAAGACGCGATTGCCAATCGATCGGCAGCAGTTGGGTCCGCTGGGCGATCTCGTCAATGTCATACCCAAGAGCGAGCGTGACCACGTCCGCCTTGAGCCCGTCGATCACCGCCCGGGCCTGCTTGGCGGCGCCGCCGTGCGATTGCTCGACGACGACGTCTTGGCCCGTTTCGTCCTTCCAATGCTTCGCGAACGCGGCGTTGAAGTCGTTGTACAACTCACGCGTGGGGTCGTAAGAGACGTTCAACAGCGTCACCGAGTCAGCCCGCTTCTCGCGCGAGCCGGCGTCGACGGAGGCCGACGTGGGGGCGACGCGGGAGGACGCCCCCTGATCGCTGCAACCGACTGCGGCAGCCAGCGTCGCGAGGAACAAGAAACTCAAGGGAACACGATGGGGGGACATTGCCGACTCCGTACGGATAGAGATTGCGGGACATTCAGACATTAAGCACTCCTCATGCCAGATCCCCACAAAACGACGCAACAGCTTATTAAATAACACGTTACAGGATTTCACAGACATTTAGCGCAACGATGTACTTGCACATACCACGGATTGATCCATGATATATCACGGACCCGTGACATAATCTGGATTCTCTGCTGATGCCCCACCGAAATGTCCTGCTGCAAGTCTGGCGCGAAGCATGCCAGCACATCGAGATTCAAGAGTCGGTCGCCGGGATTGCCAGGCTGCTCGACGAACATTTGCCGCTCGAAAAGCTCTTGGTTTATCGCGTCGAGCAGGACCATCACTTCGCGGCGTGCGTCGCTGCGACGCCGCAATCCGCACGGCCCACGGTCGGAGACGGCGAGCTCTCGCCGGCAGATTTCAAGCGGCTGCTTGGCTGGATCCGTCAAGGTCGTCCCGCGACGCCGGACGGCCGCAACCGGCTCGTCGAGTTGCTGCAACTTGCCCGCTCCATCGAGCCAAGTCGCGACCTTCGTGCGGCCCCGCTGGCTCATGGCGACGATTCCTTCGGGGCAATGGCAATCGTAGCCCCCGCGGGGGTCCGCTTCACTCTTCGAGATGAAGAGATCATCGCCGCGCTTCAGGAGCCGCTCTCCGCCGCGCTGGCGAACGATCGCCGCTTGCACGAACTGGCAACGTATCGCGAGGCCGCCGAGGCCGACCGGCGCTCCTTATTGCGTCGCCTGGGACGCACCGACATCACCGACGATATCGTCGGGGCCGAGGGGGGGCTTGCGCAGGTGATGTCTCGCGTCGAACTCGTCAGCCAATCCGACGCCCCCGTCCTGCTCTTGGGCGAAACGGGTACGGGCAAGGAGGTCGTCGCTCGCGCCGTCCACCAGCGCAGCGGACGCCGCGACGGTCCTTTCATCCGCGTCAATTGCGGCGCCATTCCCCGCGAGCTCGTCGACTCGCACCTCTTCGGCTACGAGAAGGGGGCCTTTACCGGCGCCACCGAACAGCGGCGCGGCTGGTTTGAACGCGCCGACGGCGGAACGCTCTTTCTGGACGAGATCGGCGAACTGCCTCCCGACGCCCAGGTCCGATTTCTGCGCGTTCTGCAGGACTCGTTCATCGAGCGGGTCGGGGGGGGCGAACCTGTGCGGGTCGACGTCCGCGTCGTCGCCGCGACTCACCGCGACTTGGCCGGAATGGCGCAGAGCGGCGGCTTTCGCGAGGATCTGTGGTATCGGATCGCCGTGTTTCCGATTCTGCTCCCTCCGCTACGGGACCGGTTGGGCGACATCGCCGAACTTGCCGAGCACTTCGCCGGCCGTGCGGCGACGCGATTCGGGCTGTCGCCCGTCATGCCGAGCGCTGCCGACGTTGCACTGCTGCGGAATTACGACTGGCCCGGCAACATCCGCGAACTCGGGGCAGTCATCGACCGCGCCGCAATTCTCGGCGACGGACGGAGCCTGGAGATCGAAGCGGCCTTGGGGTTCTCGACGACGGCGAAGGCGCCCTCGCGGGAGACGAGTCGACCGAACGACGGCATTGAGGTCATCACGCTCGACGCGGCTACGCGGCAGCATATCGAACATGCCTTGACGACGACGCAGGGACGAATTGAAGGGGGCGCCGGCGCAGCCAAGCTCCTCGACGTCAATCCCCACACCCTCCGGGCGCGGATGCGAAAGCTGGGGATCGATTGGACGACGTTTCGCGGTCCAAGGTAGCGGCGCAGCGCGGTTTAGTGCCGCTGTTCGTCCCCTTCGGGAATCTCCTCGGTCAGCGTGCTCTTGCCGTCGGCCGACTTCTCCAGCTTGAAAGCGTCGTACAGTTTGCCAGTGGCGAGCCGGGCCTCGTAGCGGATGCTCTCCGGCGAAACATGGATGACCTGAAACAACTGCACGCCCGAGGCGACCCGGCTCACATCCCACGATTCGGCCAGCGAGTATTGCTTGGGTCCGCTGACGCTGACGACATACACCGTATTGCTTTCCTGTCGGCGCAACCCTTCGGCCACGTTCTTGGGTCCCCCCAGCCCGCTGCGAGCGTAGGCGTGGTCGTGACCCTGCAGCACCAGATCAACGCCGTACTCTTCGATGATCGGCCGCCATAGCTCGCGCAGTTTGGAATTGTCGCGGTCCTTCGCGGCTGAATAGATCGGATGATGGAACGTCAGCACCGTCCACTTAGGCCGCTGAGGATCGGCGAGAACGCCCTTGAGCCACTCGCATTGCTCCTCGGTCCGCTCGTTGGAGTTCAGCGACACGAACCGGGCGCCCTGGTAATCAAACCAGTACGCGGTCTCCTCAAGTCCCGGCGGGCCGTTCAGAGGAAACGCGAACTGCGGTCGCCAGTGACGATCAAGCTTGAAGATGCTGCCGTATTCGTGGTTGCCGGGCGTGGCGACCGACGGAATGCTGCCGTTGAGCCACGCCCCGGCGCCGAACCATTCGCCCCATTCCGCGTCGCTGTTCGAGGAGTTGATCAGGTCGCCGGCATGCAGCATGAACGACGCGCGGGGCGCCCGCAGATTGGCCTCGCGAATCACGCGCGACCAGAGCGAACGAAGCGCATTCTGGGCGTCGCCGAAGTAGATGAACGTGAACGGCTCGTCGGTCGCGGCGGCCGTGCGAAACTGGAACCACTCGCTCCAATTGACGCCGTCCCCCACGCGGTAGGCGTACATCGTCGCCGGCTCCAAACCCTCCAGTTTTACGGAGTGAACACGGGACGACCCCAGGTCGGACTCAAACACGACAGAGCCGCCCTTCGCCTTGAAGCAGCCGTCGACGTTGCCGTCGCCGTGGTCCCCCACAATTTCGGCGGCGGGCAGGAACTCGGCTACGGTTCGTCCGACGGAGTCCGAGGTTCGCCAGGTGACGTCGATCGAAGTCGTCGGATCGCCGCTCCAGGTCAGCACGACCCGATCCGGCAGCGGCGTAGGCTTGAACTGCTCTTTGGGAGCGACTTTGACGTGCGGCGCATGTTCATGTGCCGCAGAGGGCACGAGCATGACAAAGCACGTCCCGAGCGCCACGAGAAATGCGACCGACCGAGGTTGAAGCAAATGAGACCAAGATGAACGGCAAGGCATGGCAAAACTCAGAGGCGACGACCTTAGCGGAAACCTACGACCCACGGGAAACGCAGGGGCAATTGCGCTAACCGTGGCATGCATTCTATACTGCCGGGCGTCGTCTCGCCTACCGGCGAATCGGCTTGGCACGTCAACGGCCGAGATCGGCCGACGTTTTGCCCGCTATTCTACCGATTTGGCTTGCGCCGCGCGTCGTAGACAAACCGCAGCCAGGCTGCCAGAACGCACGCAGCAGCAACCAAAGACGACGGTTCAGGAACGGCGGCGATTGAACTGTCGCCGATGAGCGGTTCGCCGTACTGGGACTGCCACAAGACAAGATCGGCGATATCGACGACGCCGTCAAGCGTTCCGTCCGCAAGGGGATAGGCGCCGGTCGCACCCAGCGTCCTCTGCCACAGCATAAAGTCGCCGCCGTCAACTGCGCCGCTCGCGTCGAAGTCGCCCGCGAACGCCGCGGCCAGATTGATCGCATAGGCCCCGGCGGCGTACTGCAGCGTGTCGATGCCGTACCCGAACGCAAGCAAAACAGGCTCCGAAAAGGCGTACCCTGGAGCCAGGACGCGTGCGAAGAACCCATAAACGCCGAACGCAGCGGCCGGTACGTTGTCCAACTCATAGCGCAAGTAATGCTGATGCGAATTGAGGCCGAGCGATTCGGTGATCGGCAACACGCTGGCCGAGGTCCCGTCGAACTGGTCGAAGGTTACGCTCCCCAGCAAGTCCTTGCGGCGGAGCGTGAAATCGGGGTCCTCGCCTGCAGCGGCCACCGTCGCGAGCGTCGGGTCCCAGTACCACAACCAGCGCTGCGGGGCGCCGGGGGTCGATAAGTCCCGCCGCGAAAGAACCTCCAGTTGCAGCACCCCGCCGGCGACGTTCGTCACGTCGTACCCGGGAAGGTCTGTGCGGACCGTTACGCCGGGGAAATCGAGCCCCGCGTCCTCCGAGGGATCGAAGGCCTGAGCGACGAATCCGGGACCAAGAGCAAGTCCCCCGCTCACGACCAGCGCGCCGCTGGCACCGTTGATCTGCAGCGGCGCACCATGGCCGAAGGTCCGCGCAGCCGGCAGCGCAGCAATCAGCCAAACGCAGCAGACGCCCAGCGCATGAACAAGGCGACCTCCCCAACTCGCACTCGCGAGCAAATCGTTCGTCATGGTTGTCATCCCATTCCAGTATGCAGTTTTCATCTCACTGTCGCCGAAGCGACGTGGCGCACCTCGGCCCTCGCGTCGTCACTCCGCCTTGGCGAAGTCAAACCCCTCGGCGGCCCACGCCGCGACTTGGTCCGCAGGGACAAGCGTCACGTGACCGTCGAGGTACAGAAAATGGCTCGCCCGGTGATGGCGGTCGAGCTGCACCTCGCGGGAAATCTCCTGGAGCACGACTCCGTCGAGCACGTTGAGCGGCGCGAACCACTCGGTCGAGTGCGTGTGTTCGTAGAGCGGCTCCGCGGGGAGCGCGTCGGCCAGTTCCATGGTCGCCACCGTGCGCGAGGTCGCCGCAACTTGCCGCAGGAAACGTACGGCGCCGGGACCGGTCGTCGTCAGGTAGTTGTTGATCGCGTAACTCGAGGCCCGAGTGGCCAGCCGATCGTCGGCGCGGGCGTCCTGGGGACAAACGCGGATTGCGTCCACGTTTTCCATGAAGGGCGCCAGCGTGTAGATCCAACTCCGCGAGCCTTTGACCGCGCCGGAATGCCACCAGTCGGGCAGTTCGCCGTCGTGGGCGTCGCAGTAGCGCAGCATTGCGATGCCGATCTGGCGAAGCTGGCTCTTGCAGACGGCAGAGCGCGCGGTCTCCCGCGCGCTCTGCACCGCCGGCAACAAGAGCGCAGCCATGGAGCCGATGACGGCGATCACCACCAACAGCTCCACCAGCGTAAAGGCTCTTGGGTTTCGTCTCACGATCGGACTCCCCAAGCTTGCCGGCGCCAACCGACCGCTAGGGCGCACACGCCGCTGGCGATCAGGGCGAGGGTTCCCGGTTCCGGGATCGTCACTAGGCTCTGGACTTCTCCCGGAGCGTACCCCAGCGCCGCCACGGCCGCTGCGACCGTCTCGGGCGCAGCGCCCTTGACCAGCAGAAACCTGAACGGATCGCTCGCCGTCAACGACGAATCCGTGCTGTCGAGTTGCATGCTCAGCAGGTACAGACCGTCGGCCAACGGACTGGTCGTCGACGCTCCGTCCCCCAGCATCCGGTAGTGGACCGATGCGTGCACGTTCGCGTTTGAAAACGCCAACGGATTGGGAAACAGGAAACTCTCGTACGGCCCCGCATCGCTGGTGGTCATCAGCGCCGAAGGACTTGCCGACGACCCGCGATAGGCCTGAGCCTGAACGTCGCCGGCGTCGACGAACGCCGCGCCGTCCCAGGCCTTCAACCCGTCGACGAACCCCAGCACAAACCTCGACCCGAGCGGAAACGGCGCCGGGTTCGTCGCGGCGTCATAGCCGTAGCCGTACGCAAACCCGGGCCAGCCGATGTAGTTCGGCGTGCCGTCGAGTTGAGTCGACCCGTCCGGCTGGGCCCGCCACACCCCCAGGTACTCGGCAAGCGGCATCACGTACAGCGACGTCGCCGGCGTCAGCGCCGTGCTGTACGCCGAGTCGTCGACGATGCGCCGAGTGACGATCTTGCCGTTGTCATTGGTGGTCTGAATCTGCGGACCGTGGGCCGAAGCCGTTCTCGCAGCCGAAACGAATGCGACGGAGACCGTCGCAACATACAACATGAAACGCATTGAGCGCACTCCTCAAGATGAAGGAACCACTCGCCGCGAGCTGCGGCGCAAGCGAACGAAGCCTGCGCGACGCGCGAGAACCGCCGAGCAACGAGCCCGACCTCAAACCCGCGGCGAAGTATCAATCAGAATTGCCGAAACCGGCGCCTAAGCGCACGCGGCGTCCGGCGGAGGAGCGGCCACGTCGTACGCGGGAGACACGTACAGGGGCGGCGGCAGAGGGATCGCCGCAACGATCGGGAGCAAGGCAAGGAGCGTCTCGGGCGCCGTGCCGGGAAGGGCAGGGGGCATCAGCGAGACGGTGACGTTCACCCCCCGACACCGCAACGCAGCGAAGTAAAGCGCAACGCGAGGACGGCCCCGCTCGGGCCGCACGGCTGGCGACGACGCTGAGCTCGAGCCCGCCGAGTCGCCGCACAACGAACGCTCGCCTGCCGGCAATGCGGGATTCCCAGGCGGCATGTCACTTTTGCTGCGGCAACAGGGGGGCGTCTTGCCGCCGGAGCGGGCAGCAACGGACCCGCAAGTCTCGTCGCGGCGCTTCTGAGCGGCGGCGAACAGCACGAATTCCGGCGGCACGACCCCCTGGTCGCGAGCCCAGGCGAGCTTCTGCTCCGAGTTGAAGCAGCAACAATCGCGCCAACATGCCGCGGCCGAAGCACAGCCGCAGCCGCAACTCTCGCAGGGGAATCGCTCCCCGCCGCCCGTCCCGATCCTTGCGGGGAGCGGCACGCCCACTGAGCACAGCGTCACCATCGCTAGCACGAGCAAGCTTGTTGCCCGGCATTTCCAGGCGCGACGGCGATGACGGGAAGAAGCAATCACGATCGTGGCGGGGCTGGAACGCCGGCAAGGCAATTCACGATAAACGGCGCCGCCAAGAAGGGCTACCCCAGCGAGCACCGAATTCCGCCTCAAGATGCCGTCGGCATTGCCGCTTCTCGATTCCGGATGGCACGGATCGCCGGGATTTCGGGGCTGCGGGGCGACGCCAAGAGGCCCGGTAAATCTAGCGATGGAGGAAACCGCGATCCTACCGCTCGACGCGGGCCCCAAGATTCTTCACCAGCTTCTCGACCTCGGTCAACGAGGCCATCGAGGTATCGCCGGGGGTGGTCATCGCCAGCGCCCCGTGGGCGGCTCCGTACTCGACGGCTTGCTGGGGCGAATCAAGTTCCATGAGCCCGTAGATGAACCCCGAAGCGAAGCTGTCTCCCCCGCCGACGCGGTCCAGGATCTCCAGCCCCGGCCGATGGGTCGCTTCGTAGAACGCACCGTTGCACCAACTGATCGCTCCCCAGTCGTTCACCGTCGCCGATTTCACCGACCGCAGCGTCGTGGCAATCGCCTGAAAGTTCGGGTACGCGGCCACGGCGCCGACGATCATTCGCTTGTATGCGTCGATCGGCAATTCGGCGAGCCGCTGCTGGTCGACGCCGTCGACCTTCAGCCCCAGGCATGCGGTGAAATCCTCCTCGTTCCCCAGCATCACGTCCACCAGCGGCGCCAGGCGGCGATTCACGCGTTGGGCCTGCTCTTGGCCGCCGATGCTCTTCCACAGCGAAGGGCGATAGTTGAGGTCGTACGACGTGACGACGCCGTGCTCCTTTGCCGCCCGGAGCGCTTCCTCGGCCACTTCCGCGGTCGAGGAGGACAGGGCCGCGAAGATGCCGCCGGTGTGGAGCCACCGGACCCCTTCATCGGCGAACAACCGCCGCCAGTCGACGTCGCCCGGTTTTAGCTGCGACGTCGCCGTGAGCCCGCGATCCGAACATCCCGCGGCCCCGCGAACGCCGAAACCCCGTTCGGTGAAGTTGAGGCCGTTTCGCACCTCTCGGCCGACGCCGTCGTAGGGGACCCACTTCACATGCGACAGGTCGACGCCCCCCTGCAACATGAGATCCTCGATCAACCGGCCCACGTCGTTGTCGGCCAGCGCAGTGACGATCGCCGTCCGCTTGCCGAAGCAGCGGCGCAGACCGCGGGCCACGTTGTACTCGCCTCCCCCTTCCCAGGCGCGAAACGTCCGGGCGGTCCGCACGCGTCCCTCGCCCGGATCGAGTCGGAGCATCACCTCGCCCAGCGAAACCAAATCGAAGCGGCAGTCGGCCGCGGGTCGCGTCGTCACTACGGGCATCGCCCCAACCTCCTCATGAACGGCACGATTGAACCAGAGCCACGGCCTCGCGAACGGCGTTCTCGACGGAAGCGAAATCTCCGGCGGCGTACAGCGACGGCTTGACCATCCAGCTCCCCCCGCACGCCACGACCGACTTGAACGCCAGATAGGCGGCGAGATTCTCGGGCCCGATGCCGCCGGTCGGCACGAACCGTACGCCGCCGTAGGGGGCGGCAATCGCCTTGAGCGTCCCCAGCCCGCCGAACGACTCGGCAGGAAAGAACTTCAGCGTCGTGACGCCCAGGTCGAGCGCCCGCTCGACGTCCGACGGCGTGCAGACCCCAGGCACGATCGGCAATCCGACCGACCGGGCGTGTTGGACGACGCGCGGATTGAGTCCCGGCGACACCAGAAACGAGGCCCCGGCGGACTGGGCCTCGTCGACCTGCTGCGGCGTGAGCACCGTCCCGGCCCCGATCAAGAGATCTCCCCGGGCCGCCATCCTCCGGATCGACTCGGCCGCCGCGGTCGTGCGAAACGTCACCTCGGCCACCGGCAACCCGCCGGCGACCAGCGCCGCTGCCAGCGGCTCGGCGTCGGCCGCGTCGTCCAAAGCGATGACCGGCACAAGCCGATGCCGCGCGAGTTGTTCTATCGGCGAGTCAGACATGGCAACCGCGTATCGCAATCTGTCGTGGAATTGAAACCGTCCGCCGTATGCCGGCACGCAATGTCACAACCGCGGCAGCGTCAGCCCGCCGTCGACCACAAGCACGGCGCCTGTGGCGTAGGTCAACTCGCCGCGACAGAGCATCGCCACGGCGCGGCCGACGTCGGCCGGCTCTCCCCACCGCGGCTCGACGGTAAGTCCCTCGGCGATTAGCCGATCGTACTTCTCCGTCACTGCGGCGGTCATGTCGGTGCGAATCACTCCCGGGCGGACTTCGTACACCCCGATGCCGAACTCGGCCAGTCGCGCCGCCCACAGCCGCGTCGCCATGGCGACCCCCGCCTTGCTGATACAGTAGTCGCCGCGATTGGTCGACGCCACGGCGGCGCTGATCGACGAGACGTTGACGACGGCCGGCCGACGCGAGGCGTCCTCGGCCCGCTGCTCGATCATCCACCGCGCGACCCGTTGGGTCAGAAAGTACGGGCCGCGCAAATTGATCGTCACCAGTCGATCGAAACTCGCCGGCTCGGCTTCCAGCAGGTCGGCCCGCACTTCGGGGGCGACGCCGGCGTTGTTCACCAGCACGTCGAGCCGTCTGAACCGCTCGCGAATCGCCTCCACCAGCGGACCATGATCGTCCAACCGTCCGACGTCGGCCGCAAAGTACTCTGCCTCGACGCCGACGCTGCGCAGTTCGTCGAGCGCCGCGGCGACGTCGTCCGCAGGCCGGCGACCGTTGATCGCCAGCGCGAACCCGCTCACAGCAAGTTCGCGAGCCACCCCGAACCCGATTCCCCGACTGCCGCCGGTCACCAGTGCGACAGGAGCATGCGAAACGGTCATGAATGTTGCTCCTGCTGGGGCGTGGATATCGACATGCGAAGCTCGGTTGACGAAAGTCGTTTGCGTTAGCGGGGCAGCGACACGATTCGTGCCAGCTCGTGCGGAACAATGAGGCGATCAGGCCGACGCAAACAACAACCAAGCCTCATTCTCGGGGCCGAGGCGGATTGTCCGCTTTTTGCGGCCATTTGGATCCTGTGCTCCGCGGTTGTCCCTAAGCGCTGCCGCAGCTCGTCGGTCCAAAGAACGTGTAGTAGGTCTCGTCGCGAGCCAGCCGCTGGACGTACAGCGCCAGCTCGCGCAAGTGGTAGTCGCCCCACATGCATGCCTCGCCGCTGGGGATCGCGCGGCCCGGCGGAATGAAATCCCAGCCGTTCGGGCGGTGATAAATCGTGTGCAGCAGCAGCCCTTCGTGTTCGGGATCGGTCGACAGGTACGGCTCGGCGAGCAAGGTGCGCAGCACAGCGAGCCCCGCGGAACGATACCGGTCGCCCCCTGCTGTCCCGCGACGGTCCAGTACGCTGGCCAGGCGCAGCAATCCCTGAGCGCCGATTGCCGCGGCGGAGCTGTCGACCGGCTCGTGGTCGTTGAGCGGTTCCGCGGGGCGATCGAGATAGTCCCCCAACTTCGCCAACCCCGGCGCCCCCGTGTCCCAGTACGGCACGCCGCACACCGGAGTCTGCTCGATGTAGAAGTCGCATGTCGCGGTCGCCGCGTCGAGGAACTCGCTCTCGATCTCGGCTCGGCCTCCGTACGGCGCCAGTTCCTCGTCGCTGCGCGTGGCGAGCCACTCCAACTCCTCGGCGAATCCGACCATCGCCCACGCCAGTCCGCGCGTCCACGTCGAAAACGGCGAGTATCCCTGCTGCGACGACGGGCAGCGGAAGTCCCCGTTGTTGCGATTGAAGATCGCCTCGTGCGCGGTCCGGCCGCGCAGGTCGTAGGCGTCGCGTCCCGTGCCGTACCACACATTGAACCGTGCGGTCGCCTGGGCGTGCTGCACCAACCGTCCCAGCAGGCACATGCGCTCGTCCCGTTCGCCCATCGCCGCGTGCCCCAACTGGTGAGCCCACGCCAGCGCCCGGCAAGACCGAATCGTGTCGACGAACAACGAATGGGGACCGTTGAACGAGTAAATGTAGCCCCCGCCGGCAGCCGTGGTCGACCACCGTGCGGCCTGCACGGAGCCGCTCGCCTTGAGGGCCATGACGTAGAATTGTCGTTGCCAAGGATCTTCGGGGAGCACCCTTTCGTTCATCAGTCGCAACAGGGCGCCGTAGGTGCTCACGTTGTTGAACCCATGGTCGTGAACCCCGAAGTGGGTCACGTGCGGGGCCATCAACTCGATCGTCGCCGTGCGGCCGAATTCCAGAAACCGCTCGTCCCGGGTCGCGTCGAACTGCAGCAGGGCCGAGCCGAACTCAAACCCTTGGGTCCACTCGGTCCACCCCTGCGGCTGGTATTTTCCTGCCACGGTAAACACGGGAGTCTTCCCGCCGCGAGCCGACGACGACGCGGCGATCGCATCGATCTTTGCCCCGGACAATTCCCACATCCGCTCGATCTGCGGCAACAACGTTTGAGGAGCAAGCTGCGGGTCGAGAGCGATCATGGGACAAGTCGGTCAGGTGTTGTGGGGAAGGGGTTGGGGGCGGGGGGGACAGCAACAATCGGTCGCCAGTCGCCAATCAGCCCCCGCTCTCCCGCTTGATCGCCTTGAGCTCCGCGTCCTCCGGCAACTTGCCGTAGTACGGGTCGAGAGGGTAACAGCCCGAGATCAGGCCGTTGCGGGGGGCGGTCGTGCAATCGCTGAAGGTGCGGCAGACCTTTTTGCGGACCAGCGTCCGGCCGGCGAGCGTGTCGGCGGGCAGTTCGGGGTACGACAACACCATTCGCCCCAGGCCGACGGAGTCGACCATCCCGGCTCGCACCGCCGCCTGCCCCACGTTCGGCAGCCACTCCTGGAGGTAGGTGTAGCCCGAACCGACGATCGCCAAATCGGGCTGCCGGCGTTTGAGCTCCGCGGTTACTGCGATCTGCCGCGCCACGCCGACCAGCGGGTCCTCGGGGGGCTGATACCCGTCCGACGGCGGGAATAGCGCCGGCCGCTGGATATGCGGATTGTAGTACGGGCTGCCGACCGAGACGCACACCAGCTTCACGCCCAACTCGCTTAGCATCTTGAGCACGGCCGCAGGCTCGGCGAGGTCGATCCCCAGCGGCGTGCCGTCTCCGCCGAAGGCGCACCGATACGGCTCGCCGACCGGGACGCAGGGCTGTCCGGTGCGGTCCGGGTCCGGTCCCGGTTCGAAGGGACTCCAGTCGAATGCGCTAATCCGCACCACCGACTTCAGCCCCGGAACCTCCGTCGCGATCCGCTCGATTACGGTCCGCATAAACCGCGTGCGGTTCTCCAGCGACCCGCCGTACTTGCCCGGGCGGTCGAACGCGCTGAGCATCTCGTGCCCGAGATAGCCGTGACAATGCTTGACGTCGACGAACTCGAACCCCGCCGAGTAGGCCAGCTTGGCCGCGACGAGAAACTTGTCGATCAGGGCGTCGATTTCGTCGTCCGTGAGCACATGGAGCGAGTCCTCCATGTGAAACTTCCGGTCGAGCACCGGATGCCGATACATGACGACCGGCTCGAGCCGCTTCTTGTCGTTCGGCCGCGCAAACCGTCCGGAGTGGGTCAACTGCAGGCCGACGTACAGATCGTCGGTCGTTTCGAACTGGTCTTTGTGGACCGCCGTCAACCGCTCGCGCAAGCGGGCGAGGTCGCCGACGGTCTGGTCGTTGATCAGCAGTTGATTGGGATTGGCTCGGCCGCTGTGTTCGACGGCCACCGCCTCGCCCCCCCAAATGAGCTTGGCGCCGCTACGGCCGAAGTTTTCCCACCGCCGGATCGTGTACTCGGTCGGCCGACCGTCGGGCGTGCCGTCCCACCCTTCCATCGGCAAAATGCAGAACCTGTTGCCGATCGTCCGGCCGTCGGCCTCGATCGTCGCCGCCAACGGCGACGCGGCCGGATCGCCCATGTCGTCGTCGAGCGGCATCTCGGCGCCAATCGAGGCCAAATGGGCCCGAAACTCCGCGGCGGTTTTCAACGTGGCGACGCGACGGTAGGACATGGACGGGCGATGGGGGAATGGAGTGAGGGTTCTAAAGGTTCGAGGACAACGTCGAAGGGCTGAGGTCCGAGCGGTCCAAGAGGAACAAGCCCCGAGCTTGCCGCGATGCCGTTGAGTGAAAATAGGGAACAGGCGCGCTCACGGAACGCAACGTTTATGAGCGCCTAGTTTGGTTCGCGAGCCAGTCCTCTTTTCAAGAATCAGCGTTCCCAGTTCACCCCGACAACCTCAAGCCGTCTCTGTGGGAAACTCGTACCCCGCGCGATATTCACGTTGCAGCAAGCTGTTGGCGACCTCGGCGTTCGGCCCCGCGAATGCGGCGTCGTCCGCGGCGATCGTCAGCACGCCGCTTGCCCGCAATTGCTCGTCGCCAAGGCCGATGCCGTGCGCCTGCAGATGATCCCCAAGCGCCCCCAACATCCCGTGCCATGCGGGGTCGTCTCCGTCGACCTTGCTCCCCCCGCCCGCGACGCCGGAGCGATAGGCGAGGTTGGCCATGTGGCACCAGTTCGTCGACGAGTCGCCGATGGCGACCTCGGCGTTGAGCAAGCCGCGATCGCGCGTCCGGACGGCTTCGAGAAAATTGTGCACGTGCTCTTGGGCGCCGCTCGTCCCGCGGAACTTGCGGAGTTCCTTCCCCCGGGCGTCGACAGCCACCCCCCCTCCGCGCCAACCGCAGTACCGCCCCCCTTCGCAAGAGACAATGTACCCGCTCTCGACGCCGTGGCGTTTCAGCGCGCCGCGGGCGCCCGGCTTCTCCGGCAGATTGCTCAGCCCGAACACGACGGGAAATTCGCCCGCGTCAAATCGGGCGAAGTGAACGTTCGGAGTCTCCCCCGCATCGTTCCATGTCAATCGCCCGCCGCCGGCCTGCACCGATCGGGGCAGCGCGAGCGAGTCGCGCAGGACGACGTTCAGCACGTCGTCGACCAGATGAACCCCCCAGTTGCCCATCTCGCCGTTGCCCGTGTTCCAGCTCCAATGCCAATCGTAGTGCAGGTTCGGCCGATAAATCGGCAGATCCTGCGCCGGCCCCAGCCACCGGTCGAAGTCGACCGACGCCGCCGGCTTGAGCGGGGCGTCCTGCTTGCCAATCGACGGTCGCACGCCGTAGCGGCAGACCTCGACCCCCAGAATCTTCCCCAGCGCCTGCTCCTCGTGCAGGAACTCGCGGATCCCCCGCTGCATCGGGTCGGACCGTTGCTGCGTCCCCAACTGGACGATCCGATCGTGCTTGCGGGCCGCGGCGACGACTTGCCGGCCCTCCCACACGTTCTGTCCCAGCGGCTTCTCGACGTACACGTCCTTTCCTGCGGCGATTGCGCGAACCGCCGCCAAGCAATGCCAATGGTTGCACGTGGCGATGACGACCGCATCAACGTCGTCGCTCTCGATCACGTCGGCGAGATTCTGCGAGCGGCTGGCCTGGGGCGCCTTCTTGCCGGCTTCGTCGACGCGCTCGCGGTCGACGTCGACCAGCCAGCGAATCTCGGCGCCGCTCTCGCGAAGGAACATGTCAAGCAACTCGTTCCCGCGCCATCCCAGGCCGATGATTCCCAGCCGAATGCGATCGTTGGCTGCAGCCGCCGGCGCCCGCCCCGAGGCCAAGAGCCCGAACCCCGCCGCCGACCATTTCAGACAGTCTCGTCGATTCAACATCGCAGGCCCCCGCGAAGCACGTGGCTCGCCGAACAACGCAAGAAGATGAAAAGCAGACGCGATTGCGTGCAGCGGGCGTCTTGCCCCGCCGCCGCCGAGTCTTCCATGATAAGTGGCGAGCCCCGGGGCCGACCAGCGTCAGCCCCGCTTTTTGCCCAATGGGCGAGGCGAATTGAGCGCCCGCCTGCCGAATCGTCGTCGCCGATCCGGAACGCGCCCCGCAAAGCCGGAACGCGCCTCGCAAAGATCGATGCCGCCGGAGACCCTTCGCATGCCACGCTTGCTCGCCGTGCTCGTCCATCTCGCGTCGGTCGCCGTCGCTGCCGGCGCGGCAACGGCCGCGACGCCGCTCGAGCAGCGGCTCGCCAAGCTCCTCGACCAGCACCCCTCGGCCCGGCGCACGACCGTGGCGCTTAAGGTCGTCGACCTGGCCGACAATCGCGTGCTGTTCGACCGCCACGGCGAACGGCTGTTCATCCCCGCGTCGAACCTGAAGATCTACACCGCCGCGTGCGCGTTCGACCTGTTCGACCCGCGGCACCGCTTCGCGACCGACGTCCTGGCCGCCGGGCCGATCGTCGACGGCGAGTTGCAGGGGAACCTCGTGATTGTCGGCGGAGGGGACAGCATGCTCGCCGCCGCCGACTTGCGCGCCCTCGCCACCCGCGTCGTCGCCGAATGGGGGCTCCGTACGGTCCGCGGCCGCGTCGTCGCCGACAACAGCCGCTACGCCCCGCGGCTGAAGGGCCCTGGGTGGATGTGGGACGACGACCCCGACTACTACAACATGTCCGTCACGCCGCTGATGCTCGACTTCAACGTGTTGACGGTGAAGTCGACCCCGCGGATCGACGGTCCGCCGCACGTCGTGTTCGATCCGCCGTCGCATTCGCCTCCGATCGTGATCGAGCCCGACCCCGCCGCGACCGAAATCGCGATCACCCGCCGCCCGTTCACCGAGCCGATCGTCGTCCGCTCGCCGCCAAGCGGGGGAAGCGAAACCAAGAAGGCCCTCACAATGCACGACCCGGGCCCCTGGGTCGCCGGGGTCTTCCAAGGGGCGCTCGAATCGCGCGGCGTGAAGTTCAAATCGCCGCTGGCCAGACAAGCCGACGACCCAACCGCCGCCGAATCCTCAAGCGTCGTCCTCGCGACGCGCGAGCTCTCCCACTCCGGCCGGACGCTCGTCGAGGCGATCAACCACTTCCAGGCGGTCAGCGAGAACGCCGTCGGCGAGGCGCTGCTGCACGAAATCGCCATCCGCCGCGGCGTCGAGCGGCCCGACTGGCCCGACGGCGCCGCCGCGATCGCCAACTGGCTGACGACCGTCGCCGGGCTGGACCCAGGCTCGTTCCGCATCGTCGACGGCTCGGGCCTGTCGCGCTACAACCTCGTCAGCGCCGACTCGGCCGTGCGGCTCTTGGCGTTCATGCACACCCATCGCCGCAGCCAGGAATTCTTCGACTCGCTGCCGCGCTACAAGCTGGCCGACGCCGCAGCGGGCGACGCCGCGGTCGTGATCGCCGCCAAACCGGGCGGCATGCAAAGCGTCTCGACGATCAGCGGCTACCTGAAAACCCGCACCGGCCGCCTGCTCGCCTTCTCGCTGCTCGCCAACGGCTACATCGGCAGCAACGAACCGATCCTCGATCTGAGGCAGAAGGTGTGGCGGGAGTTGGCGGATAAATGACGCCAGACGATCTCGGACTCCCGGCGCCTGTGGTCACTCCCCCTTGTTCAGCGTCTCTCCGTCCGAGTCTTCCGTCGGGTACGGCTCATGCTCGCCGCGCAGGCGGCAGATGGCGTTGTGGGCGGCGCGCTGTTCCGATTCCTTCTTGCTGCGGCCCCACGCCGGGGGGAAACGCTGTTCGCCCACTTGAGCCGAGATCTTGAAGCACTTGCTGTGGTCGGGGCCCTTTTCGTCGAGCAACCGGTAATTGGGCGTCACGCCATGCTCGCGCTGGGCGAACTGCTGCAGCATCGACTTGTAGTTGCCGCCGAACTCGCACGACACGGCCGACTCGATCTCGGCCTCGACGTGCTGCAGGATGAACGCCTCGGCGGCGTCGATGCCGCCGTCGAGATAGATCGCCGCGATCAACGACTCGAACGCCGCGGCCAGCACGCTGCGCGGCACGCTGGGGTCGGCCGCCATCCCTTTGCCGAGGATCAGGTACTCGGACAATCCCAAGGCGTCGCTCATCCGGGCGCAGGTGTCGCGACTGACCACGACCGACTTGATCTTGGTCAGTTCCCCCTCGGAGTACTCGGGGTAGCGGTGAAACAACCGCTCGCAGACGACCTTGCCGAGAATGGCGTCGCCGAGGAACTCCATCCGCTCGTTCGAGGAGAGCCGATGGGCGACCCCCGAGGCGTGCGTCAGAGCCGCCTCCAACATTTGGGGGTCGCGAAAGGCGTAGCCGATGCGCTCCTGGCACCCGGCCAGGTCGGTTCGGTCGTTCTCGACCGAATCGCTGGGAATGGTAGACATCGCTGGGGGGCGAAGGCTGCGCTGCGGCAGTGAGGCCGTCCGTCGCCGGATGCCACTGCCGCGGCAAAGCCGCCGCAGGCTTGGAGGAGATCCACTCAATCACGGACGCCGGCCCCAGACACGTCGGGACCGCTGCGCCGCTGGATGCAAGAGTAATCAGCGGCGCGATTTGTGTCAACGCGACCCCGCGCGCCGGGCAGCTCCCGGGCTGCCCAGACCATCCCCTGGACGGTAGACTTGGGCAAGGGGAGCGAGTCGCGCTCGACTCGCCGCCCCGCGCCCGGCTTGAGTTCGGCGCCGATTCCCCACGCCCGTCATGAAACGTCCTCCCCCTGATACGACGGGGCCGCCCTGAGCCGCCGCCTGCGTCCTCCCGGCTTGCCGCCCGATCGCCATGGTGAACACCCTCTACCTGCCGGAACTCCGCGAGATGCTGGCCGACGACGATCGGGCCGGCCTTGCCGAGTTTTGCACTGCGCTGCATGCGGCGCGGACGGCGGAATTTATGGAGGGACTCACTGCCGAGGAGTCGTGGCAGGTCCTGCAGCACACCGATCCGCGGAATCGGATCGAGATTTTTTCGTACCTCGACCAAGCCAAGCAGGTTGAGATCCTCGAGACGGCGCCCCCCGAGGAAACAAGCGCCCTGATCGCCGAGATGCCGGCGGACGACCGGGTCGACCTCCTCAACCAAGTGTCGCCCGAGGCGGTCGATCTGGTCATGCCGCTCATGCCCGCCGAGGAGCGGCGGGACATCATGCGGCTGTCGGCCTACCCCGAGGGGACGGCCGGTTCGCTGATGACGACCGACATCGCGATGCTCCCCGAGTCGCTCACGGTGCGAGCGGCGCTTGAGGAGATCGCCCGGCAGGCGGGCGAGCACGAAACCATCTACTACATCTACACGGTGGACGACGAGCGGCACCTTCGCGGGCTTGTTTCAGCGCGGCAACTGGTCACCCACCTGAACAAGCCGAACATGCCGCTTGCCGATCTGGTCGAGCGGGACCTCGTGACGGTGGTCGACACCGACGACCAGGAGACGGTTGCGGCGAAGGTGGCCGACTACGACTTCCTGGCGATCCCGGTCGTCGACGCCGAGCGGCGGCTGTTGGGGATCATCACGCACGACGACATCATCGACGTGCTGCGCGAGGAAGCGGAAGAGGACGCCTACTTGGCCGGCGGTCTTGAACCGCTGGCCGAAACGTACCTCGACACCCCGTGGTACGAGCTCGCCTGGAAACGCGGTTTGTGGCTGACGATTCTGTTCGTCGCCGCGACTCTTACCGCCACGACGCTCAAGACCTATGACGAGGAGCTCAAGGCCGTTCCTTGGCTGGTGTTTTTCATCCCGCTGGTCACATCCTGCGGCGGGAACAGCGGCACGCAATCGACCACGCTTGCGATTCGCGCCCTGACGAACAAGGACATCACCCCTCGCGATTGGTGGCGCGTGCTGCGGCGCGAGGTCGCCACCGGGTTATGCCTGGGGGGCTTCCTGGCGATCATCGGCTTCGGGATCGCGAGGGTCGTTGCGCGCGAACCGGCGCTTAGCGAAATCATGGTCGTGCCGCTGACGCTGATCGGGGTCGTCACCTGCGGCAGCGTCATCGGCTCGCAGTTGCCGCTCTTGTTTCGCCGGCTCGGTCTCGACGAAGCGCTGATGAGCAGCCCCTTTCTGGCGGGCATCATCGACATCATCGGCATCGTCATCTACATGACGGTGGCGATCGCGCTGCTCCAAGAGTTCTCGATCTGACCCCGTCCGCTACACGTCCAGCAGCGGCCGGCCCACGTACAGTTGCAGAACCTGACTCTGCACCTTGATCGCGCGGATCAGCACCCAGATTTGGTCGCGAGTGAATTTCTCCGGATCGCTGCTGGCCAGGTCTTCCAGCTCCTGCGTCATCGCCGCGTGTTGGTCCGTGGCGGCTTGCAGCTTCATTCCCGCTTCCTTCCAAGCCGCGCGCAGCGTGGGCTCGTCCGCCAATCGTTCCAACTGGTCGGTCTGGTTGGCCAGCAGCAGACACACCCGAGCGACGTCTTGCGGCCGGGCCGCGGGTTCCAAACGCTCGATCTGCAGCGCGAGTTCATGGCAATTCATCATGTTTCTCGTCGTCAATTCTGCCGTCTTCGCGGGTAGAGGAGCATACTCGACGGTTGCGGACGGTCGATTTCTGTCTCTCTTACGGCGTCCGGCCGACGTTCACAGCCGGGGGTGCGAAAAGCCCGGAGGCGTACGGGCGACCTTCTGGCCAGCCCAGTTCAGGTCCGTTGGTTTCCAAGCAAAGGTAGCTCGACCCCGCGTCGGAGCAATTCGCTCGCCCCTTGAAAACGGGCCTCAAATCCCCGCCTGGTCGGCTTGTGCCGAATGTGCCGCCCTCGCCCCGCGAACCTGCGTCGTCCGAGCCGCGTCGGTGCGCAGCGGGGGATTCTTTCGGCTGTCGTCTCAGTTCAGGAAAACGGCCCGGGCGCCGCAAGTTGCAGGCTCCTTGGTTTCACTCCGAAGCACAGAAAACCGCAGCAAGTTCTGAGAGGGAATCGCCTGGAGTCAAGCCGTGTCTTGACGTACAGAACCCAATACCCGAAGCGAAAAAGGGCGTTCCCGGTTTGTCGTCAAGGCCAGAACGAGCCACGGCGCGGTTTCGGCGTGTCTCGGCGTGAGATTTGTGCGGAGCCACAAGACACTGCAAGTCGCCCGGCTCGCTTCCGCAGGTCCTGGACGAATCCGACTCGCGTCGGCGATATTGGGCCCCAGGGGCGCAGCCTCCGCGGCTCCCCGTCCCCTCCTGAGTCCAACAAGAGACTCCCGACATGGCACTATTGGGCGTCAACATCGACCACGTCGCCACCGTGCGCGAGGCCCGCAAGACGAACGAACCCGACCCGGTGTGGGCCGCTTCGCTCGCCGAGATCGGCGGGGCCGACGGCATTACGCTCCACCTTCGCGAAGATCGTCGACACATCCAGGAACGCGACCTGCATCTGCTCCGACAAACGGTCACGGTGAAGCTCAATCTGGAACTCGCCTGCGACGCCGAGGTGCTGCGGATCGCTGCTGCGGCACGCCCCTATCAGGCGACCCTCGTCCCCGAGCGCCGCGAGGAAGTCACCACCGAAGGGGGACTCGACGCCGCGGGGCAGAAGGCACGCGTCGGCGACGCCGTGAAGCAACTGCAGGACGCGGGGATCGTGGTGAGTCTGTTTCTCGACCCTGACCCGCGGCAAATCGAAGTCGCCGCGGAACTCGGCGCCGAAGCGGTCGAGATCCACACCGGCGCTTACGCCCTCGCCAGCGCCGCGTTCGGCGGACACGCCGAACTGCAGGTCCTCCGCGACGCCGGCCAAGCGGTCCGCGACGCTGGGCTGGTGCTCCACGCCGGCCACGGACTGACCTACCGCAATGTTCGCCCCGTCGCCGTGATTCCCGGCATGTGCGAGCTGAACATCGGCCACAGCATCATCTCGCGAGCGATTATGGTCGGCCTGGAGCAGGCAGTCCGCGACATGAAGCGGCTGATCGAATGATGCGGCGACGCGCGTGGGAGCAGGGACGACAACTCGTCCAAGCGGTCCCCCGCGCCCCATCGCGAAATGCGCACCGATTTCACGGTTCTGCGCGGGTTAGCCGATTGCCGGCCCGGCCGGCCGGTCGTATCATCACGGGCCCCGCGAATCTGGGATGATTTGCGGTCGGCACCCCGCGTACCGGAGCGACCCCGTTGAATACGACCAAAGCTGAAGCGTTTGCCGGCCTGTCGGTGGCGATCGTCACCCCGTTCAAGAACGGCGAGGTCGACTATGACCTCCTTCGCGATCAGATCGAGTTCCAGGTCGCCGCGGGGACGACCTGCCTTTGCCCCGTGGGCACCACGGGCGAGTCGCCCACCCTGACCCACGACGAACACGATCGGGTCATCGCCTTCGTCTGCGACACCGTCGCCGGGCGGATGAAGGTCATGCCGGGCGTCGGCTCGAACAGCACGGCCGAGGCGTTGCGGCTCACCAAGAACGCCCAGCGGAACGGCGCCGACGCCGCTCTGCAGGTGGCGCCGTACTACAACAAGCCGACACAGAAGGGATTCTACGAGCATTTCAAGATCCTGGCCGAGGAGACCGGCCTGCCGCAGTGCATCTACAATATCCCCGGACGCACGGGGAAGAACGTCGAACCCGAAACCATCATTCGCCTCGCGGAACTTGAGAACATCGCCATGGTCAAGGAGGCGACCGGCTCGCTCGATCAGGCCTCGGCGATCATCGGCAATACGAACCTCACGGTGCTCAGCGGGGACGATAGCCTGACGTTGCCGCTCTTGGCGATCGGCGGCCGGGGAGTGATCTCTGTTGTGGGGAACATCGTGCCGCGGGACATGATCGCCCTGCTGACGGCCTACGCCGCGGGGGACAAGGACGAAGCGATGCGCTGGCACCACCGGCTGTTCGGCTTGTGCCGCGACATGCTGGGGCTTGCCACAAACCCTATCCCGGTCAAAGCCGCGATGCAGATGCTGGGCCGCGATACGGGCGAGCTGCGCCTGCCGATGACTACGCTCGACCCGCCGCAGGAGGAAGCCCTGCGACAAACGCTGATCGCTTACGGACTGCTGTAGCCGATCCGGTCACGCTCGATCGAGCGACATCGAACCACGGCGACGCGACGGATCATGCGCTGCAGCGATTGGCTTCTGGCCAGGATTCCGCCGGTTGAGCGGCATCTGAGTTTCCGTTACGCCGTGTTGGCAGAAACGAGAGCAGCCGATTTGCTTCGTCGTCGTGCCCGGCGTGCCGTCGAAGTGAGCTTGAGACAGCACCAGCGATTCACCCCCTCGTGACGACGGCGCCCTGATTGTCGATCCCCGCGATCGTCAGTTCGCACTCCGCGAACGCCGGTTCGGCGCCCATTTTGATTCGGAGAAATGTCGCATCGGCGGCATTCGCGCACAAGCCGAACACCGTCGGCCCCCACGACGATTGGCCGACGCCGCAACAGCCCGCTTCGCGCAGTGCAGCGACGCGGCGAGCGATCTCGGGCGAGGCGTACGAGCCTCCTTGCACGGGGGCGAACATCGAACCGGCCTCGCGGCCGTACTCAGACACGCCGGCGCTGAACGTTGCGAAGTCCCCCGCACGGGCCGCGGGGACAATCGTCCTCTCAGCAAGTTGAATCAGTCGATCCGTCAACTCCGTCGGGGGCGCGGGAAGCTGGGCGAATGCGTCGCGCTCGGCGACGCCGCTCAATCCCGTCTCTTGCGCGGGGATCGCCATCACGACCCGCCAGGCGCTCGGCAAGGCGACCCGCTCGGCGAGTCGACCGGTCGACTCGCCGGGGAGCCTGCCGACTTCCCACACGAGCCCGCCTCCGTGAAACCCATGGGCGCCAACGCCGCTGCGCCGCCCCCGCCCGGCGACTCGCGCCAACTCCGCGGCGCTCGCCGGCGGCAGCCCGACGAGCGCCCGTACGCCGGCCGCGGCGGCGAGGGCGAGTTGCGTCCCCGACCCCAACCCCCGATGCGCCGGCAACGATGCGACGACTTCCACCTGCAACGCAGCAAGGCCGCTCGCTTGCCCCCACGCCTCCAGCGCCCGTCGCGCCGCCTGTTGCACCCGCAACGATTCGCCGGAGACCGTCGGCCACGAAGCGGCCGGGGCAAGTTGCAGCACCGTCCGTGGCGTATCGACCATCACCCCCAGACCGCCGAAGCTGCGACCTTCGGTCTGCTCGAATCGCAAGAGCCCGAAGTGGAGCCGCGCCGCCGCCGAGATGTGCACCTGGTGAGTCGTCACGGCGCCGTTTCCGTCAAGGCGCCCCCCGCCGCAGCGACGAACCGCTCGAGCACGGCGAACGCCTGCAACTCAGCCGCGGCGCCAGTCTTGCGGACGATTACGGCGAGCCGGTCGAACTCCGCGACAATCTCGTCCGTGGGGAGGATGCCGACTCGCGTCGCAAGGATCGCCGCTTCCAGCACGGCGTGTTTCGCCCGGTTGAATCCGCAACAGTCGCGGACCGCTCCGTGATCGACCACCCGAGCGAGCGCCGTCGTGCGTTCCGGCGCCACGTCGAACCACACCAATTCGAACGCATACCATCGGCAGCAGTCGGCCAGCCGCGGGACGTCAAACTGTTCGATTGGCACGAGCTTTGGCGCCCAGTCAGCCGGCTTCACGACGGCGGCGGCGAGCGCTTCGATATCGTCGGTCAGCTGAAACACCCCGCGCGGCATGCGTTCGAGATTCGCACAGGTCCGTGACGCAGCGTAAGGGCGAAGCAATAGGAAGTCGAACGCCGGACCGGCGATGGGGCCCATCGGCGCTACGTTCGTCGACCCGTCAGCGTTGCGGGTCGTGACGAGTCCTTCCCACACCCGGCCTGACTCGCCCAGAGTCAACTCCGCCGTCAGATCGCGGTGTTCGGCAGGCATCGACATTGTGGAACGGTCGTTCAAGAGAGTCCCGGGCGCCGCGCGCCTGCGTCTCGGTCCGAGGTTCAAAACGTCACGGGCCCACGGGGAACCGCAGTCTCCGTCGGAACAGCAAGGCGCCGCTCGCTCGCGGAGAGCGTCGCGACGTCGACCGAGGTCGAAAGTCCCGCGGCTGCGAGGAAATTCGCGAGCAGCCCGTACCCTCCCTCGGTCAGGATCGCCTCCGGGTGAAACTGGACGCCGAAGGTCGGGTGCGCGCGGTGCGTCAGCGCCATCACGATACCATCGGCGGTCGTCGCTGTCACATCGAGCGAGTCGGGGAGCGACTCGCGCTCGACGATCAGCGAGTGATAACGACATACCGTGAGCGGCCGCGGCAACCCGGCAAACAGCCCGCGGCCGTCGTGATCGATCGGCGACGTCTGCCCATGCACGGGCGCGGGGGCTCGGACGATTCGCCCTCCCAGAGCCGCAGCGATCGCCTGATGCCCCAAGCACACGCCCAACAGCGGCACGACGCCGCTGGCGCGCCGCACCAACTCGACCGAACACCCCGCTTCGCTCGGCGTGCAGGGCCCCGGCGACAACACGACCGCCGCCGGTCGCATCGCCAGGGCCTTGGCCGCCGTCGTTGCGTCATTCCGCACGACGCGCGTCTCCTGTCCCAGCCGCTCGAAGTATCGAGCGAGGTTGTGCGCAAAGCTGTCGTAGTTGTCGATGAGCAGCAACATCGCCGGGCGGCTTGGGACTGAGAGCACCCTCTACGTCACCAATCAAACATCAAGGCTCAAACACTCCTCCCGCCATCACGTCGGCCAGCCCGCGCGCCTTGTGCCAGCTTTCGCGATATTCTTCAGCCGGGTCGGATGCGGCGACAATCCCCCCGCCGACCGGCGCCTGCAGCCAGCCGTGCGCGGCCGTGATCGTGCGGATGAGAATGTTCGAATCCATCTGACCGTCGAACCCCAGATAGGCCAACGAACCGCAGTACGGACCGCGGGCCGTCGGCTCGAGTTCGGCGATGATCTCCATGGCCCGCACCTTGGGAGCGCCTGTAATCGAACCGCCGGGAAACGCCGCAGCGAGCAAATCGAGCGGCCCCCGCCCTGGCGCCAGCCGACCGCTGACGACCGACACCAAGTGCTTCACGTGGGCGTAGGTCTCCAGTTCGCACAGTTTGTCGACGCGCACGCTGTCGGCCGTACAGGATCGCGCCAGATCGTTGCGCAGCAAGTCGACGATCATTACGTTCTCGGCTCGATCTTTGGCGCTCGCCCGCAAGTCGTCGCCGGCGAACAGGTCGGCCAGCGGATGACGCGAACGGCCGCGGGTTCCCTTGATCGGCCGCGTCTCTGCTTGATCGCCGCGGACCGTCAAAAAACACTCGGGGGACGCGCTGCAAACCTGTGTCGAGCCCATGTCAAAGAATCCCGCATAGGGCGCCGGGTTCCGCTCACGCAAGCGCAGGTAGAGGTCCGCCGCCGATTGCGTCTGAGGAGCAAGCAGCCGCTGCGACAGGTTCGCCTGGAACACATCTCCCGCATGAATGTACTCGACGCCGCGTCGCACCATCGTCAGGTAGTCGTCGCGGGTGAGATTGCTGACGACCCCTGCAAGCTCGGCGGCGTGCTGCGGGGCGAGATCGCACGCCGCGATTTCGCTGACTTCGGCCCGGACTAGGCGTTTGGAGCCGTCGTCCCCGGCAAGCAACTGCCGGAACTGTGCGGCTCGGTCCCGCGCCCGCTCGCGCCGCTCCGCTGAGTCGATCGCCGGCCACCCCTGCGACACAAGCCATCCGCGACTTCGCCAGTGATCGAACGCCATGACCACGTCGTACGCACCGACTGCCACGGCCGGCGTCGGCAAGTCGTCGCACTGCGGTGCGGGCACGCGCTCGAAGCAGCGCGACAAACCGTACCCCAACACGCCGGCCAACCCGCCGGTAAACGGCGGCAATTCTTCGCCTCGAGGATGCGCGAACCGGGCGGCCAGCGCCGCCAGTCGATCGAGCGGGCGATCGTCCCCCTCGGCCGACTCAATCCAATCGAACGGATCGGCCGCTACGAACGACCAGCGGCCAAGCTCTCCCTGCGGCGCTGCGCTGTCGAAGAACACGACGTGCGGCAGCACCCTCAACCGGCGAAAGGCTTCGACCGCCGAGAGGCCCGTCGGCAATTCCGCCACCACGGGCAATCCCGGGGGGGCCGCGATCTGAGCAACCGCTTTCTCGCCCACGTCGCGGCTCATGGCGCTTCCCCTGCGGTCGCGTCGCGGCGCCGCTTGAGGTAGTGCCGAGGCTCGTCGCGCGTCAACAGACCCCAGCGCAGCGCCTCGTCCTGCTGGTATTGCTTGCCCAGCGCGAGCGCCGTGGCGGCCTTCTGCATTTCGTAGCCAAGGTAAAACGCGTGCCCGGCGTCGAGCCCCCGGGGAAGACCGCCGTCGGGCCCGCTGGTTCGCAGTCGGTCGAACAGCGCAAACGGATCGACATCGTGCAGGTGCAGCCCGCTCCGCACGACATGAACCTCGCCCGCCGAGGCGAAGATGCGGTAGTTGTCGTCGCGAACCAAGTCGGCCAGCGCGGCGATCTCCTCGACCGGCGTCTCGTCGACCCGCGGATCGCGAAGCATCACGAGCTCCGGCGCAAGCCGCTTCGGCAGCACGCGCCGCTCGACGGCATAGTGAACCAATCGCCGGGCACGGTCGCACTCGCTGACGCAACTCCGCGCCCAATTGATCACCTGGGTCGTCAGCACGCTGCGGATCCCCAGCTCTTGGCAGAATCCCAGCAGCACCACGTTCAACCCGGCGGAGTCGACGTCGGTCAACTCCGTCAGGTTGCCGATTCCCATCATCATCGCCGCGTCGGGGTGACGCCGCCGCACGTCGAGAAACCGCCCCAGACTCGCGGCGAACCCGAACCCGATCGGCTCCAAGATCGGATCGACCCGAAAGCGAACTCCTGAGTCAGCCAAGCGGACGATTGTGTCGTCTAGCCCCGCGAGCGTCGCCGAGTCGTCCGGTACGGCGACGACCTCGACACCCCACTCGGCGGCCGTCGCGACGTTGCTGCTGTTGACGCTGAGGACCAATTCGGCCCCGGCTCGCACGGCCGGCTCGATCTCGGCAGGGTTCATGCTGTCGATCGACACGCGATGCCCCGCGTCGCGCAGCGCACGGACCGTTTCGGCAACGCCGCTCCACGGTTCGCCAGGCTCGCAGCCGACGTCGACTACGTCGGCGCCGTCTCGGGCCAACGCCGCCGCAGTCGCCGTGATCTCGGCCAGCGTCAGCCGTGGGCAGTGATTGATCTCGGCGATGATCTCGACGTCCCATGCGCCGTAGTCGTCAGGGGGGGGCGCCTGGCAGAAAAACTCCGGAAGTTGTCTCAGATCCCGCGGGCCGGCCTCGACCGGCGCACAAGACGCACCGGTCAGCTTCGAGAGGTCGCCGCCGCAATAACCGGGAATGATCACCCGCGTCGCCGTCGCAGGCACGTTCCAATGTTTGGCAATCCACGCAGGGGTCATCAGCGCCGCAACGGTGATCGGCAGCACGTCGATCGAATACGCAAACCCCAACCTCTCGGCCAACGCCGCAACCTGCCGTCGCAGAGCCTGCTCGGCCAACCGCCCAGTCACGAAGTGGATGTGCTCAGCCATTGGGACGAGAACCGCCAAGGACGCCAAGAGCGCCAAGGGTTGAATCGTTGTTTGGGAGCCTCGACGGAAACAACGCCAGAAGCGACGCGTTGCTTCGCCGTCATCTGCGTTGTGACATCGTGGTTCCGTGAATTGCAGTCGCCTAGCGCTCCGGGCGCCGGCAGTCCAAGAAAGCGTCGCGGTTACTCCCCTTCGCGACCGGCAGGCGCATGGCCGGCGAAGCCGCCGTTGATCGCCAGCACCTGACCATTGACGAACTCCCCCGCGGGCGACGCCAGAAACAGCGCCGCCCGGGCAACGTCGCGCGGCTCGCCCCAGCGACCCACGAGCGCCTCGGCCTGGGCTCGCGCTTGCCAGTACGGCGACGCGTCGTCCCCCCAGGCGGTGCGAATCCACCCCGGGGCGAGGCAGTTGACCCGCACGCGCGGGGCAAGCGACTTCGCCAAACTGCAAGTAAACGCCGCCACGGCGCCCTTTACGGTCGCGAACATCTCGCCGCTGTCCCCGGCCATGCCGCTCGCGGCTTGGTCCCAACCCATGTTCAGGATGACGCCCCCGCGACCGTCGCGCATCGCGGCGCCGGCGGCCCGCGACAGTTCGATCGTCGCCGCGACGTCAACCGCCCACAACGCCGCGAGCTTTTCGGCGAAGGTCCAACTCGCCGCCGCGCCGGTCAGCACGTCAACCCCGGCGTTGTTGACCCACACGGAGACGGGCAAACCGGCCCCCACGGTCGCGGTCAGCAGCGCATCACGCCCTGCCGAATCGCTCAAGTCCGCAACAACCGCCAGGGCCTCGCCCCCGCAGGCGCGGACCTCGGCAGCGGTCTCCTCGGCCAGCTCGCCGCGCGATCGGGCGTGCACCACCACGTTCGCTCCCGCACCGGCGAACTCCAGCGCGATCGCCCGGCCGATTCCGCGGGAACTGCCGGTGACCACGGCCCATTGTCCATCGAGTTGTTGCGATTCGCGCCGGCTCACGCTGTCATGGTTACCTGGAAGGGAAGGGGGGCAGCCTGTTGCCGGCGTCCGGGGTGTTTCGGTTGTAGTCGGGCTGCGCAGCCGCCGCAACCGGGCTCAAGAAGCCGCCAGGAGGGTGGCTGTGGCGCCCGCGAAGCGAAGCCCGCAGGAAATCGCCTGGGGGCCCGCTCGGATCGCCCCCAGCCGCCCTTGCCATGCCCGAGCAAGCCGTCTGTTGTCGCTCCCGACTGCTCCCCCTACCATACAACACTGACGGCGTGGACCCGTGCCGCTCCCAACCGCCGTTCCCTCCGGAGCCCTCGCCTCGCTATGTCCGATCCGACCCTGCCGACGCCAGCCACGCGCCGCTTCCTATTCCCGATCGTCTGGCCCGCGGCGCTTGTCGCCGTGTGCGTCGTCGCCGCGCTGGCCCTCGAAGACCGCGGGCTGGTCAACAGTATGTGGCATGCAGCGGTGATTATGGGTGCGCTTGGCTGGTCGATCTGGCTGGTCGGTTTCGCAGACGGATCGGCGCTCGTTCGCCGCTTGCTCGGAGGCGGAATCGTGCTGGCCTTGATGGCATTTTATTTCCAGCGGTTGCCGATCAAGACGATCAACAACGGCGATGTGGGGATCGTCGGCTGGCGCTGGCGCTGGGATGAGCCCGACCGAGAACTCGCCCCCCCTGCCACGCCGACCGAAGTTTCGCTCGAATGGCGTTCCACTCCCCACGACTACCCCGCGTTTCTCGGCGGCAAGCCGTGGGCCGAGGCGAACGACGCCCGCTTGGCCGCAAAGTGGAATGCCCGGCCGCGGGAATTATGGAAGCAGCGCATCGGCGCCGGCTGGTCGGCTTTTGCGGTCGTCGGCAACTTTGCCGTCACGCAAGAACAACGCGGCGACGACGAACTGATCTCGTGCTACCGGGTCGACGACGGGGAAATCGTCTGGACCCGCTCCGACCCGGTGCGATTCGATCCCACAGGCGGCGGCTCCTTGGGAGGCATCGGCCCGCGGGCGACTCCGACCCTGCACGAAGGCCGCGTCTACGCTCAAGGCGCCACGGGGATCGTCAACTGTCTCGACGCGGCCGCCGGCAAGCTTATTTGGTCGTGCGACACGTTGACCAAGTTCGGGGGATCCAACCTCCTGTGGGGCAAGGCCGGCTCGCCCGTGTTGATGGGCGACAAGCTCCTCATCGCCGTCGGCGACGCCGCAGCCAACGTCGCCGCGCAGTCGACCGGCAAAGGAAGCTCGCTCGTCGCCCTCGACGCAAACACGGGCGAGGCGATCTGGCAAGCCGGCGATCGTCGCGCATCCTATGCGACGCCGGTCGTGACGACCCTCGCGGGGGTCGAGCAAGTCGTTGTCGTGAACGAAGAGTTCGTCACGGCCCACGACGCCGGCTCAGGGGCCGTTCTCTGGGAACATCCCTGGCCCGGCAACAGCGACGCCAACGCCTCGACCTCGCAACCCGTGCCCGTCGGCGACGACCGGTTGTTTCTTTCCAAGGGTTATGGCGAGGGCGCCGAGTTGATTCGTCTCGCCCAAAACGAGGGAGCGTGGACGATCGAACGGTTGTGGAAGAAATCAGTCATGAAAACCAAGATGGGCAACGTCGTCGTCAAGGACGGGTTCGTCTACGGCATCGACGACGTGAACCTGCAATGCATCGAATTGGACTCCGGCAAGCAAGCCTGGAAGAAGCGACGCCGCCCCGCGTTCGGGCACGGGCAGATCATGCTCGCCGACGACAAACTGCTGATCCTCAGCGAAGAGGGCGAAGTGATCCTTGCCGAGGCGAACCCCGCCAAATACGTCGAATTGGCCAGCTTCCCCGCCTTGGAAGGAGTGACCTGGAACAACCCGGCCCTCAGCAGCAACAAGCTCCTCATCCGCAATGCGGAGTGGGCCGCCTGCTACGAATTGCCGACTGTCGACCAATGAACATCTGGCGCCTGCGATGCGTCTTCGGACGACAAGCCTCGGCGTCCCGCCGCTATTCTCGCGGCGCGAATTCCAATAGCCAGTCTTCCAGGTTGATCTGCTTCACCTCCGGCGCCCGCAAGAGCGCCGCCCGGGTCGGCAGCAGCGACGCCAACCAGGGCCGCTCGACCAACCCCGCGACGGCACGCAAACCGAAGCTGCTCCACGACCGGCCGTTCGCTTGCTGGCGAATGTTCTCCGCCAGTCGGTGAAACGTCGCGGGGACGACGTTCGGTTCCGGGCCGACGTGGATCACCGTTCGCACTCCCGAAGCGAGCACGTCGCACACGGCGTCCCACAACCGCTGAGGCCGATCGACCCACTCGCGCAGCGTGCCGCGGGCCCCGCGTCCGTCGTACGCCCGGCGCCCCGCGGCCAGCGAGAACACAGGGGGCTGGGCGGCTTGCCACCCTCCCGGCAACCGTTCGAGAAGCACGGCCGAACGATCGGGAACATGTCGTTGCCGCACGATCGGCGTGTGGAGCGGCGGCCACCGATGCTCGTTGATTCGCAGGTGAAGCCGCGTCTTGCTGGCGGCGTCAACGAGTCCCTTGAGCCGCTGCACCGAGTCCCCTTGCCCGAGCACCAACAGCGAATTCGGCGACAGCACCGCGGAGACGCCGATCGCCCCGGCGCCCTCGCTGGTGACCCGCTCGCACCACCCTTCGATCTCCGCGGCGTTGATCGTTTCCTCGCGCGAGAACAGAATCCCCATCGTCACGTCGTGCGCCATCTCCGCGCAATCGGCGGCCATCGCCAACGGGACTGTGATGAGATCCTCGATCGCAAACACTCCGCCGCAACAAACGGCCGTCATCTCGCCCAGGCTGTAGCCGAAACTCAGCCGCGCCGCTCGGCAATCGATTCCGTGCACCTCGGCCAACAGCCGCAGTTGGGCCGTTTCAATCGCCACGATCAGCGCGACCGCTTCGGCGTAGCGGTCGAGTCCATACTCGCGCTGGGTGCGAACGGCCGAACCGAGATCAACAGACCGGTGCACCACGTCGGCGCAAATCTGCGAAAACCGGTCGAGCTCCTCCTCGACGATTCGACGATAGGCCGGAACGGCGGCCAACTCGGGAGTTCGCCCCAGGTTGGTCACGTTGTACCCGCGAAACGAGAGCGCAGACTCGGCAAGAGGCAGCTCGGACGCCATGGCGGTTCCCTGTGACGAGCGCGGCGGAGGAGAGGAGCGCCGAGCGAGCGGCTGTTGAATCTTATGCGACAGAACGGGACTGGACCATCAAATCGTCCATGTCGACTGCCGACGGCGCCGATCGTCGGGATTGCGCCGCTCGCAGGGATTTGATTTCGACGGCGGAAACTTCCCGCAGGCAACTGGCTCATACGCATTTCTGAACTAGGTTTTACCGGCGATTCGAGGGTTCGCCGGCGCGGACCTCCCGAGGCTGGAACCTTGATGCCGCCGCAGCCGTTTGTTCGCCCCCCTCGGCGTTCTTGTCCGCCCGTACATCGCACGCATAGGAATCCGTCCATGCTCGCCGTCCGACAAATCATGACCGATCGGGTCGTCACGATCACTCCGCAGGATTCGGTGCGGGACGCGATCGAACTGCTTCTGGCTCGGCGCATCAGCGGCTTGCCCATCGTCGACGACGCGGGCCGGTTGGTGGGGGTCCTCACCGAGTTCGCCCTGCTGGCGATCGCTTACGACCAGCGGATGCTCGATGATACGGTCGCTCAGCATATGACGACCGACGTGCTCACGGTCGAAGCCGACGATCCCGTCAGCAAGGCCGCCGATTTGTTCATCGTCCACCGCGTTCGCCGGGCCCCGGTCCTCCAGCGCGGCCGATTGGTCGGGCTCGTGGCGCGACGCGACGTGCTGGAGTCGCTCTACAAGGCCGAACCCGCCTTGACCAAGTAGGACCCCCGAAGGACGCCGACGCGGTCCGCGGCGCTCCCGCCCGGCGCATCAGGTCATGATCACTCGATCGCGCTCCGACAAACGAATCCACGCATTAGCGGCGGCGGCCCCAGCGGCTCGCCGCCGTTTGCCGTTTCTCGCCCTCGCTGCAACCGCCGCTCTTTGGTGCTGCGCTGCGGGCCGCGCTGCTGCGCTCAACGTGCTGCTAGTCACTCTGTCGTCCACGCCTTCAGCTTCGGAGAGCGCTCGAAAAACGCAGTTTGAGGGGTGGGGCCACACCGTCACCACAATTGCCGACGAAAGCTCGCAGTCCGCATTCGACACGGCGATGAGCGGCGTCGACGTCGTCTATATCCCGGTGACGATCGAAGATTGGGTTCTGACGACAAAGTGCAAGAACACGACCAAGGGGGTCGTCTGCGAGGAACGCTACCTCGACGACGACATGGGGTTTTCGACCGGAACCGGGTGGGACGCCGGCCACACTCAGACTGAGATTCTCGACAACACCCATTCCGTGACGACTGGCTTGTCGACGGGTTACGTGACGATCGTCAGTTCGTCGCAGCCGCTGGCGATGATGAACCCCACCGTCGCGGCAGGAATGACCGTGCTGTCGAAGCAGAACTATTCCGCGGGAAACATGCTCGGGGTGATCGAGGTCGGCGGCGCCCTGGCCGGGGGCGGTACGGCCGCAGGACGACGGGTGCGGCTCCCCTGGGGCGGCGACAGCTTCAATTGGTCGGCGCTCAACTCCAACGGCCTCAAGATCGCCCAACAAGCCATCGCCTGGGCCGGGGCCGACACCAGCCTCATGCTCCACTGGAAGCTCGACGCAACCGCCGGGACCGTGCTGACCGACTCCTCCAACAACGGGCGCCACGGCGCCTTTAACACCGGAACCCCCAGTTGGGTGGACGGGCGGCGTTACAAGGCGCTCCAGTTCAGCGGCTCGAACGACGCGAAGTCCAACGCCAACTTCGATCCCCCGGCCATCGGCTCGGTCGCCTTTTGGTTCCGAGGCAACGGCACGCCGGGATCGACCCAGCGGCTGACGGGAATCACCTCGAGTTGGAACGTCGCCTACCGCACCGACGGCAAGTTGGGATTCAACCTCGGCAACTCCAGCGGCCCGACGAGCAACACGGTCTTCTCAGTCGCCAACGACTGGCGGCATGTGGCCGTGGTCTACAACTGCAGCAGCGGCGCCTACAAGATCTACGTCGACGGAGCCCTCGACAGAACGGGGACGACCACCCTCACGGACCAAGGCGCCGGCATCCTGTCGCTCGGAACTCGAACCGGATCGACCGAGCGTTTCGCCGGAGCGATCGACGACTTCCGAATCTACGCCAAAGAGCTCACGCAAGCGGAAGTGTTGGAGCTCTACGGACTCGTCGGACACTGGAAGCTCGACGAAACGAGCGGCACGGCCGTCGCCGACAGCTCGGGCCTCGGCAACAACGGCACGGTGTCGGGAACGGCGACGTGGACGGCCGCCGCCCGCAAGAACGGGTTCTCGGCGAACTACACGAACGGCTCCGATTACGTCCAGATCGCCAACTCGTCGAGTCTGGAGAACGTCCAGGAAAACAGTTACAGCCTGGCCGCCTGGTTCAAGCCGAACAATCTCCCGCCCGGGACGGGCTCGGACAACACTGCCGCCTACGGCATTATCCGCAAGTCAGGGTGGCATACGGGCCTAGTCTACAGCAGCGAAGGCTACTTTTTTCATGAACACTGGATTGGAGCGACCCCCACTTGGAATGGCGCCGGGGCCTGGACTTACAATGCCCCAGGAAAATTCTACCATGTCACGGCCACCGTCGATCGCGACGCGGGGACGATCAAGTTCTATCTCAACGGCACGCTCGTCCAAACTTCGAATTTCACACCGGGCGCGGCGGCGTATGAATACGGAACCGAACCGTGGCGAATCGGCGTCTCTAATCCGTTTCACGGTGAGTGGGGCCACGCCGCCAACGGCGTTCTCGACGACGTCCGCATCTACAACCGCGTGATCGACGCCGCGGAGATCGCCCAGCTCGCCGGGATGGTCGGTCACTGGAAGTTTGAGGAAGCCTCCGGCACGGTCGCC